>CALFCS010000102.1 GCA_937950565.1 uncultured Lachnospiraceae bacterium
AACACTTGGCGAGGTATTACACGAGCCTAGTGAGAACATATGCCTTTATGGTAAAATGTGAACACTTGGCGAGGTGGTTAGAATGCATGACATGAGAAAAATGAACGATTTGCCGACAGAGGTAAAACTGTTGGTTGTGAAGGCGCAGACACTGGTAGACGAGACCAGGAGCCGTATGAAGAAACCGGGTCTTTATCTGGATCTCACCTGTAAGATGCAGCTTAAGAATGACTGTGCGGAGGCAGAGAGACGTATAAAAGGGCTTGCTAAAAGCAAAAATCTTCAAAAAGATGCAGAGAAATTAAATCAGACCGTACTCCGGCTGAAAACAACGTCGGAAAATATTTTACATTGGAGTTATCATGAGTAGAAGAAGTAAAAAACGGGTGAATTCAAAACAATCGCTTCTGGTTAAGATTGTACTGGCCGCTGCTGTGGCTGTTGCTGCGATTACATCCTATAATCAGTATGGGGATTCCGGTTCTTTCGGAAATACGGAAAATGTAAGCAATCTTAGTGAAATTCCGGAATATGACGGAGAACCTTATGTGACGGTAAATGATAATCAGCCGTCCTTTGATGAGAATGAAAAAGAGGCAGAGCCTTACGAATATTATAGTGAGATGGACGCGCTGGGGCGCTGTGGCTATGCAGAGGCCAAAATAGACAAGGATATGATGCCGGACGAGGAGAGGGGCTCAATCGGACAGGTAAAGCCTTCCGGGTGGCATACGGTGAAGTATGAAGAGGTGGATGGCAAATACCTTTATAATCGTTGCCATCTGATTGGCTATCAGCTTACAGGCGAGAATGCCAATGAAAAGAATCTGATAACCGGAACACGTTATATGAATGTGGAGGGTATGCTGCCGTTTGAAAATGAAGTAGCTGAATATATAGAAGAGACGGGGCACAGTGTATTGTTCCGGGTAACTCCGGTTTATGAGGGAAATAATCTTGTTGCAAGCGGCGTGCAGATGGAAGCACAATCAGTGGAGGATGATGAGATTTCCTTTAATGTGTTTGTGTTTAATGCGCAGCCGGGAATTGAGATAGACTATGCGACCGGAGACAGCAGCCGGGAGGAATCATAGGGGTATTTTGGATGGACGGAGCATCAGAATTACCAAAGGAGACAATTTAAAAGGACTGCATTTACAGCAGTCCTGAGGAAAAAGTTATGAAAAAGAAAATTGTTTGTTCTTTCGAACAATTATAGTATACGCAGAAAGTGTGATGAAACTGTGTTTAAAATGAAAAAAAATTGTGAACAAAGTATGACAAAGGGCAGTCAAAGTGGTGGCTGCCCTGGTTTTCTGTCATTATACGGTTGTAAACAGGTCAAGAACCTGTCCGGTCATAACGTCCGGTGCATCACACAGAAGATACATAACTGCTTTTGCCACAGAACCTGCATCGCCCATTTTGATATCGTCTTGTCCGACATTGTGATTATATACACGCTGTCCGGGAGTATCTACAATTCCTGGAGCAACTGCATTTGCCCGGATTCCATATTCCTGAGTCTGGATAGCGGTTGTTTTGGTTAGGGTTACAATGCCGCCCTTTGCGACAGCGTATGCGCCCATCTGGGAAGCAATCCGGCCCATGCGGGATGAGATGCTTACGATATCGCCGCCCCCCTGCTTTATCATAACCGGTACAACCTTGTTAATACAGAGGAAGGGGATTTTTAAGTTCGTTTTGATAATCTGATCCCACTGGGCTTCGCTCCATTCCCAGATTTTGATTGCCTGTTTACTTACTTTATCATAGATTTCGGATGGATATCCGCCGGCATTATTAACCAGGATATCAATGTGGCCGTATTGTGTGAAAACGGTGTCCACCATAGACTGTACCTGTTCGGCATCTGTCAGGTCACGTGCAAGTGCCACTCCCTTTCCGCCGTTTTCTTCTATCATCTGTACCGTCGCATCCAGATCAGACTGGGTTCTTGCGACGCATACAACGGTGGCGCCTTCTGCGGCGATTGCCAGTGCAGTTTCACGTCCGATTCCCTTTCCGGCTCCGGTGACAATGGCTGTCTTTCCTTTTAATTTCATAATAGTCTCCTTCCTGTTGTCTATATAATCGTATCTGCGTGGCCTTCTGTAAAAAAGACGGTAGAGGTCGGGTATACATAGCTGTCTCCGAGCTCATGAAGTAAGACGATATTTAGCCGGCCGCCCAGATTTTTCTTGTCCAAGGTAATGGCTTCAATCAGTGAATTCAGCGGAAGAGCGCATTCGCAGGGAAGTCCGTAAGTCTCAAGGACGCCACGGATGCGTGCGGCAGTTCCGTGAGGGGTAAGACCTTTCTCTTCGGCGAGCTTTGTAATCTGGTACATGCCGATTGCAACGGCTTCACCGTGGCTCTCCCGTTTATAGTGATAATACTGCTCGATCGTGTGAGCGAGTGTGTGTCCAAAATTAAGAAGCATACGCTCTCCGGTATCAAACTGGTCTTCTTCTACAACCATCCGTTTGATGTCGACACAGCGGTAAATGATTTCCGGTAAATCCTCTTTCAAATCCTCAAAGGAATGGTGTGCTTCCAGTGATGCAAATAAACCAGCATCTTTGATGCATCCGTATTTGATTACCTCTCCCATACCATCATTAATGAACCGCTCCGGAAGTGTGTCCAGTACAAGCGGGTCAATGAGTACCAGAGAAGGCTGGTAAAATGCACCGACAAGATTTTTGCCCTGCGGTAAATCAACTGCAACTTTTCCACCTACAGAGGAATCGACCTGAGCAAGCAGAGAGGTGGGAATCTGAATGAATTTGACGCCTCTTAAATAACTGGCAGCGGCAAATCCGGTCAAATCTCCGATAACACCGCCGCCAAGAGCAATGACCAGGTCACTTCTTGACATTTTTGATTCCAGCATGGCAGTGTAGATTTCCGGGAGGCTTTGAAAATTCTTTGTGGATTCGCCGTGGGGCAGAACCAGAGAATGACATTCAAAGTGTTCTGACAGGGAAGCCTTCAAATCTTCTCCGTAAAGCGGATATACGTTATCATCCGATACAATCATAATCTTTCTTCCGGAAAATGTATCTGCAATATACTCAGAAGCTTTGTCCAGTAAGTGATTCTCGATATAAATCGGATAGCTTTTTTCTCCAAGGTCTACATATAATTTCATATCAATGCCTTCTTTATCTTAATCTTATAATGTTTTTCCGATGACCTGTGCGATACCAGAGATTTGTTTGATTAAGGCATCGTATTTTTCAGGCTTTAATGACTGGGCGCCGTCGCACAGCGCACATTCCGGATTGTTATGAACTTCCACCATAAGACCGTCAGCTCCTGCAGCAATTGCGGCCTTCGCCATTGGCTCTACAAGCCACCATTTGCCGCCTGCATGGCTGGGGTCCACGATAATCGGAAGATGTGTGAGCTTGCGGACAACCGGGATGCTCTGCAGATCCAGAGTATTTCTGGTATAGCTTTCAAAAGTACGTACACCACGCTCGCACAAGATAACATTTTCATTTCCGGCAGCCATAATATATTCTGCGGACATAAACCATTCTTCGTAAGTTGCATTTAATCCTCGCTTTAGAAGAATCGGACGCTCCACCTGACCTAATTGTTTTAACAAGTCAAAGTTCTGCATGTTACGTGCGCCAATCTGAATTAAATCTACCTTTTCATTAAAAATATCCAGGTATTCTGTTGACATAAGCTCTGTTACAATCGGAAGTCCGGTTGCCTCTCGGGCTTCACATAAGATATCAAGACCGGCAAGACCCATGCCCTGGAAAGAATAGGGGCTTGTACGTGGCTTGAACGCGCCACCTCTTAATAGATTTGCGCCGGAAGCTTTGGCTGCCTTTGCGATTTCAATAACCTGTTCTGTTGACTCTACGGAGCAGGGCCCGGCTATAAGCGCCAGATGTCCGCAGCCGACTTTGACTCCGGATACATCCACCATGGAGTCTTCTGGATGGAACGCACGGCTTGCGAGCTTGTAAGGCTCCTGTACATGCATAACCTTGGAAACTGCAGAATCAACTTCGAATAATTTCATATCAATCCGGGTCGTATCACCGATACATCCGATGACGGTCATATCGGAACCCTCAATAATATGTGTGTCAAGTCCGCGTGTTTTGACCATGTTTTCTACGCGGGCAATATCTTGTTTTGTTGTATGTGGTTTTAATACAATAATCATGTCGTTCACTCCTTGTCTGTATCTATATTGTGTAAATATATTTGTATATAAAAAGATACTTTAAACCAACTTTAATAATAATGGTAAGGAGAGGCGTTTGTCAATGGTCAGTTCTTCTTTTCCTGTTGACGTAAAAAAGTCTATTTGTTAAAATAGAAAAGTAAAGGTTTATCAAGCAATAAAATAGTTTACAAAAGATAAGCCTTTGGGGGATAATAATTACGTGGAGATGTAAAAAATTAATAGGAGGTTATAAAATGCTTGAGTTAACATTTGGGGAGCAGGTGAAAGTCATTCTTAAGCGTAAGGGTATGACGATCAAGGAGCTTGCGGAATTGATTGAAGAGAGAACCGGGAAAAAGATGTCCCGGCAGAATCTTACGCAGAGATTATCCAGAGATAATTTTCAGGAGCAGGATATGCGTATGATTGCGGGAATACTGGAATGTCCATTTCAGTTAGATATACTTGGAGAGAGTGTTCCGGTTGTACAGGTAAAGAGGACTGAAGAGAAGCCGGCGCCGGAAGAGAAACTGATATTGGGAGAGCAATCAATACCGGAAGAAGTGTTAATCCCGCAGGAGGGAGCGGTACCGGAAGAAGCGAAAGTGCCGCAGGAGATTCAGGCAGAAGCAGGGGAGATACAGAAGCAGGAAGAAGTCCGGTCATATGAAGAGCCGGAGGAGAATGAACGTGATATTACAATCGGAGAGCTTCTGAAGATTAATGAAGAACTGGATGAGATGGAAGCGCAGGAATCTCCGAAGAAACCGGCGGAAGAGAAGGTGAGGGGCTGGCGTGCCTATCTGCAGCGTCACAGGAAGAATGCAGGCGGAAAAGCATCTGACAAGAATCGTTCGAAGGAAGCTACGGCAACAGAGCCGGAACCGGAGCCGATAAAAGATACGGAAGAAAGTTATGCAGAAGGAGCATCTGTAGAAGAGGTTTATGCGGAAGAAAACTATGCGAATGAAGCCTATGCGGATGAAACTTATGCAGAAGAAAGTTATGCGGATGAAACTTATGCAGAAGAAAGTTACGCGGATGAAGCCTACGCAGATGAGTATTATGAAGAAGAGACAGATCCGCTGGGAATACCAGAGGATAATGAGATTGGCGATATCAATCCTTACACTGGAAGGGAATATGAATCGAATAGTGTGAGAATGCATCCGAAGAGAATCGGTTATGTACAAGTATATGACCGGATGGATCATAAATGGACAGACATGACAGAGTGGGCATTCCTGGGATATCAGGAGCGAAAAAAGGCGCTGCTTGGAAAAGATTACGAGGAGCCGATATATCTGGATTAGAGCAAGGAGAAGACAATGAACTGGGAACAGCTGTTATCAACAAAGAGAAGCCGCGGAACAGCAAATAAAAATAAATATGCAAAGAGTACAGACCTGCGAAGCGAGTTTGAGAAGGACTACCATCGGATTATCGGAAGCGCATCATTTCGTAGATTACAGGATAAGACGCAGGTGTTTCCGCTTGATAAAAGTGATTTTATTCGGACAAGGCTGACACATTCATTAGAAGTATCTTCTTTTGCCAAATCTTTAGGGCAGAATATTGGAGAAAATATTTTAGTTTACAGGAAGGATGCCGCTTTTACACCGCAGATGAAAGAGGATATCTGTAACATTCTTCAGTGTGCGGGTCTGATTCATGATATTGGGAATCCGCCGTTTGGACATTTTGGTGAAACAGCAATCAGAGAATGGTTTCGGAGAAATCTTCCGCGCCTTACCTTTCATGGTCAGGCAGTTGATCAGGCGCTGACACCGCAGATGCGGGAGGATTTTTATCATTTTGAGGGAAATGCACAGGCGTTGCGGCTTGTGACAAAGCTGCATTTTCTTGTGGATGAACAGGGGATGAATCTGACATATGCCCTTTTAAATACCATTGTGAAATATCCGGTTGCTTCTACGCAGATTCGTGAAAAATCCGGCGATATCAAAGAGAAGAAAATGGGATATTATTATGCGGACGCGGAAATATTTGAAGAAATCCAGAGAGAGACCGGGACAATGGGCGCAAGACATCCGCTTACATATATTTTGGAAGCGGCTGACGATATTGCTTATAAGACGGCAGATATTGAAGATGCATTTGTGAAAGGATTTCTCACTTATCACAAATTGCTGGAGGAATTGAAAGTGATTCAGTCCTCCTGCGTGGGGGATGTTAATACATTTAAGCCTGCGGATAAGCTGGAAGAATTATATATGCGCGGGAAGGAAAAACAGATATCAAATCCGGAAGAGTATGCGATTAAGAACTGGATTGTAAGAGTGCAAGGATTTCTTATTAATTGTGCTACCTTTGGTTTTACGTCGAATTATACAGAAATTATGAAGGGCGAGTATCGTTATGATTTGTTTTACCATACTTTTGCTGAAAGACTTATGAAGCTGCTGGGTGACCTTGCTTACAGGGAAGTATTTACTTCAGAAAGCATTTACCGTATGGAGGTGGCTGAGGCGGCGATTCTTGATTACCTTATGGATAAATTTGTGACGGCGGCTATCAAATATGATGACAGAGAAGAAGAACCGGATTCTATAGATTTACGGATGATTTCTTTTATTTCCAGTAATTATAAGAGAGCATATCATTACCATGCAAAAGGAAAGTCTGAAATAGAAAGATTATATTTAAGGCTTCTGCTTGTGACGGATTATGTGTGCGGTATGACAGACAGCTATGCGAAACGGTTGTATCAGGAGCTAAAAGGAATCATATAATTGATTTTACTGGTATTTTTTGGAGGATAACGGAATAGATTGTGGTAAATGACACGATATGGGATGTGGAGATTTGAAGCGTTTTATTCGTTATCTGTATGAATATGAACAGGGAATGCGTTCGCGCAACGTAGGCTTTGTAAAGGTAGAACAGGATGATATGGAAGGAATCATACATATTCACGGAAAGGGAATGCGTGTGAGCGGCGGGGACAGCCTTTCGGTATATCTGTTCTATGAGGAGAACAAAAGATTTATTAAAATATTGCAGGGACAGATCGGTTCGGATGGCCCTGCAATTAATTATCGGCTTAGGTATACGCCGGAGGATGTTGGAACAGAGGAAAATTATAAAAAGATTGACGGTGTTCTGTTGGAAAACCTGCAGGGGCGCCGGTTTGCGGCAGTGTGGGATGCGGAAAGACCTGTTGATGTAGAAAATATGGTGATTTGGCAGGAACAGATGCAGCCGGAAATGTTGCCGGAAGAAAAGCGGCAGTCAGGGGAGCAGATGCCGGAAGAGCCCCAGCCAGAGGAGCAGCTGTCGGAAGAGGGGCGGATGCCGGGGGAGGAACCGCCGCAGTCGCAGCAGTCGCAGGAGTCCCAGCCAGAGGGGCAGTCTCCGGAGGAGAGAATGTCGGAGGAGAGGCAGCAGTCGGAAATGCTGTTAGGAGAACCGATTCCTCCTCGGGCGGAAGGACTTGAAATAGAATCTTCGGAGGAAGCGGGAGGCCCGAGGCAGCGATGTAAAGTGACAAAGATCCAGCGCAGGGAAATCTCCATGTTGCCACGTTGTGAGTGGCGGCTTGCCAATAATAATTTTCTTTTGCATGGGTATTATAACTACAGGCATCTGGCGCTTATTGATGATGGCAATATATTAAAGCTTGGAGTTCCCGGCATTTATCATGAGAAAGAAGAAAAGGCGGCAGAAGCATTTGGGTTCCCGGAATTTATAGACAGAGAGGAAACGGGTCTGACTCTGTGTGCAGAGGAATGTAATGAAAGAGAAAGATTCGGATACTGGTGCCGTCAGGTTCGGCGTCCGGTGATGTAGAAATATAAAAACGTAATGGGGCAGAATTTATGGAGTATACAGATGAAAAATATATGAAGGAAGCGATCAAACAGGCGAAGAAGGCATATGCGCTTGGTGAGGTGCCGATTGGGTGTGTGATCGTATATGAAGATAAGATTATCGGGCGGGGTTATAACCGCAGGACGATAGATAAAAATACACTTGCACATGCGGAACTGATTGCGATTAAAAAGGCGAGTAAGAAGATGGGCGACTGGCGGCTGGAGGACTGTGTTATGTATGTAACTCTGGAGCCCTGCCAGATGTGTTCGGGCGCGATTGTACAGTCCCGGATGAAAAGAGTTGTAGTTGGGTGTATGAACCCGAAAGCCGGGTGTGCTGGTTCGATATTGAATCTTCTTCAAATGGAGCAGTTCAATCATCAGGTCGAGCTTACGACAGGTGTGCTGGAAGAGGAGTGCAGCCAGATGATGAAATCATTTTTTAAAGAATTGAGAGAAAAGAAGAAGGGTTGAAAAAGGAAGGATTCATGAAAAAGTGTAAAGCCTTTATTGATAATCGAATAAAGACTTTACACTTTAGATGATTTATCTGGTTACTATGATTTACTTATAATTTTCTTCCTTCGGGTCGTGAGTTTCTATATACTCGATTATTTCAAGTATTTCGTCACTTGTCATATTTTTTTCACGTAGTTTTCTAATGAGGTTTACAATTTCTTTTCCTGTCATTTCTTCACATGTATGCACTTTCTATCACCACCTTTTCAAGTGGTATTATATCATAGTGTAAAGCCCTTATTCAATTATCAATGTGCATTCTGTGTAAGGTTCCTTTTTCTTCCAGAGTTTTTCATAATGGTTCATACGTGAAAAGGTCATCCCCCCTCGAAAATAAAAAAGGTGTAAAGCCTTATTAGGTTATCAATGTACCTTGGAGGATCAGGCAGAAAAAAGATACAAAAACTATTATTCTTGGAACATATACAAGAAAAAATTATAAACAAAAGAATGCCAGGTTGTTTTCAGGAGTGTTAAAAGATATATGATTGACTATATTTGACATTTTAAGTATATCTGCTATAATATGCTTAACAAGACAGCCGATGCGATAGAGTTAACCTATCCGCTTCCGGCACATTTATAAGAAATTAAAGAAATAGCACCTTAAAGCTTTGCCGGGCTGGGGTGCTATTTTCTATGTGAATATGTCAAAATGGTTACAATTAAAATCGCGATGTTGACAATAATCTGCATTTCTTCATAAGTACTCATAGATAACCACTCCTTCCGCAAGACTCGGAAGCGGTGGATACACCCTATCGGCTGTCTTATTAAATATATTATCAATGTACTTTGTTTTTGTGCTGGTATGTATGATGTATTTTCTTGAAATGATGGAATTGTTCTTGGAATTTGTACAAGAAAAATTATAAATCTATCGATGATTGTCTGAAAAATAAATTTTATTTTCGTGCGTTACGCTTCGAACAAAAGCCCCTGAACGTTACCCCGGCAGTTAACTCAGCCCCAGCACCCTCACGGCACCCGAAAGGTTCTGCTTAGTGCTGCTTCGTTCCCGACCTGACACGGTTCACAGATTTCCGTCGCGTGAGACCAAAGCCTCAACATCACTTACCGGGGGCAGCTTCACAAGCCAATGCCCTCTGCGTAACATCACCCCTGCTATAGCGGATTGCAGGTACAAGGTACCGCTAACACCCCGGCTGCACGAGTCTTTATTTTAAACTATTTTAAAGAGAATGTCAATTAGTGTGGGAAAGATTCAGTGCAGAATTCTAAAGTGAATTCTAAAGTGATAATTTCTTGCGATTATGGTATTGAAGGCTGTTTTGTTATTCATATTGCCAAAAGTGTGGGTAATATTGACAGTTGTGTCTATGGGGTTGATAAATCGTCCAGAACAGGGGTATAATAAATTTGGAGGGAAAAAATAATGGAATTAAAGAAGATGCCATATGAACTGTCAGTATGTAAAGTTAAGGAATTATCTCCGGGGATACTGGCAGATGAATTTTTCTTTATTGGGAAAACCGATGAAGAACTTTCGCTGGTATGCATGACTGAGCATGCACCATTGGATGCGGAGGAACGGGATGACGGCTGGAAAGCATTCAGAATTCAAGGTGTTCTGGACTTTTCTTTGATCGGAATACTCGCTCCGATTGCGACGATTCTTGCGGATAATCAGATCGGAATATTTGCGGTTTCTACATATAACACAGATTATATTCTTGTGAAAAAAGAGAATTTCGATAAGGCGTTAGAGATCCTTGCTCACGCTGGGTATTCAATCATATAATTTTCAGTTAGTAAGTTGCTAAATGAAAATAAAAATAAAAATATCCCCTGAAAATGTGTGCCTTTCGGAACTTGCATTTCAGGGGTTCTTCTTATTTTAATAATTTAGTGCCGGCATCCCATGCTTTCGCAATCTTCTCACCTGTTGTATAGTAACCATGTTGAAACTGGTCGAAGGTGAGAGCTTTTAATTTTACAGGGTCAACCTTTCCGTTTTCACTAAGAACACTTTCTTCAGCCTTCACATTAACGATTTTTCCGACAATTCCTGAAACATAGTCTGTCTCAAGGAATTCAAGAAGCTCACATTCCATAACAACCGGGAATTCCTCAATGATAGGAGCATGGACTTTATCACTCTTTGTGTCGTGATATCCGGTTCTCTCAAATTTATCATCCATTTTATTTCCTGATGCGATACCGAAAAAGTCTGCCACATCGACGTGGGCTTCGTCTGCAAGTGATACGGTAAATGCTTTGTTTGCCTTAATATTCAGCCATGTCTTTTTGCCTTCGCCGATAAAAAGAATAATTTTATCTTCATCGCAAATTTGTCCCCATGCAGCATTCATTACATTGACTTTTTCATTTTCATCATATGTAGCAACCATTAACACAGGCATTGGATAAACTGCCTGTACCAGACCTAAATCCTTTTTCATTTTTCTAATACCTCGCTTTATTGTATTGTTATTTGGTTCGCGATAAATTATAACACTACATCATAATAATCACAAGTGGTTGAACACTCTTGCTTAAACAGCCACAGAAGAAGACCCGTCGCACATATTCATGCAGAAGTATATATCAAATTATCATATCAATCTGGTGGATGCGGGAAATCTTGCGGAAGTAAACCAGTTTCAAACAGATTTACAAGTGATTTTGGGTATGTTAAAATACAGGGAAGAAAAGAAGGAATAAGAATTTTTGTACAGGATAATTTAGAGGAAGGAATATCCAAGGAGCGGATTCTTGAAAAATTGGAGCGTAGATTTTCTGTAAGTGCTGAGATGGCGGAAACATACTACCAGAAATTTTCCGTTGTAAGTTAAATGAATAAGTGCGAGCCGGGAAATCAGCTTCGCTGATTTCTCTTGGCGTGCAGAGGATGGAGGATTTTTATGAAGATACTGCTTGCGGCAATCAACGCAAAGTACATACATTCCAGTCTTGCGGTTCATAGTCTTTGTATGTATGCAAAGGAATATTTGAAAGATGCCAGGATACAGATTGATGTGGCGGAATATACCATCAACCAGCAGACAGACGATATTCTTAAGGATATCTACCGGCGTCGGCCGGACAAGCTGTGTTTTTCCTGCTATATCTGGAATATTGCCTATGTGGAGATGGTGATAAAGGAAATAAAAAAGCTTCTTCCGGGTACGGATATCTGGGTGGGCGGACCGGAGGTGTCCTATGATGCAGAAGCGGTATTAGAACGCCTGCCTCAGATAAAGGGTGTCATGAAAGGGGAAGGAGAAGAGACTTTTGCCGATATTTGTAAGGCGTATGCAGACATCGAATGCGCTCCGGCAGAAGTGAGAAATCCGAAGAGCGCCGGGAAGCCCGAATTAGAAGAAATCGATGAGACTCTGACTGATATCCGGGGGATTACGTTTCGAAGATGTGATGGAGAAATTATTGCAAATTTGTGGCGTGAGCCGATGGAGCTTGACAAAGCGCCTTTTGTATATGAAGATATTGAAAAGTTTAAGAATAAAATTATCTATTATGAAACAAGCAGAGGGTGTCCGTTTTCCTGCAGCTATTGTCTGTCATCCGTAGATAAGCGCCTTCGCTTCCGAAGCCTGGAACTTGTAAAGCCGGAACTTCAGTTTTTTATTGACCATAAAGTTCCGCAGGTAAAATTTGTAGACAGGACGTTTAATTGCAGACATGAGCATGCAATGGAAATCTGGCGGTATATTGCAGAGCATGACAACGGTATTACGAATTTTCACTTTGAGATAGCGGCAGATTTGCTGAATGAGGAAGAGCTTGCGCTTATTGAGACAATGCGGCCGGGACTGATTCAGCTGGAAATTGGGGTGCAGTCCACGAATTCGGATACGATTCGTGAAATCCGGAGAACGATGAAATTTGAGGAAGTAAGCGAGCATGTGAACCGGATAAAGAAAAGAGGAAATATCCACCAGCATCTTGATTTGATTGCGGGACTCCCGTATGAAAATCTGGAAAGCTTTGCAAAGTCCTTTGATGATGTGTATGCGCTCAGACCGGAGCAGCTGCAGCTTGGTTTTCTAAAGGTACTGAAGGGCTCTTATATGGAAGAGAGTCGTGAGAAATACGGGCTGATATGTAAGGATGTACCACCTTATGAAGTCCTTTATACAAAGTGGCTTTCTTACGGGGATGTCCTGGAACTAAAGGGAATCGAAGAGATGGTGGAGGTCTATTACAACAGCGGACAATTTGAACACACTATAGAGGAGCTGGGGAAAGAATATGTTTCTGCCTATGAGCTTTACCGGGATTTGTGGCGCTATTATGAGGAACATGATTATCTGGAGATTCAGCACAAGCGGAGTGCAAGGTATGAGATTCTTCTGGAATTTGTACGGCAGAACATGCCGGAGAAGTCGGATTATATACAGGAACTTCTGACTTATGATTATTATCTCCGGGAAAATGCCAAGACACGCCCGGAATTTGCGGGAGAATATAAGGTGGAAAAAGAATTTCTGCATCATTTTTACGAGGAAGAAGCTGTTACACACAAGTATCTGCCTTCCTATGTGACATATGATAAAAATCAGATGCGTAAAATGACACATATAGAATATCTTCCGATATCAGGAAAGTGGATACTTTTTGATTACATGAACAGAAATCCGTTGAATCGGCAGGCAAGAACGTGTATGATAGAAAGAGGTTAAAAAGGAAGGACTGAAAAAAATGAATTTTAATAATCCGAAAACAAAAAGAATAATTGCGATTGTTATTATGGTAGTTATCGTGGCAATGGTTGGAACTTCAGTTTTACCTTACGTACTGTAAGGCGGGGGAAATATGACACAGAACAGACGCAGAAAACCCAGTAAGAGAATGTTGCAAAGAAGACGCCGGAGAAGACTGGTTCTCGCCGGATTTTTTGTAGTGTGTGCAGTTCTGATTGTTGGAATTGCAAATATCGTGTTTTACTGCTCCGTGGCAGGATATCCCAAAGATAAAATATTTGATAACGTATATATTGGCAATGTAGAAGTGTCAGGTATGACGGAGAAAGAAGCGAAGGCAGCGCTGGAAAGCCAGCTTGAGAGGGACCGGGCGGTAAAGGTGTCGGTTGAGCTGGAAGAAGGAAGTGCAGATGCGTCGCTTGAGGAGTATGGTCTGGCTTACAAGGATGTGGATAAGCTTGCACGTAAGGCTATGGATTATGGAAAGACAGGCAGTCTTTTCGGGCGATATCGTAAGATCCGGGCTCTTTCGAAAGGAAAAGTGGTTTTGAAGCAGGAGTTTACGCTTGATAAGAAGGCAGGAGAAAGGATTCTTCAGGAGAAGGCTGTACCACTGGCAGACCATGCGCAAAATGCAACGATAGAAAAAGCGGATTCGGGATTTGAAATAAAAGAAGGAACAGCAGGAGAGACAATAGATATGAAGGCCTCTCTTTCTAAAATTGAAAAGACATTGAACGGAAAATGGAACCACAAGCCATTTTCCATTCAGGCAGAATTAAAGAATGAAAAACCGTCTGTGACGGCAAAGGATCTGGAAAGTATTCAGGATGAATTGGGAGCCTTTGCTACAGATGCCGGTGGTGGGGAACGCTGGAAGAACCTGAAGGCAGGAGTGGAAAAATTAAATGGTACGGTGCTGATGCCGGGAGAAGAGGTGTCTGTACATGATGTGACTGCGCCGTATGATGAAGAACACGGATATGTTCCTGCCGGTTCTTATGAAAACGGCCAGGTGGTCGATACATATGGAGGCGGTATCTGCCAGGTATCATCAACGCTTTACAATGCCGTTCTGTATGCGGAGCTTGAGGTTGTGAAGAGATATCCACATTCCATGCTGGTAGCTTATGTTCCGCCGTCAAGAGATGCGGCAATTGCAGGAGATGTGAAGGATTTCGTGTTTAAAAATAACTATGATACACCGATTTATATTTTTGGTGAGATTGACAGCGCAAACAAGCTTCGGTTTGCTATTTATGGAAAGGATACGAGACAGGAAGGAAGAAGTATCGAATACGAGACCGAAGTTGTTTCGACGGAGGAGCCGAAAACGGTCTACAAAGCAGACCCGGGGGCAGCCCTTGGCTCTATGAAAACAAAATCAGGTGCACATACAGGAAAAGCAGTGAACTTATGGAAAATTGTACGCATGAATGGAAAGGAAAGCGGCAAGGAGCTTGTGAATAACAGTACATACCGCAAAACGGATAAAGTAATAGCAGTTGGAACGAAGTCTTCGAATGCAGCGGCGGTGCGTCTTGTAAGTAATGCAATCGCATCACAGGATGCGGGCAAGATTCAGACGGCAATTGCACAGGCAAAAGGTTTGGGGCAGTGATGAATATGGGAACAGAGAAAGAAACTATGATATACAGTACCGTGGCTGTGGCCGGAAGAACAGAAGATATAGGGCTCTATGCAATCGCTGCAGTTGTCAATGAACTGGCGGCAAAGGGAGGCAGTGAACCGCAAGTGTGCGTACATCTGCTGCTTCCGGAAAAGCTTGAGAGGCCGTATGTGTATCGTATGGAAAAGAAGATAAAGAAAATATGTACAGAGAAGGGTATCCATCTGTTAGAGATAAGAGAAAGTATCCAGGCGCAGATATCGGAATATACGGTTACTGCGTCAGGTCTTGACAGGGCGCCGAAGGAAGAGGCATGGTACCGGGAGACCATGCGAGCCGGACAGGATATTGTTCTTACAAAATGGATTGGAATGGAAGGGATGCTGAGAATTCTGGAGGAGCAGAAAGAAGCGCTTGCAAAGCGGTTCGCTCCGGCTTTCCTGAATCAGGCGGCAGCATTTGGAGAGGCTGTTTTTGCAGGAAAAGAAGCAGAGCTTGCCCGGAAAAAAGGCGCTGTAAAGATTCTGCCGGTCAGTGAAGGAGGAATCTATGCAGCCTTATGGAAGCTTGCCGAGGAAGCGGGAAGCGGTCTGGAAGTGGATTTGAAGAAAATCAGTATCCGGCAGGAAACGATTGAAGTGTGTGAGCATTTCCGGATGAATCCTTATCAGCTTGCTTCATCCGGCTGTCTTTTGATTGTAACAGAGGACGGCAGGGCGATGACAGAAGCATTTGCGGAGATAGGAGTACATGCGGCAGTGATTGGAAGGCTGAGAGGAGACAGGGACAAGATTATCAGAAATGGAGAGGATGTGCGCTATATTGACCGTCCGGCTCCGGATGAAATAAATAAATTATATAGTGGAGGTTATGATGAACGAGATTAGAAGTGAGATTTTAAAACATTTAGAGAAAAATAGTAAAGCAGACTTGGGAGAGCTTGCAGTTCTTCTTGGAACAAATGAAGTATCCATTGCAAATGAGATTGCAGATATGGAAAAGGAAGGAATTATCTGCGGCTACCATACGTTGATTGACTGGGATAAAGCAGGAAGAGGCTATGTGAATGCGCTTATCGAAGTACGTGTAACACCGCAGAGGGAGAAGGGATTTGCCAAAACAGCGGCAAGAATCGGCAACTATCCGGAAGTTACGGCAGTGTATCTGATTTCCGGAGGGTATGATTTCCTTGTGACGATTGATGGAAAAACACTCCTTGAGGTGTCAAAATTTGTTTCCGAAAAGCTTTCTACACTGGATGAGGTAATTGGAACAACGACACATTTTATTCTGAAGAAATATAAAGACCATGGGACAATTCTTACACCGGAGGAAAAGCCGGAGAGAATGGCGGTGACGCCATGATGAGAAATCCGTTATCAAAGAAAATTGTTGGCATTGCACCATCAGGAATCCGAAAATTTTTTGATATTGTAAATGAAATGCCGGATGCAATCTCGCTTGGTGTAGGTGAGCCTGACTTCGATACACCGTGGCGTATCCGGGAAGAAGGCATCTATTCACTGGAAAGAGGGAGGACCTTCTATACGTCTAATGCCGGACTGAAAGATCTGAAAATAGAAATCAGCCGTTACCTGGAGCGCAAGATTCAGGTAACCTATAACCCAGGCAGCGAAGTGCTTGTAACGGTAGGTGGAAGCGAAGCAATTGATATTGCTTTCCGTGCCATGATTGACGAAGGAGATGAGGTCCTGATTCCGCAGCCAAGTTATGTGTCGTATCTTCCGTGCGCAGTATTGGCGGATGCGGTTCCGGTTATCATTCCACTGAAGAAGGAAAATGAATTTAAACTGACAGCGGAAGAGCTGGAGGCTGCAATTACACCGAAGACAAAGATTCTGGTGCTCCCGTTCCCTAATAATCCAACGGGTGCGATTATGACAAGGGAAGATCTTGAACCGATTGCAGAAGTAGTAAAAAAGCATGACCTCTATGTGCTTTCCGATGAGATTTATTCAGAGCTTACTTATCAGGAGAACCATGTATCAATTGCATCCCTTCCTGATATGAAGGAACGGACACTGGTGATCAATGGGTTTTCGAAGGGTTTTGCCATGACCGGATGGAGACTGGGGTATGTGTGTGGGCCGGAAGAGATTGTTGAGCAGATGATCAAGATTCATCAGTATGCAATTATGTGTGCGCCGACGAACAGCCAGTATGCGGCCATTGAGGGGTTGAAGAATTGTGAAGATGAAGTGCAGGAGATGCGAAATGCATACAACCAGAGAAGAAGATTTCTGGTGCATGAGTTCAAACGGATGGGGCTCGAATGTTTTGAACCCTTCGGCGCATTTTATATTTTTCCGAGTATCCGTGAATTTGGCATGACATCCGAGGAATTTGCAACGAGACTTCTGAAAGAAGAAAAAGTAGCGGTTGTGCCGGGAAGCGCCTTCGGAGACAGCGGGGAAGGACACATCCGTGTTTCTTATGCGTATTCACTGGAAGACTTAAAGGAAGCGCTTGAAAGGGTGGAAAATTTTATAAACCGGCTTCGGGATGTGAATAACTGACAGGTGATAAAAAACGTCGGAAGAGATAGGTAAAATAGTCAAAATAACGGCAAATTTCCAGCTGTTTTTCTACTTTACCGACAGATGATTCTATGTTACTATAAAATTAGTTAAAAAGTTATCAATTTGTTTTGATAGCAAATAAATAGGAAGAAAGAGGGATTCAAATGCAAAACGAAACACAATGTCTTGAAAAACAGCCATTATCCCAGGAAATGCTTGATAAGATGAATGCATACTGGCGTGCGGCGAACTATTTATCAGCAGGACAGTTATATCTGCTTGATAACCCGCTTTTAAAAGAACCTTTGACAATGGAGCATATTAAGAAGAAAATCGTTGGTCACTGGGGAACAGTACCGGGGCAGAACTTTATCTATACCCATTGTAACAGAGCGATTAAGCGCTACGATTTGGATATGATTTTATTATCCGGACCGGGACACGGCGGAAACTTCCTGATTGCTAATACATATATGGAAGGAAGCTACAGCGAAGTATACCCGAACATCAGCCAGGATGAAGAAGGTATGAAGAAGATGTTTAAGCAGTTCTCATTCCCATGTGGTGTTCCGAGCCACTGTGCACCAGAGACTCCGGGTTCCATTAATGAAGGTGGAGAGCTTGGATATTCTATCGCGCATGGATTTGGTGCTGTACTTGATAATCCGGACTTGATTGCAACGGTAATTGTAGGTGATGGCGAGGCTGAGACAGGTCCGCTTGCAACATCCTGGCAGTCTAACAAGTTCCTGAATCCGATTACAGACGGGGCAGTGCTTCCGATTCTGCACCTGAATGGATATAAGATCAGTAATCCGACTGTTTTCTCCCGTATTTCTCATGAGGAGATTGAATGCTTCTTTAAGGGATGCGGATGGAAGCCGTATTTCGTAGAAGGCGATGATCCGATGACCATGCACAAGAAGATGGCAGAGACGATGGATGCTGTAATTGAAGAGATTAAGGCAATCCAGAAGAATGCCCGTGAAAATAACGATCCGGAGCGTCCGGTATGGCCGATGATCGTGCTGCGTACACCGAAGGGATGGACAGGCCCGAAGGTAGTAGACGGACAGCAGATCGAAGGTTCTTTCCGTGCACATCAGGTACCGCTTACAATGGAGTCACCAGAGCATCTTGACCTTCTTAAGGAGTGGCTGGAAAGCTATCACGCAGAAGAGTTATTTGATGAGAATGGACGTCTGATTCCGGAACTTGAGGAACTTGCACCGAAGGGAAATGCCCGTCTTGGATCAAATCCTCATGCAAACGGCGGACTTCTTATGAAAGATTTACGTCTTCCTGATTTCAGGGATTATGGCATTGAGGTTGAACCTGGTAAGACAAAAGCACAGGATATGATTGAGCTTGGCGCTTATATCCGTGATATTTTCAAATTGAATAAAGAAAACAAGAACTTCCGTATCTTTGGACCGGATGAGAGTATGTCTAACAGACTGTATCATGTATTTGAGGAAGAGAACCGTGACTGGAACGCGGAACTTCTGGATACAGACGACTGTCTGGCAAGAGACGGACGTATTATGGACGGTATGCTCAGCGAGCATATGTGCGAAGGCTGGCTGGAAGGTTATCTGCTGACAGGACGTCACGGATTCTTTGCAAGCTACGAAGCATTTATCCGTATCGTAGACTCCATGGCGGCACAGCATGCAAAATGGCTGAAGGTATGTAACCAGCTTTCCTGGAGACAGCCGATCGCTTCCCTGAACTTTATCCTGACATCTAATGTATGGCAGCAGGATCACAACGGATTTACACATCAGGATCCGGGATTTTTGGATCACATTTCCAATAAGAAAGCAGACGTTGTACGTATGTATCTCCCGCCGGATGCAAACTGTCTGTTGTCTTGCTTCGACCACTGTATTAAGAGTAAGAACTATGTAAATGCAATTGTTGCATCCAAGCACCCGAGCTGCCAGTGGCTGTCTATGGAACAGGCAGTAAAACACTGTACACAAGGTATCGGTATCTGGGATTGGGCAAGTAATGACCAGGGTGAAGAGCCAGATGTTGTTATGGCATGCTGCGGTGATACACCGACACTTGAGACGATGGCAGCAGTTACAATTCTCCGTGACGAGATGCCAGAACTGAAGGTTCGTGTAGTAAACGTAGTCGATTTGTTCAAGATGCAGTCTGACCACAAGCATCCGCATGGATTAAGTGATGCAGAATATGATGCAATCTTTACAAAGGACAAACCGGTTATCTTCGCATTCCATGGATATCCGACATTGATTCATGAGCTGACCTATGAGCGTAACAATCATAACATTTCTGTTCATGGATACCTTGAAGAAGGTACAATTACAACACCATTTGATATGCGTGTTCAGAACAAGATTGACCGTTTCAATCTTGTAAAAGATGCAATTATGCGCCTGCCGCAGCTTGGAAATAAGGGCTCATTCCTCATTCAGAAGATGAACGACAAGCTGGTTGAGCACAGACAGTACATTGCTGAGTACGGACAGGATCTGGAAGAAATCCGTACATGGGAATGGCATAACTAAGAAAAATTATATTAAGATCTATTAACAATGCCCCTGTCAGGCGAATATTCGCCTGACAGGGGCATTAGAGTTTTTATTAACTTTTTTTATTCTTTTTATTCATTTATAACTCCATAAAAATCGTTACAGTTCAGTTGAAAATAATAAAGATAAAAAAATTACGGAAAAACGTAAATTAGGGGTTGACAATATACGTTATTCCGTGTATTATAGAACCATGAATTACGGAGAACAGTAAAGAAACATTTGTTCTGTGAAAACTATAGCATTTCAGAGAAGCGTTGTCAAGTGTCTCTTCCACCGGTTGGCCGCCGGAAGCTGTACCACATCCGTAATTTCATAGCAAAGACTTCCGGAAGTATTGCTAACGATTCAAAATTGAGAAAAAAAGGAGATAAAAAGAATGAAGAAAACAATGAATGAAACAATGAACGTGCAGGCGGAAGTGTTGAACACAGCAGAGCCTGCCAAAGAAAAAGAAGCCAGAATTCTGGCAGAACAGGTAGAAAAAAGAGACAGAAACACCAAATACTTCTTGACTGAGAACCATGGCGGGATTGCAGCAGTCTACCCATATCCGGTCCATTACGAGGAAGACGGAGTGTGGAAGGAGATTGATAACTCCCTTCAGGAGGAAAACACCGGGGAAGAAGGATATGAGAATAAAGCAGCGCGCATGAAGGTAAAGTTCGCCAAACATGGGGATTCGAAAAAACTCGTGACCTTAAAGGAAGGAAGTCATAAGCTTTCCTGGGGATTGGAGGATGCGAAAGCAGCCAAAAAAGAAAGTGAAGTAAAGAAAGAAAAGAAAAAAACAGTCTTTTGCATTTATGAAGCGCAGCATGTGGATGCTTCCAACGAAGCGCAACAGGAGGAAAAAACAGAAGTTTCTGTCTGTAATTGGGAAAAGATGAAGACCGCAGGAAAGGTAAGCGGCGGTATCTATCAAGATATCCGGGAAGGTATGGATGTGGAGTACCTACTTCAGGGTGAGACGGTGAAAGAAAATATGATCCTGAAGACTCCGCAGGCGGCAGAAAAGCCGGTACAGTTCCGCTTAAGCCACAAGGGACTGGTATTATCCAAAGGCGAAAACGGGGAGTTGATCTTCCTGGCAGAGGAAAAGAATGCCGGTGAGGAGATCTTCCGACTGAAAGCGCCGAGCATGTATGATGCGGCGGGCGGTTACTCGGAAAACATCTTTTACCAGACAGCGCCGGTAAAAGAAGGTGAGACCCTTCTTACGATTGTGCCGGACGAAGACTGGCTTGTAAGTCCGGATCGCAAGTATCCGGTGGTACTTGATCCAAACGTAGAAACATTGCAGAAGACATCCAACATTCGGGATACGTTTGTAAAAGAAAAGGCTCCGAACAACAGCTCTGGTAGTGATGGTTCTTTTGTAGTGGGAAACAGTAAAGATTACGGAAGATGCCATTCTTTTCTAAAAGTAGAAGTTCTTCCGGAAGTTCCGGCAGGTGCCGTCATTTACGATGCAAGACTGTGTGTCTATCAGTATGGGTTTTCCAAGGGAACAGCGAGCAGCTTTTATGTAGATGCCCATGAAGTGACCGGAACTTGGAGTGAAGGCGCTGTCACATGGAATAACCAGCCGTCTTATTACAGCAGGGTACTGGATACGGCAGAAGTAAAAAGTACAGGAAATAATGCCGTTCCAAAAATTTTCAACATTACAAAGCAGGTACGTAAGTGGTATCAGGGAAATAACTTAGGCATCTGTCTTAAGATGCACGACGAGACTGTTCGTGCAGATGCAACATTTATTGCAGCCAATCATCCGACAGGAGGTGGAATCACAGCAGAAGAATATCCGTCCTGTATGTTCTATTACCGGGATGCAAAAGGATTGGAGAATTATTACAGCTACCATGAGCAGACGGTTGGGAGGGCAGGAACGTGTTCAGTCAATGACTTTAACGGAAATCTGGTGGTTGTTCATCCAGATACAGCCACAAGCGGAAATCGTTTTCCAGCTGGCCTGTCCCATGTGTATAATGCGGCAGACCGGGAGAAAAAGGATGCAAATGGCAGATACAGCCGATATGGCTGTGGCTGGAGATTAAGCGCTCAGAAGGAGCTGCGTGCATCCGGGATTACAGATTCCCCATATGTTTATACGGATGAGGATGGAACAAACCATTACTTTTATAAAGACAAGGAGGATGGCAACAAGTTAAAGGATGAAGACGGCTTAGGACTTGTCATTACCCAGGAATCCTCTTCGGATGAGAATGCTTATCTGATTATGGAGACAAAAGGAAAGGTACAGATGGTCTTTCGTAAAGATGGTTTCCTCAGTAAAGAGATTGATCCGAATAAAAATGCCATTGAATATCTTTATGAAAACGATACGACTTATGGCAGTTATCTGTCCAGGATTAAGGACCCGTCCGGGGCTTATCTGAAGCTTTTCTATAATACGAATGGAAAACTGTACATGATTAAGGATGAGATCAACCGGATAATGGATTTTTCCTACGAAGGGGATGACTTAAAGTCTATCACATATCCGGATGGAAAAGTAAGCCGTTATGGATATGGAACCGGAGATTATGCACACCTTCTGATGTATGTAAAAGCGCCGGATGAATATCAGATGTATTATGGCTATACGGATGATGGGGCACAAAGCGTGTCAACCAGATGACGGAGACCAAGGGAAGTCAGATTGGTCAGGAAGTGAAGATTACCTACCGGGACGGAAATGTGACCGTCTTCGAAGAGCCGGGACTGGACGGAGATATCCGTAAGACAGGCGATAACCGTATCTATACCTACCAATTTGATACGAGCGGACGTCCGGTGTGCATCTGTGAGCAGGATGGAAATGGGGCAAGCTATGGTTATTATAAAGAAGGAAAGAAGAACAATCGGTTAAGCCGGATGGGTTCTACTATGAAGCCAATCCAGAATCATCTGATGAATACCCGTTTTGAGGATGACTGGAGTTACTGGGATAAATATCCGGCGAACACAAACCAGGCGCAGATCGTTTCCGGCATGGGATATATCGGCAGTAAATCGGTAAAAGTAACGAGAAACAGTATAGCTTATGATGAAACGGGCGTACAGCAGACGGTGGAAGTAAGCCCTGGTACTTATACTGCCTCTGCTTATTATAAGATTACAGGTATTTCTCAGGGTGAAGTGTATCTTCGGGCTGACGGGATCAAGGATAGCGGGGCAGAAACGTCTCTTGGAGTATCCACAGTGATAAAGGAATCTACAGATAGCGGCATTGACGGCGGATGGCAGAGAAGCAGTGTGAGCTTTACAGTACCGTCTGACTGTAAGAAGGTGCGTATCCGCAGTGTTTTGTCTCATGGAATCGGCACCTGCTATATGACCTGTTTCCAGCTGGAAGAGGGAGCGATAGCGAACAAGTTTAACCTGATGGAAAATGGCAGCTTTGAACGATTAAAAGAAGGTTCTGCAACAGAACCCGCTACGTTCACAGGCATTCTTACGAATCTTGCATTATATGCAGATGGCGTAAGCAAAACGGAACAGAAGTATGGAAGTAGCGCGCTGCATCTTCACGGCGAGCCGGATAAGCGGAAAGGATTCTGGAAACGAATCCCGATAGAAGGGTCAGAAAATGACGTATTTTCAGTCAGTGGCTGGGCAAAAGGAAAAGGAATTCCGGGAAAAGAATTCGGCATGACTGTAGGCTTTGAGTATGAAGAGAAGGATGAAAATGGCCAATATAAAACGAAATATGAAGACATTCCATTTAATCCGCATATCGAGGACTGGCAGTTCGTGAACCAGAGCATTACTCCGGGAGATCAGATAGGGGATACATCGAAGAAATACCGTGCCATCCTGTTCCATATCTTCTATGGATATCAGGCAAACGATGCTTATTTTGACGGCATCCAGATCATTCGGGATGACGGGGAGAGCTATGTATATGATGATGAAGGCAATCTGATTTCCGCAAAAACAGCGGCAGAAAGCTCAGGTTTCTCCCATGATAAGAACGGAAATCTGACCAGGATGTCGGATATCACGGGAACCTCTTTTGAGTACGGATACGATGAGAAACAGAACCTGAAACGTGCGGCAAGCTCTGAACAGGTGGTATATCAGTTCCAGTATGATGCTTATGGAAATCCGGTTAGGACCACTACTTACGGTGAGGAACGAAGAGGAGCTGTGGTGCCGGACAGAGAGTATTATATCCGTGAGAAAGTGTCCGGAAAATATCTGGAGGTTCCGGGAAGCAGTACTACAGCCGGAACAGCAGTGCAGTTAAAGACTTTCCATGGAGGCAGAAACCAGAAATGGAAAACAGTAGATGCGGGAGCCGGATATTTTCAGTTCCTTCCGGCTTATGATACCATGAAAGCATTGGATGTGCAGAACGGCAGCAACAGTGACGGTGCAAAAATAGATATTGCAGTCCGTGACAATAAAAAAGATGCCCAGAAGTTCAAGCTGATTGCTCAGTGGAAGGGCGATTATCAGATTGTGGCAAAATGCAGCAAGGATAAGCGGGTTTTGACAAATGCGGCTAATAGTACCGCAGACGGAGCGCTTGTGACGATTTGGGGAGCAAATGACAGCTATGACCGTCAGAAATGGTGCTTTGAGCCAGCAGATCTGACGACAGTTTCCGATGCGCCGGAGGATGGAAGCATCTTTGCCATCCGTGCAAGGCATAGTGGCCAGTATCTGGATGTGCCGGGCGGATATTCTTCTTCTGGAACAGTGCTTCAGCAGTATTATTATAATGGTACTGACGGACAGAGCTTGCGCTTGCAGAAGGCGGATACGATTGGCAACTATTATATCAGACCGTTATGTGCTCCGGATATGGCGCTTACAAGAATTGCAAATGATGCGGAGATTGGCCGTCCGGCGGTGATCCTGAGGCCATTTTCCAGTGGAAATAATGCTCAGAAGTTCCAGTTTAAAAAGGTTGGAACGGAGTATGCGATTTGGAATGCGGCTTCAAACGAAGGTATGGGAATCAAGGGGAATTCCTGGGGAAGCGGAGCAAGAGTGGTGACGGATGGAAGCCAGGAGCTTGCAAATTATTCGCCGAATAAGAGGTTTGTGCTGGAGAAACGAGGAAAACAAATCACCTCTTCCATGACCTATACAAGTAATGGAAAACAGATAGCTTCGGTGACAGATGCCAGAGGATATACCACCACGAATAGCTATGATGCATCTCAGAGACTGCTGACGAAGGTGACGGATGCAAAAGGAAATGCAATAAATTATGCGTACAATTCAAATACGGACCAGCTGACAAAGGTGAGCGCCACAGTAGGAGGAACGACTGTCAGCAACACATATACGTACGACAGTGCAGACCGCCTGAGCAGTATCGGTCATAATGGATTTACCTATAATTTTGAGTATGATGCCTTTGGCAATCCGACAAAAGTGAAGGTGGGAGACACGGCTCTGGCAACGTATGGGTATTTACCATACAATGGACCACGGAAATCTCTGACCTATGCGGATGGAACGACGATTACAAACGAATACGACAAGGATTTCCGTTTGATATCCCAGAAACATAAAAATTCATCGGGATATGAAAAAACAGCATATGAAAATACGTATGATGCATATGACAACCTTGTGGTTCATAAAGATATTTCCCGTGGGATAACTTATCAGTATGGTTATGACTTGATCGGGCGTCTGACAGAGATGGAGCAGAAGAAGAGTGCAAACAATGAGGTCCTGCAGAAGCTTCAGATTAGTTATGACGACAAGAACCGGGTAGAATCGGTGGTCAGCAAGGTCGGTGGCACTACGAAAAAGACTGGCTATATTTATGGAGATGTTACGGGTGGTGAGAGACCGGGACTGATGTATGGGATTCGTGTGGATGGTACACGCAAAAGTACCCTCAGCTATGATGGGATGTCCAGACTTACGGAAAAGACACTGCGCGTAGGAAGCGGAAAGTATTACCGGACAGCGTATACTTATGTGCCGGGAGTGAAAAGCTGGCAGACTACAACCTTGCCGGAGAGTATCACAAATGGAAGCAATATATTAAAGTATGCTTACGATGCGCTGGGAAATATTGAGAAGATCTATGAAAACAACCGTTTAAAAGTATCGTATACCTATGATGCCCTAAGCAGACTTACCCGTGAGGATAATCAGTGGCTGAATAAGACGATTTGCTACAGTTATGATGTCGGCGGAAATATTACGGCAAAGAAAGAGTATGCATACACAACCGGGGCACTGGGCGCAGTGCAGAAGACCATTTCCTATGGTTATGGGAATAGCCAGTGGAAGGACCAGATGACCAGCTATAACGGGCAGACGATCACCTATGATGCGATGGGAAATCCGCTGACCTACAGAGATGGTATGAGAATGTTATGGTATGACAGAAAATATCTGACACATCTGACAAAAGGTAAGACCTATTACTTTGCTTACGATTCGAATGGAAAAAGAATAGAGAAGACCACCGTTAATGGGCATGATCCAGAAAAGACAGTGAAGTATTACTGGAATGGTAACGATATCATAGCCATTCAGGATGGGGATGACTGGATGCATTTCGTATATGATCAGGATGGACAGTTATTCTCGGTGGACTTAAATGGAATGACTTACTATTATATCCATAATCTCCAGGATGATGTGATCGGACTCATTGACAGTAATGGAACCCAGGTGGTAAGCTATCAATATGACACATGGGGTAATCCAATTTCGATGACAGACACGTCAAGTACGGACATTGGAACAAAGAATCCATTCCGTTATCGTGGATATTGCTATGATGAGGAAACAGGACTGTATTGTCTGAAGAGCAGGTTTTATGATCCGGTGACTGGAAGATTTGTAAGTGCAGATGATGTGGGTGTGCTGAAAATAGAACAGGGAAACCTGAATCAGTATAATCAGTATGCGTATTGCGTGAATAATCCGGTGAATGGAAAGGATTCTGAAGGTCTGTTTATAATAACAGGAACTGTGATAGCCGGTGCAATTTGTGGAGCTGTAATTAATGCAGCGCTTAGTGGGTTGGAAGCAGAAGCAAATGGAGAAGATTGGAAGAAAGCTGCTGCTATAGGCTTTATTTCAGGTGCACTATCAGGCGCACTAGGAGGGGGAGCGACTCATCTGCTTACCAAAATAGTAGGAGGAGCAGTCATAGGAATAGGTACTGAATATATAAGTCAGAAGAGTAAAGGAGAAAGCCTGAATGGGGGACAGATAGCAGGAAGTGCTATGTTAGGAATAGCCGGTGCATTAGTTCCAGTGCCTGATGGCGGACTTTCAAATACAGATAAAGTTGTGGTGAATGCGGTTGTTAGCGGTCTATCGACCCTTTGGCTTGGAACGCTCGCCATAGCCACGAGGACTTGTGTAAAATCTTATCAGGAAAGCCGACTGAGAAGCAAAGAATCATGGGCAGTGAAAGCACTTGATCCAAGGTATTATAATAAAAAATCATGGTCCGTGCAGGGCAGTGACCGGAGATACTACAATAAGACATCATGGGCAGTAACCGGACATGATAGTAGGTATTACAATGATACAAAGACATCATGGGCAGTGACCGGGCATGATAGTAGGTATTATCTTGATTAAATTGAACAAAGCAAAGGAGCTTCAATACAGACCTATGGAACATCTATATACATAGGTCTGTGTTGGAGGAAATAAAAACTTAAAAGAGCGACGGAATAAAAAGAGAAAAAACATCACAAATAGGGAGGAAATTCTGGAAATGGAAATAAGATGGAGTAGAATACTTACAGTTTTGGATACAGGTTTTTTGATATATATGGTAGTGTGTACGATACTTTTTGTAAAAGAACTAATAGGTATGATATTTTTGTGGGAAAATACAGTTTCAGTTTTTTTGCTCCTTTTTTTGGCTGCAATAGGTGGTTTATATATGATAGGGGTAATGTTTACCGTTCTTTGTGATTCGACTTGTGTAGTAACGATTGACGAGAATGGAGTTCGGAACAGGAACCGTTTTTATGAGGAATACCTGGCATGGGAAGAAGTAAAAGATTATGGAGCAATAGAAAAACGGGGGAAATTTATTTATTTTTCCGGAAGAAGATTTTCCTCAAAGGAACGACTGCATTTACATAAGGTAGTATTAATAAGACCAGAGTCTGTATTGGAAACGGCGTGGTATCCGTCGGTGATTCGGAAAAGGAACAATCAGAGAAAAAAAGATATTATCATAAGAATGGAGTATACAGATGAACGCTGGGAGTATATCTGTTCGCTTGCCTCTTGCAGGAAAAAAGTGTTCGAAAAACGACTTGGAGAATTAGAGAATGATTAATTGAACTGTAATGAAAAATTTTATAATAGGAGTAAAAATAATATGGTAAAGCAATTAATTAAAAAAAATTATAAAAAACATAACATTATTAGTATTTACAACGATGAAGAAGACTCCTGTCGTCATTTTACAGGATATATAGGAGCTTATAACGATAAAGAATTACTTATACAGCATATTTCTCCGAGTGGATTATATGATGGATATATAATTGTTCCTAGGGACACCGTTTATCGGTTAGATTGTGCGGGGAAATATGAAGAAAAAATCAAATTGTTATATGATATAAAAAAGCAAAGACACCAGGAAATTAAAATTGAAAATAATGAAATATTGTATTCTGTTTTAAAATTTGCAAAAGAAAATAATTATATTATATGTGCAGAATTTAGAGAAAGCATGGTGCGAGGATTTATTAAAAAATATAATAATGAAATGATATATATTGATGTACTTACTGATTTTGGTGACAGAGATGGTATAAGCAGAATTGTATTAGATGAAATAGATACTTTTTCTGTTGATACTGAAGAGGAACAAGACCTGTTGCTATTGTTGAAACAAAAAACTAATTATGGAACGGGTCGGAATAAGCATACAAACTCGTAATTAATAAATGATAATTTATTGTATATACGGGAAGGGAATTCTGGAAATGGAAGTAAGATGGAGTAGAATACTTACAGTTTTGGATACAGGTTTTTTGATATTTATGGTAGTGGGTGCAATATTTTTTGTGGAAGAACTAATAGGCATGATATTTTTGCGGGAAAATACAGTTTCAGATTTCTTAATCTGTTTTTTGTTTGCAATAGGCAGTTTTTATTCGATAGGGGTAATGTTTACCGTTCTTTGTGATTCGACTTGTGTAGTAACGATTGACGAGAATGGAGTTCGGAACAGGAACCGTTTTTATGAGGAATACCTGGCATGGGAAGAAGTAAAAGATTATGGAGCAATAGAAAAACGGGGGAAATTTATTTATTTTTCCGGAAGAAGATTTTCCTCAAAGGAACGACTGCATTTACATAAGGTAGTATTAATAAGACCAGAGTCTGTATTGGAAACGGCGTGGTATCCGTCGGTGATTCGGAAAAGGAACAATCAGAGAAAAAAAGATATTATCATAAGAATGGAGTATACAGATGAACGCTGGGAGTATATCTGTTCGCTTGCCTCTCACAGGAAAAAAGTGTTCGAAAAACGACTTGGAGAATTAGGGTCAGATACAAGAGATTATATTACAGATTAGGCTGTTTGATAGCTTTTTTCTTCTGTTTTTCTTTCAGGGGTTTAGACATATCAACCTTTTGAAACGGTAGAAAAAGGCACCGCTTTCTGCTATAATGAACTTTATAAAGTACATATTTTTGGAGGTTCCTATGACATTACAACAGCTAAAATATATGATAACGGCAGCCGAGGTGGGTTCGATTACAGAGGCGGCAAAAGTGCTTTTTATCTCACAGCCGAGTTTGTCCGGTGCAATTAAAGAGGTAGAAAAAGAAGCTGGTATATCCATCTTTACAAGGTGCAGAGCTGGTATTGCTCTTACAAAAGAAGGCATGGAATTTTTAGGCTATGCGCGGCAGGTTGTGCAGCAAATGGAGCTGTTAGAATCGAAATATATCAACGACCAGCCTGCCAAACAGCGGTTTTGTATATCAACACAACATTATACATTTACTGCAAATGCTTTCGTGGAACTGGTGCAGCATTTTGGACAGGAGCGATTTGAGTTTATTTTGAACGAAACACAAACACATCAGATCATAGAAGATGTAAGAAATAGATTCAGCGATATAGGGATTCTTTATATCAGCAATTACAATGAAAGTGTTTTGAAAAAAGTTTTAGAAGAAAATGATTTATCCTTTCACGAAATATTTTCTGCATTCCCCCATGTGTTTCTAAGAAAAGATCATCCTCTTGCGGGTCACAAGTCCTTAAAACTTGATGATTTAAGACTGTATCCGAAATTAAGTTTTGTTCAGGGGAATTATGAATCGGCTTACTTTGCAGAGGAATTATTCAGCAACGAGCCTGCTGAAAAAAGCATTAAGGTCAGCGACCGGGCGGCTATTGTCAATTTTATGATTGGTCTGGATGGGTACACCATTTCCAGCGGTATTTTTCCTAAATTTTTACAGGGGGATGAGATCGTTTCAATCCCTTTGGAAGAACCGGAAGTAATGCGGATCGGGTATATCATCAATAAGGATAAAGAGTTATCTGAGCTGGGAAAAATCTATATAGAGGCTCTGAAAAAATTCAAATAGAACAGAGGTATATCTACTACAACATAGGTTTGTCCTATGCTATAACATAAAATATAAGTATTACCTATTACAGGACTTTCCGAGATATAATATACGGAAAGGAGGTGCAGTAATGCCCGGATATGTGATAGGTAATTTTTTTATTTATGCGGTCATTAACGCTATTACGCCGGGGCCGGGAAACATACTGGCACTGAACACTGTGGGGAATTTTGGATGGAAAAAAGGTAAGCCGCTTTTTTTCGGTATCTTCGTTGGATATTATGTTGTTCAAATTCTCTGTGCTGTGTTCGTATTCAGTGTCAGCGCCTTTTTACCGGGGGTCCTCGGCGTTATGAAATACATAGGCGCCGCTTATATTTTATGGCTTGCAATACATATTGCAATCAGCAAACCTGCCGCCCATAGTGCTGAAAAATCTGCTTCTTTTTTGAAAGGATTTTTACTGCAATTTGTCAATGTGAAAATATATTTATTTGGAATTACTGCATTGACAGGATATGTCACAGATTACAGCACTTCTTTATGGGTCTTGCTGCTGTTTGAACTCATTATTGCAACAATCGGAACAATTGCAACACTTACATGGGTTGGAATGGGGATGTTGATACAAAAGGCATATCAAAAACATTATAGGGCAATTAACATTATTCTTGCCCTGACCTTATTAGAGTGTGTGTATAGTATGTTGAAATAGCAAAGGGAGGATATAAATAATGCTTAATTTTACAGTAGGTCCGGTAATGTCTTCTGATGCAGTACGTGCTATTGGAGCAGAACAGGTTCCGTATTTTAGAACGCCAGAGTTTTCGGCCGTTATGTTTGAAAATGAAAAATATATGCTCGAATATGCAAAAGCACCACAAGGCTCAAGAGCAGTTTTTATGACTTGTTCTAGTACTGGATCTATGGAAGCTGTTGTTATGAATTGCTTTTCTAGAGAAGATAAAGTACTTGTTATTGATGGTGGTAGTTTTGGACATAGGTTTGTTGAACTATGCGATATTCATGAAATACCCTGTGTGGTTCTTGAATTAGAATACGGAAAGAAATTAACCAAAGAAAAATTATATGAATATGATAACAAAGCATTTACCGGACTGCTTGTGAACGTAGATGAAACATCTACAGCAGTTCTCTACGACACTATAATGCTTGGAGAGTTTTGTAAGAAGAATAATATGTTCTATGTTTGTGACTGTGTATCCTCTTTTTTGGCTGATCCATATAATATGGCGGCATGCGGTGCGGACGTAATGATTACAGGTTCACAGAAAGTACTTGCATGTCCTCCAGGAATTTCAATTATTGTTTTGGCTCCAAAAGCTCTTGAGAGAGTTCAAAATTCAAAAATTAGAACAATGTATTTTAATTTGAAAGATGCTTTGAAAAATCAGGAACGTGGACAGACTCCTTTTACACCGGCTGTTGGTATTCTTTTACAGATTAATGAAAGATTGAAGGAAATTGAACGTAACGGTGGAGCTGATGCAGAAGTGGCAAGAGTTGCTGCTCAAGCTACAGACTTTAGAGAAAAAATAAGTGAGTTACCATTTGAGTTTGTGTCTGAAAGTCCAGCAAATGGAGTTACCTCTGTACATCCTATAACTGCGAACGCGTATGATATTTTCTTAACTCTTAAAGATGAGTATGGAATTTGGATATGCCCTAACGGTGGTGATATGAAAGATACAATTTTTAGGGTTGGACATATTGGTGCGCTTACGTACGAAGATAATACTGCTTTAATTAATGCATTAAAGGATATGCAGAAGCGAGGATTACTCTAAGGTTTTGTAAGGATTGATATGACTAAAGTAATAACATATGGAACATATGCCCTTTTACATTATGGTCATATCAGAGCGCTTGAATGAGCAAAAGCATTGGGCGCTTATCTTATCGTTGGCATTACTGTAGAATATACTATTGTTGATTCTTTTGAAAAATTATTAACAGAATCTGAAGCAGTATATGTGAGATTGTTATTGAAAGTATTACTTACTACCATAATGGATTTTGTATATTTGACGATAGAAAGAAAATATTTTAGGAGGAATTTATATGAGAGACGAAACAAAATGCCTGCACGCAGGTTATCACCCTAAAAACGCAGAGCCGAGAGTTGTGCCTATTGTTCAGAGCACAACATATGTTTATGATTCTACGGAAGAAGTGGCGGCAGTATTTGACGATCCGATGAAATCCTTGATTTATTCAAGATTCGGCAATCCAACCGTTATGGCGGTTGAGGATAAAATTGCAGAATTAGAAGGCGGCATTGGAGCTATGTGTACTACTTCCGGTCAGGCAGCGACTTTGCTTTCTATTCTTAACATCTGCAATGCGGGTGACAGTTTTATCAGCACAACTGAAATATATGGCGGTTCTGTCAATCTATTTTCATTTACGCTGAAAAAACTTGGTATTGAGTGCATTTATATTGATAAAAACGCTTCTGATGATGCTCTTGATGAAGCGTTCAGGCCAAATACAAAAGCGGTATTCGGAGAAACACTTGCAAATCCGGCTCTCACCGTTTTTGATATTGAGAGATTTGCAAATATTGCTCACAGGCACAATGTACCGTTGATCGTTGATAACACCTTTGCCACACCTATTTTATGTAAGCCGTTTGAATACGGAGCGGACATTGTAATACATTCCACTTCAAAATATATGGACGGTCATGCGGTGCAAATCGGCGGTGTGATTGTAGACAGCGGAAATTTTGATTGGACAAATGGTAAATTCCCCGACCTTACTGAGCCGGATGAATCCTATCACGGCATTTCCTATACAGCGACCTACGGAAAAAAGGCATATATCGTCAAAGCAAGAATGCAGCTTATGCGTGATTTTGGCGTTTATCCAGCTGCTCATTCCGCATTTTTACTGAATCTCGGTTTGGAAACGCTCGCCGTCAGAATGAAACAATACTGTGAAAATGCTATGACGGTTGCCCGATATTTGGAAAATTCTCCTCATGTTGAGCGTGTAATTTATCCGGGGCTTGAAAGCGACGAAAGCTATCCGTTGGCAAAGAAATACTTAAAAGGGTGCAGCGGTGTTATCTCTTTTGTTATTAAGGGCGGTAAGGAAACTGCTATGCGGTTTATGAATACGCTAGAACTTGCTTCTAACGAAGTCCATGTTGCTGATATTCGCACCTGCGTTCTTCACCCTGCGAGTGAAACTCACAGACAACTTACTGACGAGCAGTTAGTCGCCGCAGGAATTGAAAGCGGTATGATACGGCTCTCTGTCGGACTTGAAAATACAGAAGATATTATTGCCGATTTGGAAAAGGCATTTTCTGTAATTGAATATTGATAAGAAAAATTTGGAGGTATATACAATGAGAAAGACATTTAACTTTTCTGCAGGTCCTGCTGTTCTGCCGGAAAAGGTATTGCAAGAGGCAGCAGATGAAATGCTGAATTACAAAGGCAGTGATATGTCCGTTATGGAAATCAGTCACCGTTCAGCATTGTTTCAATCCATTATAGATGAAACAGAACAGAATTTGAGAACCTTAATGGGAATCCCTGATGATTATGAGGTTTTGTTCCTTCAGGGTGGTGCTTCACTTCAATTCGCTATGATACCTATGAACTTTATGCGCAACCGTAAAGCGGATTTTATATTGACGGGTTATTGGGCAAAGAAAGCTTGGGGGGAGGCTAAATTGTTCGGAGATGTTAGAATTGCTGCGTCCTCAGAGGATCGGAATTTTTCTTACATTCCCGATTGCAGTGATCTGAATATTGCCCCGGATTCCGATTATCTGTATATGTGTGAAAACAATACGATTTATGGGACAAAATTCCATACAAGACCTGATAGCAAGGGGAAAATCTTGGTAAACGATATTTCATCCAGCTTTTTGTCTGAGCCAATGAATGTTTCGGACTATGATATGCTGTTCGGCGGTATTCAAAAAAATCTTGGCCCGGCAGGTCTTGTAATTGCCATTATCCGAAAGAACCTGATTTCTGAAACCGTATTGCCAGGAACGCCGACTTTGCTTCGGTATAAAACTCATGCGGATAAAGGTTCTATGTATAATACGCCGCCGACTTATAACATTTACATTGTCGGCAAGGTGATTAAATGGATTCAATCGCTCGGCGGTCTTGAAAAAATGAAAGAGATCAACGATAACAAGGCGGCACTTCTCTATGATTATTTGGACCAGAGCAAAATGTTTTATGGTTTGGCAGAAAAGGAAAGCCGTTCGGTCATGAATGTTACTTTCCGCACACATTCAGAAGAATTAGATGCAGCTTTTGTAAAAGCTGCAACCCAAAACGGTATTATCAATATTAAGGGACACAGGGCTATTGGTGGAATGCGTGCCAGCCTGTATAATGCAATGCCAATCGAGGGCGTGAAACATTTGGTTGACTTTATGCGTGAATTTGAGCAATGCGGGGGCCACTATGACAAATAGTGATATTTTCAATGACGAAAGCACCTGTATATTTCATACTTATAACCGTTTGCGGATAACCGCTATAAAAAAAGGAAAGCGGACTTCTATGTACACCGTCGCGTATGGGTAAAACCATTGCGGCGGTTTTTTCGGAGAGTCGCACCTGCTTTTTTTAAAAAGATAGACAACCATAAAAAGATATATTAAACTTAGAGTTAAAGGTTTGTTCCATAAAAAGGGAAGGAGATAGTGCAAAAATGGCAAAATGCTTAAAAAGGGGAACCGCGGCGCTTTTAACAATTATTCTGCTGCTTGCTGATGTGTGTGTTGCTTCGGCATATGAAAGCCGTGGGAATGAGATTTCGGCTCAGGCTGTGAGCGTGGAAAATCTGCTCTATGAAAGAAAATTTAAAGTGACAGCAGGAAGTAAGGATGTTTATGAAGATGTACTTCTTCTTCGTTATGGAGAAGAGACAGCGGATATGATGGATTATGTCCCGGTCGCAATGTATCTGGATGCGGCGGGGGAATATCTGACATTGAGTACGTCTGCGAGAAAAGAGGATTTTGTTACTCGCAATAAGGAGCTTACAAGAGATGGGGCAGAGCAGTTTGTGCTTATCAAGGCGGATGACTGGAGCGAAACGAATTTGTCCTATTATCTTTATCATCCGCAGACAGGGCTTTATATAGCATTGGACAGTGATGGAAAACTGTATGCATACGGAAAAAACAAACCGGATCATACATTTTTATTTACGCAGACAGGTTATTCAGATGTTGGTCTTCTGACGACTCTGGACGGATACAAGGAGTTATCTGACATAAATAAAAAGCGGGTGCTGGACGTATATGGAGGTGTCGGTGCAAGGAGTTTGTTCCGCTGGGGAGGCTTTGATGCACAGAATTCACTGCAAAGCCAGCTGAGTAGTACAGTGAAAAGCATTTATGAAAATAAGGATACAACGACAGCGCAGGAGCAGGCACAGGCAATGCTCGACGGTATGAAAATGCCGGTGTATTCGAACCAGACATCGTGGTACGGACTTCCGGAACTTCCGGGAGTTCTGGGAATTAAGACTGTATTGAGCGAGGGAAAAGAAGGAAATTATCAATTCTGGACTTATGATGGAGAACAGGCGGGAACAGAATATACCTATTCTATTATAGATGATTATGGCACACATACTATGCAGGTGTATATTCAGGACAGTGATCTGGCGCGCACAAATGGAGAAAGAATGATGGAAGCGATTAAGCGGATTCCGTATCCGGTGCGAAGGAATATAAGGACGGTCAGAGTGAGAGAAGACAGTGCAAATAATTATAATTGTGGTACGAACGATCTGTATATGCGTCTGAGCTGGTCGCCGGATGTGGAAAGTATCGCCCAGTTTATTATGCATGAATTTGGTCATAGTATGGACTTTTCCTATAATGTAAATGGAAGTGGAAACTGGGAGCGTGCAATCGCGGATGATGTATTGCAGGTGTCTGATTATGGTAACAATAATGGAGTTGAAGATTTTGCTGATTTCAGCCGTTTATATTTTCAGATGTATGGAAACTATAATGCAATGTATGCCTTGAGACAGTTGTATCCGAATCGTTACCGTGTCTATGTTGACGCGTTGAAAGCGGCACAGTATGAAGATATTTATGAGAAATATCTGTATCTTCCGGAAAAAGAGCAGCAAAATATATATACCGGAGTCATTGCAAGATTCACATTTGATGATATCGAGAGCGGACTTAGAAGCGGTACGGCGGTTGCAAAACCGGCAGGAACGGTAGTGCTGGATGAAAACGGAAAATCAGGAAAGGCGCTTAAGCTTGATGGTAGCGGCTCTAATTTCCTGCGGGTATGGAAAAACGATAATACAAGTCTCTTAAGCGGTTATGATGAATTTACGATTTCTTATTATAGTAAGCCAGAAAAGGATGCGGGAACATGGCCGGTATTTCTGGCGCCAAACGAGAATCCGCAGACATATCTTCAGGAGCGGTATATCGGTGTGCTTGATAAGACGGATGGAATATCCGTAGAAAGATATAACAACTATGGCGAGAGAAACCAGGCATTGGAGAAGAACGGAATTCCTAATGATGACTGGCGTCATGTAGTGATCGTCGTAGAAAAGGATCAGACAACCCTCTATGTGAATGGAGAAAAGCAGGAGGCTGTTCCCAGCACAGAAGAAGTACAGGATATCTTAGGAAAGAACAGCGTGTTCCAGATTGGAAAAGGAAACTGGAATGAAGGAGAGTTCTATCAGGGACTGATTGATGAGATGACAGTATATGGCCGGGCGCTTACCGAGAAGGAAGTGTCTGGTGAGGGAAAAAAGAAACCGATTGCACAGCTTACTTTTGATAATGAAGCTTCAGGCTTCAAGGGGGCAGGTGCGGCAGCGGAAAAGCAAGGCGCATATGAACTTAGTGATGATAGTGTATCCGGAAAATCTCTGCGTCTGAGTGGCAGCGGTTATGTGAATGTTGCAAAAGAAAACGGAACACCGCTTCTTACCGATTGCGAAGAAATGACGATTTCTTATTATAGTAAAGCTGCAAAGACCGGAGGGCAGTGGACCTTATTCGTGGCGCCAAATACCAATGAGCAGGAGTACGGGAAGGAAACCTATGTTGGAGTTCTTGATAATACGGCAAATATTATCGTAGAAAGATATGATAACAATGGCGGCCGTCCGGCCAGTATTGATGCATCGTATGATAAAGAGAATGCATGGAAACATGTAATTGTTGTATTTGAGCATGGAATGTCAACCCTTTATATAGACGGACAAAGAGTTTCTTATGTTAGAAGTGATTATACACTTCCACAGATTATAGGCAAGAACAGTGTTCTTCAGATTGGAAAAGGAAACTGGGGAGCAGATGGCGAATATTTTGACGGTTATATTGATGAGATAACGATTTGGGATACGGCGCTTAGCAAAGAGGAAGTATATACTGAACTTGCTGATATGGATAAACCGGATGATCCGCAGCCAGACCCGCCGGTTGACCCACAACCAGATCCGGATGACCCGCAGCCAGACCCGCCGATTGACCCGCAGCCGCCAGTTGATCCGGAACTTCCGTATGTAGATGTGGCAAAGGGAGACTGGTTTTATGATGCAGTGGCTTACAATTATACTGCAAAGACGATGACAGGTAAGGATGACACTCATTTTGCGCCTGTGGAGACATTAGTAAGAGCACAGTTCGCGGCAGTTCTGTATAAGATGAATGGGGAACCGGATGTAGCTTATACAGGCAGATTTAAAGATGTAGCAAAGGGAGAATGGTTTGCAGACTGCGTACTCTGGGCGGCAGATAAAGAAATTGTAACCGGATACACGGGTACAAAACTTTTTGGGGCAAATGATAATGTTACCCGCGAACAGATGGCGGCGATGATGTATCGTTATGCAAAGAACTATAAAGGGTATGATATAGCGGCAGACGGAGACTGCAGTAAATTCCCGGATGCCGGAAATGTGCAGGAATTTGCAAAAGACGCAATGAAATGGGCGGTAGGAAATGAAATTATTACGGGTAAGACCGTTGATGGCAAACTTGTGCTTGACCCGCAGGGAAGTGCAAACCGCGCCGAGTGTGCGACGATCATCCAGAGATTCATGAAAAAGTACGAAAAGAGATAGATAAAGAATCAGAAAAATAGTTGACCAATGGTCATGTTTTGGGTAGAATGGTGATAAATACTTTGAAAAGGAGGGGCAGAATGCTTAACATCGTGTTGTATGAGCCGGAGATTCCGGCAAATACGGGAAATATCGGAAGAACCTGTGTGGCGACGAATACAAGACTTCATCTGATTGAACCGCTTGGTTTCCGGCTGGATGAAAAAAGCCTGAAACGTGCAGGAATGGATTACTGGAGTAATCTGGACGTAACTACATATATTAATTATGAGGAGTTTCTTGAAAAGAATCCGGGTGCAAAAATATATATGGCTACAACAAAAGCGCCAAATGTGTACACGGAGGTAAGCTATGAGCCGGATGCATATATTATGTTTGGCAAGGAAAGTGCGGGAATACCGGAAGAGATTTTGGTGCAACATAAAGAAGAATGCATAAGAATACCTATGGTTGGTGATATTCGTTCCTTGAATCTGAGTAATTCAGTGTCGATTGTTCTGTATGAAGCACTGCGGCAGAATAATTTTAGCGGAATGAATAAGGAAGGGCATTTGCACCGGCTTTCATGGTAAATGGAAATAAATGTATAAATTAACAGAAGTTTTGTATTTGTTTTATGGATTTTAGAATGAAAGCATAGTATAATTTTATGTGACAGCATGTAAATGATCGGAGAGGTGGTGAGCGAATGGTCGAGGAAACGATCAAAACGATTCAGGAGGCTGAGAAGGAAGCAGAGGCGGTTCTTCAGGAAGCGGACAAGAAGTGCAGTGAGATTCTGGAGAATGCAAAGCAGCAGGCGGACGAGCTGAAAAAGCAGGAGGAAGCCGGTGCAAGGCGTGAAGCAAAAGAAGCACTTGAGGCAGAGAAGCAAAGAGCGGACAAGGCTGTGCAGGAGGCACTTAAGGGTGTGGAGCGTGATATAGCATTGCTGAAGGAGAATGCGCAGGCAAAAGAAAATGAAGTAATATCAAAGGTTATCACAGGACTTATATAAGGATTTGGATAGATAACTGTATCAGAAATGAAAATATGTAGAAAAGGAGGGATTAAGCTATGGCAGTATTGCAGATGCAAAGAATTAGTATCTGCGGATTAAAAAAAGACCGTAAGGCGATTCTGGAAAAGCTGCAGTCGCTGGGAGTCATGGAGATGAATCAAGTTGCCGAAGGAGAAGAAGGCTTTGAGAAAATGGATACACTCAATGCCAGAATCAGCTTTGAGAAAAAAGCGCAGACGGCAGATCAGGCATTGGCGGTGCTTGATATTTATGCACCAGAGAAGAAGTCATTGTTTGCCGGATTGGCAGGCAAGGAATTGGTGGACAAGGCTGTATTCCGGCAGGCGATGGACAGAAAAGACGAGATTATGAAGACGGCTGCCCAGATACTGGCAAAAGAAAGAAGTATTGCGGAAGCTAAGGGTAATATCTTAAAGCTTGAAAATGAGATAGAAACTCTGGACCCGTGGCAGAATCTGGATGTGCCGATGAATTTTGCGGGCACAAAGAAGACAGCGATGATACTCGGAACTGTGACGCCGGATATTACACCGGATATGATTTATGAAAAACTGGCGGCGGAAGAAGATTCCTGCAATGCAGAGATTCAGGTTGTATACACAGACAAGGATATGACATGTCTTGCGGTTATCTGCATGAAAACGGATGCAGAAAAGGTAGAAGAGGTACTTCGGACTTTCGGATTTGCCAGACCGTCCCGGCTGACACACTGGATACCGTCAAAAAAGGTGGAGCGACTGGAGACAAAGATCCAGATATATGAAGAGAGTATCATGGAGGCTGAAAAAGAAATTGCGGACTGTGCAGATGCCAGAAAGGATTTGGAATTAATCAGTGATTATTTCCGTATCCGGGCTGAAAAATATGAAGTACTGGGAACTCTGCCGCAGTCGCAGAGAACTTTTGTCATTAGCGGCTATGTGCCGGAAAAAGCGGTGCCTCTTGTGAAAAAGGCAATCGGAGAAAAGTTTGACTGTGTTCTGGATGTGGAAGAGTTGAAAGAAGAGGAAGCGCCTCCGGTTATTTTGGAGAATAACGCGTTTTCTTCCAGCGTGGAAGGTGTGTTGGAATCCTATGGACTTCCACATAAGGGAGAATTTGACCCGACAACGATTATGTCATTTTTCTATGTGTTCTTCTTCGGAATGATGTTAAGTGATGCGGCATATGGGGCAATCATTGCAATCGTATGTTTTATCGCACTTAAGAAGTTCCCAAGAATGAGCACAGGAATGCATAAGTCAATTAAGATGTTTATGTTTTGCGGAATTTCCACAATGGTGTGGGGAATTCTGTTCGGCGGATATTTTGGAAATGTGGTGGATATTGTATCCCAGACATTTTTCGGAAAGACAGTTACGGTACCGGCGCTTTGGTTTGCACCATTGAATGACCCGATGAAGCTTTTGGTATATTCACTGGCATTCGGAGTTGTCCATTTGTTTGCAGGACTTGGAATCAAAGGGTATATGGAATTAAAGGAAGGAAAGGTTTTGGATTTCTTTTGCGATGTCGTTTTATGGTATGCGTTCCTTATCGGATTGATTCTGATGCTGCTTCCGACAGACATTTTTGCTTCTATTGCGCAGGTAGAGATTGTATTTCCACCTGCAGTAAGTACCTTGTCAAAAGTGCTTACGATTGGAGGAGCATTGGGAATATTGCTTATGTCCGGCCGTGACAGTAAGAATCCGGCGCTTCGGATTGCGCTTGGTGCATATGATTTGTACAATGTTACAGGCTGGCTCAGCGATGTGCTTTCTTATTCCAGACTTCTGGCGCTGGGACTTGCAACCGGTGTTATCGCATCTGTTGTAAACCAGATGGGAAGTATGTTTGGAAAGAGTGTGATTGGCGTTATTGGATTTATTCTTGTTTTTGTTATCGGGCATACATTGAACCTGGCGATTAATCTTCTGGGAGCATATGTGCATACGAACCGTCTCCAGTTTGTAGAATTCTTTGGGAAGTTCTATGAAGGTGGAGGAAAACCATTCGAACCATTTAAATCAGATACAAATTATGTAGATATTAAGGAGGAAAATTAATATGATTTTACAGAATTTAGGACTTGTTTATGCATTATTAGGAGCTGCGCTGGCAGTAATTCTTGCAGGTATGGGATCTGCATATGGCGTAGGTGTTGCCGGACAGGCAGCGGCAGGGGTTGTTACAGAAGACCCGAGTAAATTTGCGAAGGTGCTTGTCATCCAGCTTCTTCCGGGTACACAGGGAATCTATGGATTGCTGGTAGCGTTCGTCGCACTTTCCAAAATCGGACTTCTTGGCGGAAACCCGGCAGAATTGGATGTTCAGACAGGACTTCTTTTCCTGGCAGCATGTCTCCCGATCGCAATTGTTGGTCTGGTTTCAGCAAGACATCAGGGAAAGACAGCAGTAGCTTCTATCGGTATTGTTGCAAAGAAACCGGATCAGTTTGGTAAAGCCATGCTGTTCCCGGCAATGGTAGAGACTTATGCAATCCTTGCGCTTCTGATTTCTATCCTGGCTGTAAACGCAATTCAGATTTAATTGTATCAGCGAGAAAAAAAGAGTAAAAAGAAATCAGGAAAAGGAGTGCGTAAGCTATGACTGGATTGGATAAAATGAAAAGCCAGATTCTGGATGAAGCAAAGGCGGCGGCGAAATTAAAAGTAGAAAAAGCGTCGGCCCAGGCAGAAGAGATCATCAGTCAGGCGGAGGCAGAAGCAAAGGAAACAGGCGAAAAGATTCTTCAGAAGTCGGAGAGAGATATTGCAAATTATAAGGAAAGAACAGCTTCTTCCATTGATTTGCAGAGAAGAACGAAGATTCTTGAGGCAAAGCAGAATTTGATCCGTGATATTCTTGATAAGGCATATGACAGCCTTGTAGGGATGAAACCGGAGAAATATTTTGCAATGCTTTTACAGCTGCTTGATAAATATGCGTTGCCGCAGGACGGGGAAATCTTCTTCTCAGTTAAGGATCTGGGAAGAATGCCTTCCGGATATGAGGCTGAAATAAAGAAAATCGCCGAAGCAAAAGGCGGAAGTCTCACGCTGTCCGGGGAAGGAAAAAATATTGAAAACGGGTTCGTTCTTGCTTATGGCGGTATTGAAGAAAACTGCACGCTTCGGGCAATGTTCGATGAAAAGAAAGATGAATTATCCGATAAGGTTCGGGAATTATTATTTGCGTAGAGCGCAGCAGGAGGGTTAACATGAGTGAACAATATACCTACGCGGTTGCGCGCATACGGTCTCTGGAGACTGCGTTATTTTCCAATGCGGTAATTGACCGGCTGATTGCATGTCCGGATTACGAACAGTGTCTGCAGTTTCTCGTAGAGAGGGGCTGGGGTGGATCGGATATTCCGATGGAAGCCGAGGCCATTCTTGAAAGAGAAGAGGAGAAGATTTGGGAAGTGATAAAAGAATTGAAAATCGACATGGATAAGTTTGATGTTCTGTCGTACCCGAAGCTGTTCCATAATCTGAAAGCGGCAATCAAAGAAGTGTGTACGTCGGAGAAGAACCGTCATATCTTTTATGATGATGTTTCGATTCCGGGGGAAGAGATGCTGGGAATTATTCAGGAGAAGAATTATACAAAACTTCCTGCCTTTATGCAGGATGCAGCCGAAGAAGCATACGAATGTCTTCTTCATACAGGAGACGGCCAGTTGTGTGATGTGATTATTGACAGGGCAGCGCTTGATGCGGTGTACCGCGCCGGACAGGAGGCAAAGGATGCGATCATCCGGGATTATGCCGAGTCCACAGTGGCTGTTGCCGATATCAAGATTGCCGTACGTTCACAGCGAACCGCGAAATCATTAGAATTTATGAAAAGGGCTATGGCAGAATGTGAGAGTGTAGATGTATCACGCCTTGCAAAGGCAGCGTTAAATGGCATGGATGCCATACAGGACTATCTGAAGGACACCGTGTATGCGGAAGGTGCGGAAGCACTTGCCGAGTCACCGTCTTCTTTCGAACGCTGGTGTGATAATCGTATCATTCAGACTATCAGCCCGCAGAAATATAACGCATTTACTATCGGACCGATTGTGGCCTATGTAATTGCAAGACAGAATGAAATTAAAACGGTACGAATCATTCTTTCCGGCAAACTTAATGAATTACCGGATGATTCTATCCGAGAAAGGGTAAGGGAGATGTATGTATAGGATTGCAGTATTAGGTGATTATGACAGTATCTATGGCTTTGCGGCATTGGGCCTGAATACATTTCCGGTAAGTACCCATGAAGAGGCCGGAGAGATGCTGCGCAGGCTTGCCGGAGGAAAATATGGAATTATCTATATTACAGAGGCGCTGGCGGCAGAGCTGGAACATGAGATTGAAAAATATAAGGAGCAGGTAATACCGGCAATCATCCAGATTCCGGGTGTTTCGGGAAATACCGGAGCAGGTGTCGTAAGCGTTAAGAAATCTGTGGAACAGGCGGTAGGCTCCGACATATTATTTAGCTAAACCATGTACAGAGTAAAGAAGTAGAAAAGAGGAAGGAAAGGTGATTCGTCCAAATGAGTATAGGTACAATTAAAAAAGTAGCAGGACCGTTGGTCATCGCATCCGGGATGCGGGATGCCAACATGTCTGACGTTGTCCGCGTAAGTAAGCAGCGTCTGATTGGAGAAATCATCGAGATGCACGGAGATGAGGCATCGATTCAGGTATATGAAGAGACATCAGGACTTGGTCCCGGCGAACCGGTAGAATCTACAGGCGCGCCGATGTCTGTTGAGCTTGGGCCGGGGCTGATTGCGAGCATTTATGATGGAATCCAGCGTCCGCTTGATGATATTATGAAAATTTCAGGAAATAACCTGCAGCGTGGTGTGGAGGTTGCTTCCCTGAAAAGAGATAAAAAATGGGATTTTGTTCCTGTAGCAAAGCTCGGGGATGAAGTAGGACCGGGAGACGTTCTTGGTACGGTTCAGGAGACGGCTGTCGTACAGCAGAAAATTATGGTTCCATATGGAGTGTCCGGTATAATAAAGGAAATCAAAGCAGGTCAGTTTACAGTAGAAGAAGTAGTGGCAGTCGTGACAACAAAGGATGGAGAGAAAGAACTTACCATGATGCAGAAATGGCCGGTTCGTAAAGGCCGTCCGTATGTAAAGAAGCTTCCGCTTAATGCACCTCTTGTTACCGGACAGCGTGTTGTTGATACATTTTTCCCAATTGCAAAGGGTGGTGTAGCAGCCGTGCCGGGACCATTCGGAAGCGGTAAGACAGTTATCCAGCATCAGCTTGCAAAATGGGCAGAGGCAGATATCGTTGTGTATATCGGATGTGGAGAGCGTGGAAATGAGATGACAGACGTTCTGAACGAGTTCCCGGAACTGAAAGACCCGAAAACGGGACGTTCCCTTATGGAAAGAACCGTTCTGATTGCAAATACATCAGATATGCCGTTTGCAGCCCGTGAGGCATCTATTTATACAGGTATTACAATTGCAGAGTATTTCCGTGATATGGGATATTCCGTAGCGCTTATGGCAGATTCCACTTCCCGGTGGGCAGAGGCGCTTCGTGAGATGTCCGGACGTCTGGAAGAGATGCCTGGTGAAGAAGGTTATCCGGCGTACCTGGGTTCTCGTCTTGCAGAGTTCTATGAGAGAGCCGGACGTGTAGTTTCCCTTGGTAAAGAGGGACGGGAGGGTGCATTGTCTGTTATTGGTGCGGTATCCCCTCCGGGTGGAGATACTTCTGAGCCGGTATCCCAGGCAACCCTTCGTATCGTAAAGGTATTCTGGGGACTGGATTCCGCGCTTGCGTATAAGAGACATTTCCCGGCGATCAACTGGCTGACCAGTTATTCGCTGTATCTGGATAATATGAAAGACTGGTTTAACAATACGGTTGCTGAGGACTGGATGGAAGACCGTCAGAAGATGATGAGCCTTCTGACAGAAGAAGCAGCATTAGAGGAAATCGTACAGATGGTAGGTATGGATGCGTTGTCACCGGCTGACCGTCTGAAAATGGAAGCAGCCCGTTCCATTCGTGAAGACTTCCTGCATCAGAACTCTTTCCATGAAGTAGATACTTATACGCCACTTAGGAAACAGTATCTGATGATGAAACTGGTAATTGCATTTTATGAGCAGTCATCAGAAGCACTGAATAATGGCGCTTCTATGAAAGCGCTTCTTGGAATGAATGTACGAGAAAGAATCGGCCGTTATAAATATACACTGGCAGAGGATATTGAGACAGAATACGAGAAAATCAAGAACGAATTAAGCGCAGAGATTGCAGGCGCATTTGGGAAGGAGGACTTCTAATTATGCCAAAGGAATATAGAACCATACAGGAAGTTGCCGGACCGCTTATGATGGTAAAAGGCGTAGAAGGTGTCGCATATGATGAGCTTGGTGAGATCGAGCTTGCAAGCGGTGAGAAACGTCGTTGTAAAGTTCTGGAAGTAGATGGACAGGATGTCGTTGTACAGCTTTATGAAAATGCTGCCGGAATTAACTTAAGTAACAGTAAAGTACGTTTTCTCGGACGAAGCATGGAGCTTGGAGTTTCCGGGGATATGCTGGGACGAGTATTTGACGGGCTGGGACGTCCGATTGATGATGGCCCGGAGATTCTTCCGGAAGAAAGAAGAGATATTAACGGCCTGCCGATGAACCCGGCGGCACGTGTATACCCGGAGGAGTTTATCCAGACAGGTGTATCTGCGATTGACGGTCTGAATACACTGGTTCGTGGACAGAAGCTTCCGATTTTCTCCTGTTCCGGTCTGCCGCACTCACAGCTTGCCGCACAGATTGCAAGACAGGCAAAGGTTCGTGGAACAGATGAGAAGTTCGCTGTTGTATTTGCTGCAATGGGTATTACATTTGAAGAATCCAACTATTTCATTGAGTCCTTTAAAGAGACCGGAGCGATTGACAGAACTGTTCTGTTTATCAACCTGGCAAATGACCCTGCGGTAGAGCGTATTGCAACTCCTCGTATGGCGCTGACCGCAGCAGAGTACCTTGCATTTGAAAAGGATATGCACGTACTGGTTATTCTGACAGATATTACGAACTATGCAGATGCGCTTCGTGAAGTATCTGCCGCAAAGAAAGAGGTTCCGGGCCGTCGTGGTTATCCGGGATATATGTATACAGACCTTGCGACTATGTACGAGAGAGCCGGACGGCAGAGAGGGAAAAACGGAAGTATAACGATGATTCCGATTCTGACCATGCCGGAAGATGATAAAACGCATCCGATCCCTGACTTGACCGGATACATTACAGAAGGACAGGTTATCTTAAGCCGTGAGCTGTTCCGGAAAGGAATCCAGCCGCCGATTGACGTACTGCCGTCTCTTTCCCGTCTGAAAGATAAAGGTATCGGAGAAGGAAAGACAAGAGCAGATCATGCAAATACGATGAACCAGTTATTTGCGGCATATTCCCGTGGAAAAGACGCAAAAGAGCTTATGACAATTCTGGGAGAAGCAGCATTGACAGAAATTGATCTGAAGTATGCGGCATTTGCAGAAGCATTTGAAAAAGAATACGTATCACAAGGATATAACAACGACCGTCCGATAGAAGAAACACTGGAAATCGGCTGGAAACTGTTATCCATGCTGCCAAGAGCAGAGCTGAAACGAATCGATGATAAATTCTTAGATATGTACTACGGTAAATAGGAGGGGAATGAATGGCATCAAAACAAATCACTCCTACCCGTATGGAACTGACCAAAACAAAGAGAAAGCTTGTCACAGCAAGAAGAGGCCACAAGCTTTTAAAAGACAAGCGTGACGAGCTGATGCGGCAGTTCCTGGAGCTGGTAAAGGAGAATATGGCACTTCGCCAGAAGGTAGAAGCCGGAATCCTTTCTGCAAATAAGAATTTTGTCATTGCCAAAGCCGGAATGGATGAGGCAACGTTAAATACAGCACTTATGGCACCGAAGCAGGAAGTAAACCTTGAAGTAGATAAGAGAAATGTAATGAGCGTTAACATTCCGGTCTTTGAGACAAAGACAAGGACTGCTGATGCAAATGATATCTATTCTTATGGTTTTGCGTTTACCTCCAGCGATTTGGACGGTGCAGTGAAATCACTGGCAGATATTCTGCCGGATATGTTGAAGCTTGCAGAGACGGAAAAAGCGTGCCAGCTTATGGCGGCGGAAATTGAAAAGACGAGACGTCGTGTAAATGCGCTGGAGCACGTAACAATTCCGGAGGCGCAGGAAACAATTAAGTATATTACGATGAAGCTGGATGAGAATGAGAGAAGTTCCCAGATTCGTCTGATGAAAGTAAAAGATATGATGCTTGAAGAAGCACACCGCTACAGCGAGAGAGCTTAAGAGGCGGATAATAAGACCCCCGGCGGAGGATGTCTGTGAAGACAGATGTCCGCTGCCGGGGTTTTGAAATGCCAAAATGCCGAATAAAAAACAGCCAAAGTGCCGAATGGAAAAGCGCCAAAATGCCGAAAATGGTTGCGTAGGAATTTCTTGATAAAAAAACAAATACCACGCATTGCGTGAATTTGCTTTATGTGATATGATAAAGAAAATGACTGGGAGGACTAGGAGATGGAAAATCCTATAAGAACTATGCGTGGAAAAACCGGACTTAACCGAAGAGAATTTTCGGAGAAGACGGGGATTCCGGTAAGGACACTGGAAGACTGGGAATCCGAGCGGAGGACACCTCCGGAATATATTCCGAGATTGATTTCTTATCAATTAAAATATGAAGAATTAGTTCGCAATAAAAAGAATGAAAAATGAAATTGTCAGGAGAATCATGCAATGAAATATTATATGGCGCCCCTGGAGGGGATTACAACATTTATATATAGGAAGGCATATCACAAATATTTTGCTCCGATGGATAAATACTTTACTCCTTTTCTTGTCCCGCACAGCAAAAAAGGGTTTAGTAAAAAGGAATTAAATGAAATTCTTCCTGAGCATAACGAAGGTATGTATCTTGTCCCGCAGATTATGAGTAATGCTGCAGAGGGATTTCTTGATACAGTCGGGAAATTGAAAAGATATGGATATAAGGAAGTCAATCTGAATCTTGGATGTCCCTCCAAAACAGTTGTGACGAAAGGCAGGGGTTCCGGATTTCTGGCGAAGCCGGAGGAGCTTAATAGATTCCTGGATACGATTTACAGCAAGGCGGATGTTGCAATATCCATTAAGACAAGGATTGGCAAGGATTCTCCAGAAGAATTCGAGAGGCTTCTTGATATTTACAATCAATATCCGGTAAAGGAGCTGATTATTCATCCGAGAATTCAGCAGGATTTTTACAAAAACACTCCGAATCTGGAAGTGTTTGAGTATGCGTATAGGGAGAGTAAAAATCCGGTATGCTATAACGGAGATATTTTTTCAAAACATGATTATGAGAAAATAGTAACGAGATTTCCGGAACTTGGGATGATTATGCTGGGCAGGGGACTGACAGGAAATCCGGGTCTTGCAGAAGAACTCCGGGGAATGGGAGAAGTGGACATGGAATGTCTGCGATTATTTCATGATCAGGTTCTGAAAGATTATATGGATTTAAGCTTTGGCGATAAAAATGTACTGTTTAAAATGAAAGAACTGTGGGTCTATATGGGCAGTCTTTTTCCGGAAAGTGAAAAGCTGCTAAAGAAGATTAAGAAGGCGACGGATGTAAAGGCTTATGAGCAGGTGGTAGATGAAATATTTAAGTGCATATGAGTAGAATATTACAATTTTTTTGGAAAAAATTCGGTTTTTTTAAACATTAAAGTGTTTGATAATAAAAAGGTATTGGGGTTAAATCAGGAGGAGCATGAAAACAGAACAAGGATGGCAAATCATGCTCCTTTTTCCGGTGGTATGGCAGACGGAAGCAAATGGGCGCTTAAAAGCCCATGTGAAAGTAGTTTAATTGCAAGATGGACAATCTCTTCAAGAGGGACTTTTCGCCCGTCAAAATTCCATTGTTGGAAAATTTCTAAAATGCTTCTGTTAAAATATGCACTGATGACAGACCATTTTAAGGAGTCATCAGAAAAGCATTCGAAAAAGTGTTTATAGAAATCAATACAGAGTCTTTTTAACTTTTTATAATATATGATTTCATGAATTTGGTCATTTATAAAGACGTAAAAAAGTTTTAGTTCAAGGTTATTAAGAGATGCTATGAAAGAAAAGCAATTAGTGATAAAATATTCCAAATCATCTGGGAATTTAGTATTTTTAATGGTTAAAAAAAAAGGCCGGACTAATTCCTGGTGCAGTGCGGCAGCTAAATCATCTAATGAAGTGTAGTGTAAATAAAAGGTCTTTCGGTTAATTTCAGCCCGTTCAGTTAATTTTTTAATTGAAATTTGCGGATAGTCCATTTCCTGTAGCATTTCGTAAAAGGCTTTTTGAATGAGTATTTCGGTTTTTTTGTATCGTAAATCACTTTTCGCTTTCTTTTCCAACAATATTCACCTCCTTGGTTTGTGCCACAGTTTTTATTATGTGAGTATTATACCACATTCAAGAAAAAGAGACTATTGAAAATTGAGAATGGTTTCATTATCGTTTATTCCAAATAATTTTGTGAGGAAATGTTATGTATAAAATATTGCTTGTTGATGACGAGATTTTAATACGGGAAAAAATAGCACAAAAAATTCCGTGGGAAGAATTGGGCTTTGAACTGGTGGCGGCTTGTGAGAATGGGCAGGAGGCAATGGAGATTTTAGAAAAGGAGCCCATTGATGTTGTCCTGACAGATATCTGTATGCCTTATATGGACGGGTTAGAACTTGCAAAAATCATATATGAAAAGAATATGAGTACAAGAGTTGTAATTTTAAGCGGATATGCGGAATTCGAATATGCAAAGATGGCAATGCAGTATAGGGTATACTCTTATTTATTAAAGCCGGTTACATCAAAAGAATTGATACAAGCAATAAAAGAACAAAAAAAGAGTCTGGACAAAGAGAAAAAAAGCAGGGAAGATCAGACCCGTTTTCAGGATAATTATGGTTTACTCCGCGCAAAAATCCTGATGAAAATAGCATCAGGAGATATTGACGAAGAACAGGTGCAAGAAGAGTTAAAGGCATACGGAGGAGAATTTTACAAACAGGATGAAGTATGTTGTGCGGCAATTTTATGCCCATCCGTCCGGCTGTCCGATTATCAAAAGGATGAGCTGGAGACGCAGATACGGGAATATTCATCCGGGCTTTTAATCTTCAGAGGTCTGGATAATGAATTCGTTTTGTTTGGAAGAGAAAGTAACAGTACGAGGCTTAGCCGGGCTTTAGAAGAGGCGGCCGCATTTTTGAATGAGTATATTCAGAAAAAATATAAGGCTGAGATTAGCCTTCTGGCCGGGAATTGTGTTTTGGATTATGGTAAGCTTCATCTTTCGTTTAAAAATGCACAGGAATTAAAAGAATTTCTGTATCTTGACAGAGAGGACAGATTGTATATCTGGGATGATTATAATAAAAGTCGGCAGGAGCGTAGCTTCATAGATGGTGGAGAGTATTGTGAAAAAGATGTCCTGGCAGCAATTCAGAGTAATCTGAGCGAGGATGTGAGAAAGTGTGTTCATGGTGTGATAGAACAGGCCCAGATGAAATGGCACAGGAAGCAAAGAGTTATTTCCATTTATCAAAGTATGCTTATTTTTGTTTTTAACGCTTTTCAGAGAATGGGGATGGAGTGTAATCAGTTGTTTCTGAAAGAGCAGGTTGCGTTTGAGGAGCTATATCAGAGTGAAAGTATTAAAGAAATGGCTCAGATTACGTTAGATAATCTTATGTTCGCTATGGAAATATATAATGTGGACAGAGAAAACTATGGAGAAAGACAGGCGGCTATGGCAGTGGAATATATTGAGAGGCATTTTGATGATTGTGAGCTTTCTATGCCTAAATTGTGCGAAGACCTGGCGATTAGCGTAAGTTATTTCAGCAGTGCATTCAAGCTCTATACTGGAAAAACATTTATAGAGTTTTTGACAGAGAGAAGAATCGAGGAGGCAAAGATGCTGCTGAGCCATTCAAATCTGAAAATATATGAAATAGCTCTAAAATGTGGTTACCGGGATTCCGGATATTTTACAAGTATTTTCAAAAAAAATGTTCATATGACGCCAAAGGAATATGCCAGAGTAAAAGAGAAATGAGGCAGGAACTGTGAAGAAGAGAATGAATTTTAAGAGTGTACAGACAGATATCGTAATGGGTCTGCTGCTCCTGATTTCACTTACGATTAGTATATATGTTTCTTTTTCTATTTATTATACAAAGGAAAATCTGAAAAATAATTCAGCTGAAGACAATCTTCAGCTTATGGAACAGGTGAGTGCAAATCTGGAAAATTATATTGATTATATGGACAGTACTTTGCAAGTTATTATAAAGCAAGGGCTGGTTGAGGCATATCTGGAGGAAGACGGGAATGAGAAAGCATATAAAAAACTGCAGGAGAATCTGGGCTCTGTCGTAGGTGTAAGGAATGATATTTACGACATAGCAGTAGTGGGAGATGGAGGATGCAGGTTCATTGCTCCGGAAAAAGGTTTAAATCGTTATGCCAGAATAGAAGAGATGAAATGGTATAAGAAGGCACAGCAATCAGAACAGGAGCTGGTGCTTTCTTCTCATGTACAGAATCTTGTGGCCGGTGAATACAAATGGGTGATTACGCTGAGCAAAAGGCTGGAGGACTCTTTTGGAAGTTCGACAGATGATTTTTTGATTATTGATATGAATTATGAAATTATTCGTGATTTATGTGAAGAAGTTAGTCTGGGAGAAAACGGATATGTATATATTCTGGATGAAAATGGAGAAATTGTTTATCATCCGCAGCAGCAGTTGATTCTAAGTGGTGTGAAAGATGAGCTGATGCAGGAGGTTCTTGCACAGAATGGAGTAATTTCCCATACGGATGCAGAAGGAAATGACAAATTATATACAAGCTGCAAATCCGATAAGACAGGCTGGACAGTTGTAGGGGTTTCGTATATGTCAGAAATTATCAGAAATGAAAGAGTCATTCACAACATTTATATTTCGGTGGCAGTAGTGCTGCTGGTAATGGCATTGATTATAGCAGTCAGCTTATCCAGGCAGATTACAAAACCGATTAAATGTCTTCAGGATGTAATGCAGAGGAATCAGAGAGGTGGTTTTGAACTGGAACATGTACCTGTTCAGGGAAGAAATGAAATTTCAAGTTTGTGCGTTTCTTATAATCACATGATAGAGTATATTGGCGAACTGCTGGAAATAAACATACAAAAGATGAAGGAACAGCAATGGAGTGAACTTAGGGCGCTTCAGGCACAGATCAATCCGCATTTTTTGTATAACACACTGGATTCTATTATCTGGATGATAGAAACAGAGGAGCAGGAGCAGGCGATTAAAATGACATCAGCGCTGGCACGTTTTTTTCAGCAGTCAATCGGAACTTCTGAGATATTTGTGACGATTCGTGAGGAATTGGAATATACGAGACAATATTTAATTATTCAACGGATGCGCTATAAGGATAAACTGGATTTTGATATTCAGGTAAATCAGGATATTTTAAATATGAATATTATTAAGATGGTATTACAGCCGCTGGTGGAAAATTCTTTGTATCATGGACTAAAATATAAGAAAGGACAAGGAGTCATCCGGATTGCCGGATATCGGCTGAAAGATAAAATCCTGATTAAGGTCAGTGACAACGGAATCGGTATGGACAAGGATACATTAAACAAATTGTTTGAGCTAAAAGAGAAGAGCGAGGAACAGAAATCAAAAGGTATTGGACTCGCAAATATTCAGAACAGGCTGCGGTTATATTATGGTGAAGAGTATGGACTTACTGTGGATAGTGAAAAGGGAATTGGGACAACGATAACTGTAGTGATACCAGTAGATGAGGGAAAATAATATGAAAGAAAAGATGAAAAGGTTAAAAAATTGGCTTCCTAAGTTGTTTATTGTGTTTTTATGTATATGCGTTGTAATAGGAACAATATCCTTTTCCCTATTTAAAAAGGATGATAAATTGAAAATAATCTATATTCCAAAAACAAAAGATGAAACATTTTTTTGGTCAGAAGTTGTTGCGGGCGCAGAGAGCGCTGCAAAGGAATATCAGGTGGAATTAGAAGTGCTGGCGCCGGATGAAGAGAAGAATATTGAGCAGCAGAAGGCTTATATTAAACAGGCGATAAGGAAGGAGCCCGATGCGTTAGTTGTATCTCCGTCCTTGTATACAGGGATGACAGAGATTATAGAGGAAGCAACCGAATTGGGAATACCGTTGATTCTTGTAGATTCACAGTTAGATAAAGATATTGAGAGCAGTTATATCGGTACGGACAATGTGGATGCAGGAGTTAAAATGGGAGAGAAGGTGCAGGAATGCATAAAAGAGGATACCAAAATTGCAGTTATGTCCCAGGCAAAGGAAACATCCACTGCAATTGAAAGAGAAGAAGGACTGCGGAAAGGACTTGGTAAAGAGGAGAGACGGATAGAGAAAGTATTGTATTGTGAGTCGGACCGACAAATAGCCTGTAATCTGACAAAAGAACTGTTGAGTGAATGTTCCGATATTGATTGTATTGTTGGTCTGAATCTGGTTGCTGTTACGGGAGTTGCGCAGGCAGTGGAGGAGATGGGGCTTTCAGAGCAGGTGCACGTAATCGGGATGGATAGCGATGATGAAGGAATTGCATATATGGAGAGGGGAACTATCGATGCACTGGTAGTACAGAAACCGTTTCATATGGGATATTTCGGAATCAAGACTGCTGTGGAAATCGCAGAAAAACAAAAAGTTGAACCAATAATTTACTCGGAGACGGAATTAATAACGATTGATAATATTTATTCTCCGCAAAATGAAAAATTGCTGTTTACTTTTTAATATCTTGAAGAATAGAGGAAAATATTCACATTTTATTGTAAAATATTCGATTGTTTCCAATTATAATCTGTTTGAAAATGAAAGCTAGACATTAAACAAATTATATGAGGAGGAGTGAAACATGAAAAGAAATTTTTGGCAGAAAGGTTTATCCATTCTGCTGACAACAGTGCTTGGGGTGACTTCGATTTCGGGCACGATGTTAACTGCGAATGCAGAAGAGACGGTACGGGAACTTCGCAGTTATGCGACACCGTCTGTAAACTATGTGGGTTATAACCAGGGCGCTGATAGATTTGCAGATGATGATATGACTACATTTTGGAATGGTCATGATGAGAAGAAACTTTCTGAACAGTGGATGATGTATGATTTTGGAGACAAGACAGCTGAAATCTCAGCATGTTCTATTAATTGGGCTGATGATGGTAATGGCGTTATGGTTCCGAAAGAAATTACGATTCAGTATGAGGGAGCTAACGGTGAGTGGGCATCAGTTGCTCCAGCTAACGAGTGGACTTATGACAGTAAAAATGCAGGAGATGCAGCAGATGTTTATGAGTTTGCACCGGTTCAGACATCTAAAATCCGAGTTGTTATAACGCTTCAAAACAACGGAGATGGTGTTGGTCACTGGACGGCAGTATATGATTGGAAGCTGACCGGCCATCTGGTCGTAGACAAGACAGCTCTTCAAGCAGCAGTGGATGCAGCAAAGACAGATGCGGATACATATACAGGAGAGAGTTGGACATCATATCAGGCAGCATTGGACAAAGCAAGAGAAGTGCTTGCAGATGAAGCAGCAACGCAAGAGGAAGTTGATGTAGCGACAGAAGGATTAAAAGAAGCAGAAGTGGCTTTGAAAACGAGTGCAGAAGAGACGGGAGATGTGAACCTTGCTTTGACAGCAAATCCAAGTGTAACCAACCATTCGAATTGGGAAAAGGGTGGAGAGGCACTTAATGATGGCAGTTTAGATAACGGACAATGGGGTACATATGGCATTGACAGTGCCTCTGAATACGCACAGTATAACTGGATGACTCCCGTTGTAATTAAAAGCAGTAATCTTTATATTTGGGATGATAACCCGGATTCCGTATATGAAGGTATCCAGACACCGGCAAGTTATGTATATGAATATCTTCCTGTAGATAGTGATACATGGGTAACTTTATTAACGGTGAATACGGATATTGTTGGAAGTAAAGAGGGTTCATTAAATGCTGTAACATTTAATGAACCGGTAGTTGCAACAGCGCTTCGCTGTACATTAAATAAAAACATGCCTGAAGGAACTACTTCTGTTATAGCTGGTGTAGGTCTGAAGGAATGGGAAGTATACGGTACAGTAATAGTAAATGTGGAAAGCATTGGAATTCAAAGCGTACCGGAAGACAAAGTCAATGTGGGAGATACTGTTCAGCTTACAGCAGCTATTGCACCAGAAGATGCAACAATTAAAGATGTAGCATGGTCATCAAGTGATACGGAAGTTGTTACTGTAGATGCAAATGGTGTAGCCACCGGTGTGAGAGGTGGAACAGCAACCATTACAGCGACGGCAAAAGATGGAAGTGGTGTAACAGGAACTATAGAAATAACGGCAATAGAACTCCAAAAACATTTTACAATTACTGCAAAATCTGAAAATGATGATATGGGTACAATTACTGGGGCTGGAATCTATGATGAAGGAACAGTGGTAACTCTTAATGCAATAGCAAAGGAAGGGTATTGCTTTGCGGGATGGTATGTTGGAGAGGAGTGTGTATCTAAAGAGAGTGCTTGGAGTGTAACTGTCAATGAAGAGAGTGCAGCTAAAGAATTTGTGGCAAAATTCTCAAAAGATCTTGTTGCTATAAAAGCTGGTGCAATTGCAGACTTGGAGAGTTATAAAAATACCGCAGAGTACCGTGCGGAGCAGCGGGAGATTCTTGCAAAATATATTGAAGCTGGAACGAAGGCTATTAATGCTGCTGAAACAGAAGAAGCAGTTGCAAGTGCTCTTGAAGGAGCAAAGAACTCACTTGATAGTATCGTAACAGATTTGCAGTTGACAATAACAGAATATGAAACAGCGATGAGTGAAGCAGAAAGTGTTTTGGGTTCATATAAAGAAGGAGAGTATTTGAGTGAGCAAGAGGATGAAAGAATAGCTATTTTAAATAAGGCATTAGAGGAATATGTGTTATTAACAGAGAATGTTGATTCTTCGTCTGCAGCTGAACTGAAAGATATTATGGCTTCTGTGAATACTCTTGTAGAAAAGGCTAAAACCGATGTTGATGCACTTCCGACAGCAGCGGATCTGACGGTAACTGGTGTTTCCATCAAGGATGGTGCTGAGCTTGCAATACAGGTTGATACTACTTATACCCTTGGCGTTGATGTTACAGGAGGAGAAAAGGCAGATAAAACAGTGACATGGTATTCAGATAATCAAGAAGTAGCAACGGTTGCAGAGGACGGAACAGTAACTGCAGTCAGCGCGGGAACAGCTGTTATTACTGCAAAAGTAAGAATAAATCCAGATTCAGACTACTTGGAAGCAAAAATCACAATCACTGTTGAGCCAAGGAAATACGAGGTTTGCGTTAAAAATGGCGAAGCGGTTGAAAAAATTGGTGAATTTGAAGAGTGGGCGCTTGCGAAAGTAGAAGCGCCGGCAGCACCGGAAGGAAAGAAATTTGCTTACTGGAAGACAAGCGAGGGTAAGATTGTATGTTATGCATCAAACT
>CALFCS010000103.1 GCA_937950565.1 uncultured Lachnospiraceae bacterium
TATTGGGAACAATCCCGCAAGTGGAAGCAGTTATATTTCTCTGGCTGATATGAAGTCCATGTTCATCACTGATCATATGTATGAACTTCACAAAATTATCGTAATTATCCAGCGGCTCTCCTGTCCCCATCACAACGATATTAGACACTCTCTCCCCGGTAATCTTCTGGATATGATAAATCTGTCTTAGCATCTCCGAAACCTTCAGATTACGTTCCAGCCCATCCAGAGTAGATGCGCAGAAACGACATCCCATCCGGCACCCCACCTGGGAAGATATGCAGACAGAATTTCCATAATTATATTTCATCAGCACACTTTCAATCCGATTCCCGTCAGATAATTCGAATAAAAATTTTTCCGTCGGATCCACCTTTGATATCTGTCTTGCCACCTGTGTAACCACCGGAATCTCATAAACCTCCGCAAGTCTTTCCCTCAGCTTTTTCGAAAGATTTGTCATCTCCTCGAAGCTTTCCACGCCCTTTTCATGAAGCCACGAATAAATCTGCCCGGCGCGGTATGCCTTTTCTCCCAGCCCCTCTATTTCTCTGCTTAATTCTTCATAATTGTAAGAAACAATATCTTTTTTACTCATGCATTCTCCTTCTGAAACAAGGCAATATAAAACCCGTCGCCATAGACTCCCCCCGGAAGCATCTGCTCTTCTTTTATCAATGTAAACTCCGGAAATTCCCGGGCAAACCACACAGCATTCTCTTCATTTTCCTCCCGGTGAATCGTACAGGTACTATACAAAAGTTTTCCGCCGGGTTTCACATATTGGTTAACGACTGACAGAATCTCCCTCTGCAGTTTTACAAGCTCTGCTTCCGTCTGCGGTGTCATCTTAAACTTCAAATCCGGTTTTTTCCCCAGAACCCCCAGACCGGAGCAGGGAAGGTCTGCAATCACAATATCCGCTTTCTGAACCGAAGCTTTATCAAATTCCGTCGCATCCTGGCAGACCGCTTCTATATTCGTAAGCCGGCTCCTTGCAATATTTTCTTCTACAAGCTCCGTCTTAACCATTGTCAGGTCTCTTGCTTCTATATGTCCGCTCCCTCTTAGTTTTTCCGCAAGATGTAATGCCTTTCCTCCGGGAGCTGCACACACGTCAATAATATAATCTCCTTCTTCCGGCGACGCCCATTCAGCCACCTGCATAGAGCTTACATCCTGCACATAAAAGCATCCGTCCTGAAAGCTCTTAAGTCCTGCTATATAATCATAGCCTGCTATATAAAATGCATATGGAACAGAAGGGATTTCCATCACTTTAACCCCTTCTTCTTCTAACTTTTCTCTCAACTTCTCCGGCTGAATCTTCTGTGTATTACACCGGATTGCTGTTGGTTTTTCCTTTAAAAATTCTGCTCCCATCCGCGCCACCGTATCCGCATCATAAATACAGAGCCACTGTTTTACAAGCCACTCCGGAAGGGAGTACATCACAGACAAATAAAGCACGGTATCCTCTTGTGCCGGATAGGAAATCTTCTCCATATTCCGGGCGATATTTCTTAAAACCCCGTTTACAAATCCTTTCAGATTAATGAATCCTTTCCTTTCTGCAAGTCTGACTGCCTCATTGCATACCGCACTTGCAGGAACGCTGTCCATATATTTAAGCTGATACACTCCACTTCTCAAAATTGTACGGATAACAGGCTTCATTTTATTTACTTTAACTTTTGAAAAACAATTGATTATATAATCAATCTCTATCATGCGTTCAAGCGTGCCGTTTACTACTCTTGTAATAAACGCACGCTCCTTTTTTTCCAGATACTGATATTTATCCAGAACATTTTTAAGGGCAATATGGCTATACTCACCGTCCCTGGTAATCAAAAGAAGGGTTTCCAGCACAATCTCCCGTCCAGTTATTTCTGCCATTCTCTTTCTCTCCGTGTCTCTTAATCGTTTCTTCTTCCGCCTGTAAGAAGTATAATACGCAAAAGCTGCAAAATAGCAGAAGCTGCACCTGCCACATAAGTAAGTGCCGCAGCCTTTAACACCTTACGGGTACCGGCAACCTCTTCCGGATAAAGCATTCCGGTTTCCCCCAGAATCTTGATTGCCCTTCCGGATGCATTAAACTCTACCGGAAGTGTCACGATCTGAAAAAGCACCGCCAGTGAAAATGCCAGAATCCCAATATTGATAAGCAGCATGGATGAACCGGAATGAAAAAATAATCCGATAATAATAAGCGGCCATGCTATGGTGCTGCCAAAATTAGCAACCGGCACAAGGGCCCCTCGAATCTTCAGCGGTGCATACCCAACCTGGTGTTGGATCGCATGCCCGCACTCATGAGCCGCCACTCCCATCGCCGCAACCGAAGTCTGGCTGTAAGTCGCATCCGAAAGCCTTAAAACTTTACTTCGCGGATCATAATGGTCTGTCAGATTTCCGGATACCCGCTCCACGCGCACATCATAAATACCCGCCCGGTGAAGAATCTGTTCTGCCGCTTCTCTTCCGGTCATGCCGGAATGATTCCGTACTTTTGCATATTTATTGAATGTAGAATTCATGCCTGCTGATGCGGCCATGCATAAAACAACACCGATCAATACAAGAAAATACGTTGGATCAATGCCAAAACCCATTGGATAAAACATCCTTTATTCCTCCTTAACATTTTTTCAGAATCTCTCCTGTTTCAACCCTGTAACCTCTTAAGAATGCTCCTGCATCCATTCTCTTTTTCCCGGGAATCTGAAGCTCTGTAACCTTCAAAAGTCCCTGTCCGGTCTGTACAAAAAAACCATCCTTCTCCACACAGACCACCGTTCCGGGAGCAGCTGCTCCATTTTCCCCGTCTTTACAGACATCTGCCTTCCAGATCTTCATAACCTTTCCATCCCAGTCAGTATATGTGCCGGGCCACGGATTCAGTCCACGGATCAGACGTTCAATTGTCTCCGCCGATGTCGTCCAGTCAATATTTCCAAGACTCTTATCAAGCATACGTGCATATTCGGTTGGGCTTTCCCCTTGCTTTTTCGGAGTCACCTCGCCTTTTTCCAATGCTTCCAGAGTCTTCACACAAAGCCGGGCGCCTTCCTCTGCAATCTTATCGTGCAGGCTTCCGCCCGTCTCCTTCTCATCCAGCACAACCTCTTTCTCAAGAAGGATATCTCCGGTATCCAGTCCCTCGTCCATCTGCATGGTCGTAACTCCTGACACCTTTTCTCCATTTATAACCGCCCACTGAATCGGCGCCGCTCCCCGGTACTTCGGAAGTAAGGAAGCATGCACGTTTACGCATCCATAAGGCGTCATCTCCAGGATTTCTTTTGGAAGAATCTGACCAAATGCAATCACAACAACCACATCCGCGTCATATTTTTTCAATACTTCTATACATTCCGGTTCCCGGATTCTTTTTGGCTGATATACCGGAATATTCCTGGAAAGCGCCGCCTCTTTTACAGGCGTGTACTGCATTTTTCCGCCTCTTCCTTTCGGTTTATCCGGCTGCGTCACAGCCAGCAGCACTTCATGCCCGGTATCTGCCAGTGCATGGAGTGTTCCCACTGCAATATCCGGTGTTCCCATAAATATCACTTTCATCTATTCTTCACCGCCCATTTCCACATCATGGATTCCGCCTTCTGCAAGTTCTACATATACTTTTCCGTCCAGATGATCAATCTCATGACAAAATGCACGCGCAAGCAGCTCTTCCCCTTCCAGCTCGATTTCCTCCATATTCTCATCCAGCGCTTTTACCTTTACATAGTTCGGTCTTGTCACGATTCCGGACTTTCCCGGAACACTTAAGCATCCTTCCTCCCCGGTCTGCTCCCCTGCTGTTTCCACAATTTCTGGATTCACAAGGATAATCGGGCCTTCCCCGACATCAATTACTACGATTCTTTTCAAAATCCCAACCTGAGGCGCGGCAAGACCTACCCCTCCGGCTTCGTACATCGTATCCAACATATCTTCAATCAAAATCTTTGTACGAAGCGTCATCTTCGTTACTTCTTTACAGCTTTTTGTCAGCACTTCATCTCCAAGCACCCTGATTCTTCTGATTGCCATAATGCTCCTCCATTATTATTGTTTTCTAAAATATATTCATGGGATTAAAATCAAACTGTATCTTCAGTCTGTCAAATCCCTTATTTATCTCAATATATTGCTCCATACAGTTTTTTACCGCTGTCAGGCAAGAATATTCCCTGCATTTTAAATAAATGACTCTGCGGTACACATCATTTACTTTTCCCACATAAGGGCTTGCAGGGCCGATAATCTGAATCTTCTTTTCTTTATCTGCACGGATGGCAAACTCTTTCAGATATCCGACCGCCTTTTCGAGAATTTTCTCTTCTTCCCCGGATACAAGAACAGCAAGAAGCTCTGATACGGGCGGGTATTCCATCAGCTCTCTGTAATTCATTTCCTTTTCGTAAAAACCTTCGTAGTCCTGCTTTGCCGCCATTTCAATACTATAATGCTGTGGACTGTAAGTCTGAATGACCACTTCTCCCGCAGTGCTTCCACGCCCTGCTCTTCCCGCAGCCTGAGCAAGAAGTGCAAAAGTCCTTTCTCCCGAACGGTAATCATTACTGTAAAGCGACATATCTGCTGCCAGCACTCCCACCAGAGTTACATTCGGAAAATCATGTCCCTTTACAATCATCTGCGTTCCAATCAGAATGTCTGCCTCGCCGCTTGCAAATGCAGACAGTATCTTCTCATGCCCTTCTTTACTTCGCGTTGTATCCATATCCATACGCAGCACCTTCGCTTCCGGAAACTCCCGTTTTACAAGCTCTTCGATTGCTTCCGTACCTGCCCGGAATCCTCCTATATAAGAAGAATGACAAGATGGGCAGATTTGTATCGTTTTCTGCTCGTAGCCACAATAATGGCAGATAAGTTTCCCATTTTTGTGCGCACTTAACGATACATCGCAATGAGGACATTTTACTACATATCCACAGGATCTGCAAGAAACGAATCCCGCATATCCCCGCCGGTTCAGAAACAGCATCGTCTGCTGCCCTTTCTTCAACCTGTCTTCTATCAGCTCCCTTAACCGGTCACTGAGGATAGAACGATTGCCTTTCTTTAGTTCTTCCCGCATATCGACCGTATATACCTTCGGAAGAGATTGTTTTGTTGGCCGCCTTGTAAGCCGGAGCATCTCATACTCCCCTTTCTGGCAGCGGTAGAATGCCTCCAGGGACGGAGTCGCAGAGCCAAATACGACGCTTGCGCCTTCCAGATGTGCCCGCATAACCGCCGTCTCCCTTGCATGGTAACGGGGTACCTGCTCGCTTTTATAGGTCATCTCATGCTCTTCATCGATCACGATCAGTCCCAGCTTCGCAAATGGTGTAAACAGTGCAGAACGCGGGCCAATCATAACATCGACCTCCCCACGCTTTACCCGCTCTATCTGGTCAGAGCGCTCACCTGCGGAAAGTCTGGAATTTAAAATCGACACACGGTCACCGAACCTCCCGTAAAACCGTAAAACCGTCTGATAAGTAAGTGCAATCTCCGGAATCAGGACAATCGCCTGCTTACCCTTCGACACTACGTAATCAATCATTTCCATATAAACTTCTGTCTTCCCGCTCCCGGTCACTCCATAAAGAAGATAAGTCTTGTAATTTTCATCCCTGTAATCCCGACAGAATGTCTCCACTGCCTGCCTCTGTTCTTCTGTATAAGAAAATACTGTCCTTTCCTTTTTTCTGTATTTTACCGGATTCCGGAAGGTCTCTTCTGTCTCGACCTGTAATACTCCCTGCTCCGCAAGCGCCCGTATCACGGAAGCCGTGACATTCAGCTTTTTCGTAATCAGTTCATATTCCTGCTCCGGCTGCTCGAGAAGCCCGGCAAGGAGTCTTGCCCTTGCCTTCTGATTCTTATGCAGATAAATATCCAGCTGCTTCTTTCCTTCCTCCTCACTAAAGAGAAGCCGTATCCGCCTCTTCTTCATGGGATTCCCCTTTTTCTTAATCGGCAGAACAGTCCGAAGAGACTGGATCATTGTGCCTCCATAGCTTTCTTTCATCCATGCCGCAAGCTCCACAAGCTTTGATTCAATCGGTCGTCTTCCTTCCGGTACCCTGAACACCGGTTTTATCTTTTCTTTTGGATATTCTGGATTTTCCAGAAATCCAATCACATACCCGCTTGTTTCCCGGTTTCCTCTTCCAAACGGTACGATCACTTCCGAGCCAATCTGAATCCTTCCCTCCAGTTCACGGGGAACGCTGTATTCAAAAACCTTATCCAGCCTTTCATGTGTAATATCTATAATAATCTCAGCGTACATGCTATCCCTTCAACTCTTCCAGAACTTCTTTGATTAACACACGTTCATCCATATCATATTTCACACCTTTAATCTCCTGGTATGTCTCATGTCCTTTTCCGGCAAGCACAATGACATCTCCAGGGCGCCCATTTGCAATTGCATATTTAATTGCTTCTTTTCTGTCACAGACAGCAATATACTCCCCATCCGTCTTCTCTATACCGGTAATAATATCGTCAATAATCGCCTGAGGTTCTTCAAATCTCGGATTATCTGATGTGATGATCGTAAAGTCTGATAATCTTCCTGACACTTCACCCATCTCATAACGTCTTGTTCTGGAACGGTTGCCGCCGCAGCCAAACACGGTTACAATACGTCCCGGGTTATAATCTCTCAACGTATGAAGGAGACTTTCGAGTGACATGGCATTATGTGCATAATCAATCATCAAAGTGAAATCATCGGACACCTTTACCATCTCAATACGCCCCTTCACCTTTGCTGTCTTTAAAGCTTTTTTAATATTTTCCACCGGAACATCAAAATGCCGGCAGACAGCAATCGCGGTCAGCGAATTATAAACACTAAATTCGCCCGGGATATCAATTTCCACATCAAAGTCCATAAGTCCCGTCACATGATATTTCACTCCCAGGTATCCGGGCGCTGATATATGTTCCACCTGCACTGCCCTGAGATCTGCATTTTCTGAAAATCCAAAAGTCTCAGTCTTACAGGTGGCTTCCCGGAACACGTCCCCAAACCACTGGTCATCAATATTGGCAATTCCTGTTTTACACTGCTTGAACAAAAGACCCTTACATCGTTTATAATCTTCAAAATCCTTATGCTCATTCGGTCCGATATGATCCTCTCCAAGGTTCGTAAAAATACCGATTTCAAATGGAATGCCTGCTGTTCTGTGAAGCATCAGCCCCTGGGAAGACACTTCCATAACAACACTGTCACATCCTGCCTCTACCATCCGTGCAAAGTATTCATGTATCGTATAAGATTCTGGTGTCGTATTATTTGCCGGAATCGTCTCTTCTCCGATAATTGCCTCAATTGTTCCAATCAGCCCCACCTTATGTCCTACCCCTTCTAAGATAGATTTTACCATATAGGTAGTCGTCGTCTTTCCCTTTGTCCCGGTAATACCAATCACTTTCAGTTTCTCCGCCGGGTAACCAAAATAAGCAGCCGAAGCAAGTGCCAGCCCATAACGGGTATCGGAAACGCGGATAACCGTAAGTCCTTCGGGCGCTTCCACGTCCTTTTCCACGATTACTGCCGCAGCGCCCCGCTCTGCCACCTCTGTCACGTAGCTGTGTCCGTCAGACACCGCTCCTTCAATACATACAAATACACTGCCTTCTTCCACTTTGCGTGAATCATTAATCAACGTCGTAATTTCAATATCATCACTTCCCTGAACGACCTCATATTCAAGACGTTCCAGTAACTGTGTTAACTTCATATAACTGCCTCCTGTTATGCTCACACGGATTCTCCTGTCTACACGGTCCCCGGAGCACTTTTCTGTTTATTTTTTTATTATATCATCTTTTTTTGATAGCGGAAAGGATTATCTATGATATAATAGGAACAGGAAAAACAGATTATGAAAAGGAGAGTGTAGTATGAAAACTTATGAAAGATTATTGAAGTATGTTGTTGTCCGTACTCCGAGCGACGAGAACAGCGGCACAATTCCCTCCTCACAGTGTCAGTTTGATCTGGCAAGACTTCTTGAGAAGGAAATGAAAGAACTGGGGCTCACAGATGTCTATCTTTCCGACCAATGTTATTTATACGGAAAGCTTCCTGCAACAAAAGGCTATGAGGACAAGCCTGCCATTGGTTTCGTTGCACATATGGATACGGTAGCTGATTTCTGTGACAGAGAGATTCATCCGATTGTCACTGAAAATTATGACGGCAAGGACCTCGTTCTTGGCGACAGCGGACGCGTTTTAAGTGTTGAAACCTTCCCTCACCTGGCCGGCTTGAAAGGGCAGACTCTCATTACCGCCGACGGAAATACAATTCTCGGTGCAGATAACAAGGCTGGAATCGCTGAAATTCTTACCGCCGTAGAACGGCTCCAGGAAGAAAATATTCCACATGGCCCTGTATGTGTTGCCTTCACTCCGGATGAAGAAATCGGAACCGGAGCGGCACATTTCGACGTCGAAAGATTCGGTGCACAGTATGGCTACACTTTGGATAGTGAGACAGAAGGTGAGATTCAATACGAGAATTTCAACGCCTGCAAAGCCCAGTTTGATATTACAGGCTTCGGTGTACATCCGGGTTCCGCAAAAGGAACTATGATAAATGCTGCATTGATCGCCATGGAAATTAACAATATGCTTCCGGGAATGGAAACACCGCGCACAACAGAAGAATATGAAGGCTTCTACCACCTGGTCAGCATGTCCGGAGATGTGGCAAAAGCTGAGCTTAATTATATTGTCCGCGACCATGACTCCCACTTTTTTGAAGCACGCAAGAATACGCTTCGCCTGATTGAAAAGACACTGAATGAGAAATGGGGCGAAGGCACCGTAAAGCTTACCCTCACCGACCAGTATAAAAATATGGCTGAGATTATCTCCGGCTGTATGCATCTGATTGAAAATGGTAAAAAAGCATGTGAGCTTGCCGGCATGACTCCGGCCGTTCTCCCAATCCGGGGCGGCACTGACGGATGCCAGCTCAGCTTCAAAGGCCTTCCGTGTCCAAACTTCGGCGCCGGCGGCCATGCTTATCATGGACCTTACGAGCATATCACTGCAGAGGCAATGGAGAAAAATGCTGCCATGATTATTGAACTTCTGAAATTATATGCACAATAAATATCGCATTATAAAAAGAACAGGCAGCCCCTTTGCTGCCTGTTCTTTTTGTATCTTTTATAATTCCCCGGCCACTTCAAGCGCCGCTTCAATTACCTTATCCATATCATAATATTTATAATTTCCGAGGCGGCCGCCGAAAATCACATTTTCTTCTTTGTCCGCTAATTCTCTGTAACGTGCAAATAATGCATTATTTTTCTCATCATTTACCGGATAATAAGGCTCCATTCCCACACTCCACTCGGAAGAATATTCTCTGGAAATAACTGTCTTTGGCTGTGTTCCGAATTCAAAATGCTTATGCTCTATAATTCTTGTATACGGCACTTCTCTTTCTGTATAATTCACAACCGCATTCCCCTGATAGTTATCCGTATCCAGAACCTCTGTTTCAAAACGCACGGAACGGTACTCCAGCGCTCCCAATTTATATTCAAAATATTCATCAATCATACCGGTAAAAATCACTTTTTCTGCAATATGCGGATTATCCTTACGGAATTCAAAATAATCCGTTCCTGTACGCACGTCGCTTCCTTCCAGCAGCTTTTCTACAATTGCCGTATAACCGCCAACTGGAATCCCCTGATAACGGTCGTTAAAATAATTATTATCATAAGTAAAACGGAACGGGAGACGCTTGATAATAAATGCCGGAAGGTCTTTGCAGTCCCGCCCCCACTGTTTCTCTGTATATCCCTTAATCAGCTTTTCATATACATCACGGCCGCCAAGTGACAATGCCTGTTCTTCCAGATTCTTCGGTTCTGTAATGCCGGATTCTTTCACCTGCTTTGCAATCATCTCTTTCGCTTCCTGCGGAGTACGGATGTTCCACATCCTGCTGAATGTATTCATATTAAACGGAAGATTATATAGTTCATCCTTGTACACTGCAACAGGTGAATTAATATAGTTATTAAATTCAGCAAATTGATTGACATAGTCCCATATCTTTTTATTTGATGTATGGAAAATATGCGCTCCGTATTTGTGCACCTGAATACCTTCTATTTCCTCACAGTAAATATTCCCTGCAATATGCGCTCTTCGGTCTATGACCAGACAGGATTTCCCTTTTTCCGTAAGCTCATGCGCCATAACCGCACCATAAAGTCCGGCTCCTACAATTAAATAATCATATGTTTTCATATCGTTCCCCTTTTATCTCTTTTTATTTCATAACTGCCTGATTTGGATAATTCAGCGCAATATAACTCTTTCCACGATTAATAGATATTTCTTTTCCCTGCTGGTCGTAGAAGCGAAGACGCGAATTTTCATTATTGGGATCCTTTGACCAGTGGATTTTCTGAACCCCGCCATTCGATATATAATACCCGACAGAATCTACTGATCCGTCCCAGTCAAGCTGTTTGTGTCCAACCTCGTCACGGACAGAAATGGATGTCTCCAGCACGAACACATTTGTAAATGCCAGCTGATTTCCCGTCTTTCCGTCTATCTGCGGTTTGCCGTTCATTTCTTTCTTATAAGTCTTGCTTCCTTCATCATAGACAAGTGCGGCGCTCTGCGCACCAAAGTTAATATCCACACGCTTACAATCCGTCTCCCCGGCCTTAATCTGTTCCTTCAGACCATTGAACGGAAAAGCCGTTCCTGTCTTATCCGCTTCCAGATCCGTACGTTTCCCCTGGCTCTGTACAACGGAAGCAAACTTTGTCCCGTCAAAATATCCGGTATGCTCCAGTGCATATCCTGCATTTCTTCTCTCCTGGTCTCTTCCAAAGAATCCGCCCTGCCCTGAAATTCCATCATACCGGTCAAGCTGCAGTGCCTCCAGGTAGTCTGCAATCGTATCATCAATTCCCCAGTTAATATAAAAAGCATCAAAGCCTTCGGAAAGCGCCGGAAAATAATAACGGCAGCTTCGAATGGCACAAATCTTCGGGAGTGTAGTATAATCCGCATAAAGCGCCATAAACCGCGTGTGGTCTCCTTCCACCGGAATCTCAAAAATAATATCTGCCTTTTCTACTCCATACTGCGGCATGGCATCCGGGACATTATTGACCATAACTGCAACCGGACGTTTTCCGATTGCCGCCTCAGTCAAATCAGGAATGCCTGTTAAAAGATTCTGGTTTGCCGGGATTTCTTCTTTTTCTTCTTTCTTTTCCTCTTCCACCTCCGGCATCTCAATCTTCTTATCTTTTTTTGTAACTGCATCTGCATTCTTTTTGCCGGAGCAGGCTGATAATGCGCATATAGCAAACAGCATAAGCAACAAAATATACCATTTCTTTTTCATCTTTCGTATTCTCCTTTCCTGCAAAAGCATAGCCACACTTCAAATCAAACTATCTTTCCGCTTCGCAAAACTCTTGATTTAGCAACGCAAGCCAGATAAGATTTTCATAATTTCCAGCCCGGTTTCTAATATGATCAACAAATTCTCCTTCCTTGCGGAATCCTACTTTATCATAAAATTTAAGTGCACGTCCATTACCACTTCGCACATAAAGATATACTTTATGCAGTTTCAGTTCCTCAAATGCAATCCGCAAGATTTCCTTTGTGGCATACATGGACGCCCCGCTTCCCATAGCTTTCCCTGATACCACAATTGCATACTCTGCATTGCTGTCTGCCTGGGATATATTTTTCAGACTGACTGTGCCAAGATACTCATCTTCCTCATTGCAAATGGCACGGTGCAGATTCCGGCTTTCCTCTTCATTCGCTCTTCGTATAAATTCCAGACAGTCATCCAGTGTCATATTCATAAAATCTGCTGCCAGCTCCTCCACCACATCAGAATCATGCATCCACTCCAGCATGGAATGTGCATCTTTTTCTCTTAATTTTCTCAAATACATTTTCATATATCCTTCCGATTCTTGTTTACAATATAATTGTATCTTAATTGCAGCCCATTGTAAAGCAATACGCTTTTTGAACATCTGCTGTATATCTGCTTCTTATGTCCGGAAAATAAAGACCGGAACAGGAGGATGGTTTTCTCTGTTATAATATTGATTTACAATCACTGTATACTCTCTGGGAGAAAGGGATTTTAAATATGCAAGTATCCGTTCTTTTTCTTCGAATCCTGTATCTCCTCCGCTGTAAATACACAGGCTCATCATCCCTCCCGGCTTCAAAATCGCAAGTCCTTTCTTTATGGCAGTAATACTGGTCTCTGCCGTCGTAGATATCGCATGGTCTCCTCCGGGAAGATAGCCAAAATTAAAACAGATGACATCAGCAGTTCCTTCCTGCACATATTGATCCATATTCTCATGTCCATCCAAAATAAGCAAAGCACGGTCCCTATACCCGTGCTGCTCCAATAAATGCTCTGTACTTTCCAGCGCCTTCTTCTGAATATCAAAAGCAGTCACTTTTCCCTTTTCTCCTGCAAGCTCGCAGAGCATCAGCGTATCATTTCCATTTCCCATCGTCGCATCAATATAAAAACCTCCCGCCAAAGCCTGGGAACGTATTATTTCATGACACCAAAAGGTAATCTGTGACTGTCTCATTCGAAATTCTCTCCTTATAAATCATTTCCTATAAATTTATCTCATTTATAGAATCAACAACATACTGCACTTCTTCCTCTGTCATACCATAATACATCGGAATACTCAGTTCTGTAGCTGAAATTTCTTCTGCAACAGGATACATTCCTTGTTGAAGCTGCAATCCTTCATATGCTTTTTGCAAATGCAGTGGAATTGGATAATGCTTATTCGTTCCGATTCCTTTGTCCGACAAATATTTCTCCAACTGTTCTCTTTTATCACATCGCACTGCAAAGATATGCCATACAGGATCTGTATCTTCAGCAACAACCGGAAGAATTATTTTGGGATTTACAATTTCTGTCAGATAACGCTGTGCGATTCTCTTTCTTTCACGGTTCCACCGATCCAGATGTCTCAGTTTTGTAGTCAGAAACGCAGCCTGAATCTCATCGAGCCTTGAATTATTTCCCTGATAAACATGATTATACTTTTCTTTTGAGCCATAATTTCCCAAAGCTCTTATTTTCTCTGCCAGTTTGGAATCATCCGTAATAACTGCACCCGCATCTCCAAGCGCTCCAAGATTTTTCCCCGGATAAAAACTGAATGCCGCCGCATCTCCAAAGGTACCTATCTTTCTTCCTTTATACGCAGCGCCATGTGCCTGTGCACAATCTTCTATCAGATACAATCCATGCTTCCTTACAATCTGCATGATTTCATCCATTTCTGCGGGCTGTCCATACAAATGAACAGCAATGACTGCCTTCGTTCTGGATGTAATATTTTCTTCAATCAAATCAGGATTTATATTATATGTTTCAATTCTTGGTTCTACAAATACAGGAACAGCTCCGACATAAGACACTGCCAATGCGGTTGCAATAAATGTATTAGAAGGAATAATCACTTCATCCCCCTCTGTAATACCGAGAGCTTTCAGACTTAACATAATCGCATCCAGCCCATTCCCGCAGCCGATACAATATTTCCGCCCAAAATATTGTGCAAACGCTTCCTCAAACTGCCGGTCTTCCTGTCCTCCAATAAACCAGCTACTGTCCAGCACCCGTCTAAAGTCCGTAAGCAGCTCTTCCTTTATTTCTTTATGCATTTGTTCAAAAGATGCAAATGGTATTTTCATTTTACCCATCCTTTCCCATATAATCTCTGTCCGTATTACATACTGCTCCGAAATACCCCATACTGATCATTATCATAAACCAAGTCATATTTTTCAAACATGTTCCAATAACACCAGGACTCTTTCCGTACGATACAAAGCTCTTTTCCTGTCTCCAGCCCATGAAAACCCTGTATATCTATTTTTTTATCATATAAGTAGAACTGAATATACTTTATACCACGGTCACTTATTTCTCTCTGAAATGCATCCGCTCCCCAGTCATCTGCAACATAATATATTGTTTCCTCTGCCTTCTCACCTTCAATAAACTCTACAACATCTACAACATTCTCAGAAAAATTCTGCTGTAACTGATATGTGTTTTCATTATTATATTCTGCTGCCGGAATCCACAACATCGTCAAAATGCAGACGCCGCCCAAAACATACATGATTTTATCCGCAAATCTGCTGCTGATTAACAGCAACACAAGAAAAACTGCCAGCATGACTTTTACAAATGCACTATATGTACCTGCGTTATAATAGGCACTTTCACTAAATGAAGTCGCCACTCCAACACAATTGGTACAATAAAATGCAGAAAAATAATGGTTTGCAAATACATGGTTTACCACATAAGCAATGCAGACCCCAATTCCCGTGACAACAGCAAATGTCTGCCATTTCTGTTTCGCGGTATAAAAAGCATGAAGACCGATTAACAAAACAGGCCCTATAAGAAACTCATTATACCGGCCATATAGCAACGTATCGCCCCGGTTTGTCAATCCTGCGGTAGATATTGTTGAAATCAAAAATGTTGCAACAAATGCTATAAACACAAAAATAACAACAACACCATACTTGCCACATACAATCTTCTTTTTCTTCATAAGCGACTTCAGAATCTGGACAATTCTCTTCCCTCCCTCAAACAAGAAGCCAAAGACAAGAAAGCACGTCGATACGATTAGATAAAATGCCTGTCCACATACTTCATAGAAGAAATCAACGAGCCCTTCTATCGAAAAAATTTTCTCAATTTTTTTCACCTGACCACTCATATTATTCTTAGATGCAATTGTATCACTAATAGAAACCCAAAAATTATCATTCAGATAACCTTTGATAACGTAAAACAAAACGAAAGAAATTACTACCGTGCCCAAAAATAACATGAAAAACTTCCAGTCAATCCTGTTAATAATCTTTAAAAACAAAATGATAACAACCCCGGCACAAATCACACCCAGTACTCTCTGATGAATCATCATTCCATACAAAAGCCATGCACCATACAAAACAGCTTTATATCGTCTGGGCTTCTCATATATTGAAATTATCATGTAACAGCATACCCAGAACCACAAATAAAGAATCGTCTCTGTCCATGCAATCTGTGACTGCACCAGATTATTCGGATATAATGTTAAAAATGTACAAAATAGAATTCTGTAAAAATCCGCCATCCGTGGAAACATCTTCTTACAACAGCTCAAAGATAAAAAAAACGCCGCAACCAACATGAAGGCATTCAAAACAATAGCCCCTTTGTATATAATTGTTACATCTTTAAACACTTTAAATAAAAGAGCATAAAACGGAGCTATACCAAACCCATAATAAGGAGAGGTCCCTGACAGTCCTGTCCAGTCATATCCGGCAAAATAAGCTGCGGTCCCCCAGTATCCAAATTCATCATTCAACACGCAAATCTGATTTAATTTTCCCAAATTCCAACAGGTAATAACAAAAATAAAAACACCCAGACTGATAACAAATGCCATAACCGCTCTATTTTCACGATATACCTGTTTTCTTCTGTTAATCATATAAGCTGTCTCCTTTTCATATCCTTGAGTGCATTTATCAGAACACAGTTATCCTCAATCGTCAAATGCCCAATATGTCCGATTCTTATCACTTTATCAGCCAGCGCTCCACCATTCGGACACACAAAAATCTCATACTCATTTTTTAAAATTTCAAAAATCCGGTAAGCCGATACCTGCCCTTTCGGAGTCAGTGGTGTAACTGCATTTGATAACCGCTCCGAATAAATCTCAAAAGGCAGACTCTTTATATGCTCTCTGAAATGACTCGCTATCTGCCTGATCGCAGCAGTTTCATTTTCAACTCCCCGTTCATGAATCAGTTGCAGTCTCCGATTTAACTGCAATAAAATTCCAACTGCAGGAGTAAATGGTGTTTGTCCTCTTTCTCCGTTTTTCAACGCATCCTTCAGATCAAAATAAAATGTTTTCGGCTTTGCCAAAAGAACTCTTTCTACCCCTCTGTCTGAAAGAATTACAGCTGAAATGCCAGGAGGCAGGGCAAGTGCTTTCTGCGAACTGATGATTGTACAGTCAATTCCCCATTCTTTCATTTCAAAAGGATCTGCAATGAATGAACTGATTGCATCAACCATCAAAAACAAATCATTTTCTTTGCAGAATCTGCTTATCATCGGCATATCATAATATACCCCGGTTGATGTTTCATGCGCGTTTACAATAAAACCAGTATACCTTCTTCCATCATACTGGTTTAAAACATCTTCTGTTAATGTCTTACCTGAGTCCAGTTTAATCTCTTCATAGGGAATATCATAGACACTGCAAATATTCACAAAACGCTGTCCAAAGCCACCCCCATTTACAATCAGTACTTTATCCTGCCGTGTAAAACAATTTATAACTGCAGCCTCCATCGCTCCTGTTCCTGATGCGGTAAGGAAAACTGCCCGGCTATTTTCGTCTGCCTTTGCTATTCTTTTCAACAATGTCTCATTCTCCAGCATTGTTTCTGAGAACTCCGGTGTACGGAAATATGGCACAGGTTTCGCTCCCAGTTCCAATATTTCTTCACTTATTTCCACCGGTCCAACTGTAAAATTTAACATAACATTTCTCTCCCGTAAAACTAATTATCCTATGATTGTTGTATTGTCTCCTTTATAAAAATCTTCCATAATATTACAAATAGCCTGTGATAATTCCGGACTGACTTTAAGATGCGGATTTTTTACACAAGTAATATATTTCATAAAATCTGCAAACACATACCGCAGTCCCTCACCCGGCAGCTGATAAAAATACCGTCTGTTATTCGTAAAGTTTTCATATCGCACCTCAAAATAATCCGTTTTCCACCAGGGTGACGGCACATAGATATATCCTTTTGTTCCTGATATAATCAAATCACCTTCTGCTTTTACACCGATTCCCACTTTAATGTCAGCCAGTGCATTATCATACACCAGATTCATTTTAGTAAACAAATCAAAGCCCTTCTCTAAGTCCATATAAGAGACATAATCTACATGCTGATATTTTATCCCCAGCAATGAAAATACAGCCAGCAGAGCAAATGGTCCCCAGCTTGTCATGCTCCCCCCGTATGCTTTCCTGTCACGGTCCCATCGATTATTTTGCACCAGGCTGGTACATGTAACATCTACCGACTTAATCTCTCCGACAATCCCGCTTTTCGCTAACAAAACCAGTCTGTTAAAAGCCGGAAAGGATGCTGTTTTTATAGCGTCATATAATATAACTCCATTCTCCTTAGCTAACTGGTACAATTCCTTTGCTTCTTGTTCCCGCAGAGCAATCGGTGTCGCACACAGCACATGCTTCTGTTGTAAGATTGCCTTTTTTATATACGTATAACGTCTGACCGGACTTGCATATATATATACAGCATCCACTGATTCAAAAAATATCTTCTCCGAAAGACAAGGCATGACTTTATCAATCTCTGAAGAAAACTGCTCTGATTCGTCATCCAGCAAAACGCCCTCCAAATGCATACCACTGACATATTTGCTTTCTTCTGCAATTTTTTTCATTAAAACAGAATCCCAGCCGATAATACCTAATTTTATATATTGTCTCTCTTTCCTGATCTGCGTGCTTGAAATGCCTTTTGTTCTTTCAAGATAAATGACATCGCAATATTCCCTCAAATAGTCAAAATATCCTTCCCAGTCTGAACCAACCGTAAATATATCAATATCATATTTTATGATATCATCGATTTTCTGGCCCTCATATTCTTCCGCTATGACCTCATCTGCATATCCGGTATCAATAACAGCCTGCATACGGTCCATCAGAGACTCCGTTATATTAAGTTTTCCTCTTGTCATATCAAAATTTTCCGTGGTCACACCTACAATCAGATAGTCCCCTAACTCTTTCGCTCTTTTCAACAAATTAATATGACCATAATGAAGCATATCAAATGTTCCATAAGTAATAACTTTTTTCATAAAATTCTCTCTTTTCTATATCCCGTCACAGATAAAAACCGTAGATATCCTCAACCGTATGAATCCCATAATTCTGCGGGATTGCACAAGACGCAATATCTTTTCCTTCTAATTTCCCATCAACCAGATATTCTTTTCCGGTCTGCTTTTGATACCACATAAGAATTCTATCCATATAAGGTGTATCTACTTTACAGATAACTGCAAATCCCTTCAAGATGCACAATCCAAACGGAATATCCTCAATAAAGTACCGTGATGAAAAATCAGGGACATAGCCATTTTCTTCTTTCTTCATAGGCGATGTCAGACCTTGATGAGACGGAATGGTTTTTATCTTATTTGTCACCTGAGAGAGTGTCTCTGATTCGTAATGCTCCTTTAGATGAATTACCCCGGACATGTCCATTTTATCCAAAGCGTCACAAATCATTTTCAGCTCGTCATCACACCCCAATAATATTGTTGAAGAGGCGTCATCCCACTCCTCATAAAACATAATCATCCTGTCCCAATATTTTCCCTGCTCATAATCTTTAAACATCGAATAACATCTTGATGTGTGCAGTATCGGATTGGATGGAGTAAATGTTACCGTCAGATAATTTTTTAAAGGCAATACCTCCATCTCAAACAACTGGCTCATCAACTTTGCAACCCGCTCTGTCTCTCTTTGCGGTATTGCTGCAAGCCTGACTCTTTTTTTCTTTACAGCGCTTACCTTTCTGCCGTATTCAATTACCCTTGATATCGGCACTACTCTGTCAAATCCAAACACAACAATGCCCTTTTTCAGCAAATCCCCGCACATATATTCAAAGCCGCCTGTACCCGGCATAACACCCACCAGAGTATTTTCCTGCACATATGGGGCAATTTCTTCAATCTTTTCCTGCATCAAAAAAGAAGGTGTAGTTATGATCACTACTTCCGCACGCTCCATAGCCAGCTCCGGATTATCTGTCACTAATGTTAATCGGCTCTTAAAACATATATCCTGCGTATGATCTACACTTTCAATTTCATATTCCCACTTTTTGGGTCTGCCAGTCAGCATTACAACTTCATTTTTCCCTTCCCGCGCCAAGTCAGCCGCGATTGCAGTTCCAACATTCCCGCCGCCTATAATACAAATTCTCATTTCTTACAGCTCCCTTCACCATAATCCTCTTTTATCATATCTCTTATCCTGTACGGAGTATTTAAATCATTTTCTCTTTTAAATTTCTGGGACAGTTCAAATCGCTTCTCTTTCAATCTATCCTGCCCATTTTTCAGACTCTCTAAAGTGTCTTCTATCTGCTCCCAGTCTTCCACACAATAGCATACAGACAAAATTTCCTGCATAAACTCATTTGGAACAATACCACTTTTGCAGTATATTATGGGATTCCCGGTAAGCAAATATTCCATAATAACCGATGAAACATCTGTTACCAAAATGTCTGTCTGCCAAAATGTTTCAAAATACTCCGCCTTTGTATCTAATTCCATGCTGGAAGATTTTTCTATTGTTTCTTTCAGGGAGGAAACGTCTTCCGGTGACATTTCTCCCGTTTTCAAAAAATTATCAAACATCATGGGATGCGGTCTGAACGTAAATGCATACTCCTCATTATTATGAAAGAATCGCAATATATCATCTTTAAACCTGAAAAAATTACTTCCTCCCACATTTGCATTGGTAGTCCATCTGGGCGTCCAAATGACACTCACTCTTTCCTTATCTTTTTTTTGAACATTATTTTGAGCTTTCTGCATATCAATCAGCGATGGATAACCCAGAAACACACTGTTCCTGATACCTTTTTTGTGCGAATGCGGATATCTGTCTGCATTATACTTTTTTACGTACTCGTTTTCAGCAAAATAAAAATAAACATGATTAAAAAATGCCTTATCCATACACAGTTCTTCATTTGTTTTCGTTAGCAAATAACCATATGAAATATAACATATTTTACAAAAGCGTACAAACGCACTACTCCTGTAGCATCGCGGCAGATAGGAATCATACGGTCTTTGAAAAAAAACATACTCATATTCATTCTTATTAAGAGCATACCAGCCCTGATCTGTTTTCGCATTTATAACATCTGTATATTTTTCTGAAAAAAAACGATAACACTGATTCACTCCACTTTTATCTGCAAGGTCCGGAACCGCCAGAATAGTCACGCAAAATGCTTTATCTTCTTTCAACGCCTCATATACCGGCTTTAATTTCCCCCATAATTGCGGCATCTGACAAACAAACAAAACAGGAATAACTGCCTTATGTTCCTTCCTTTTATGCTTTGTTCTGCTTAACACAAAAAAGGAATATATACTTTTGAAAAATGAAAGTATTTTTTTTATAATCCCTTTCACCTGTCTCATTTCATTAACCTCGCAACAATTTAATTTTTTCCAGTATGACTTTATATTTCACGATTACTGCCAATATCACAACAACTATAATAACAAGCCGTATCCACCGGTATGGATACAACAGCAAGATTCCAAAAGAAATCAACAGATACACCAGCGAAAAAGCAATGATAAACCTGCCATCATAGATTTGCTTCATAATTCCGCTCACAGATATTTTCTTATTGATATTTATCATCGATATATAATTCATAACCGCAAATAAGATATATGCAATCAAAGTTGTATACCCGGCAACAATAAAACCAAATCTGGGTATAAGCACATAATTCAGTCCTACATTTACAACTGCGCTGGCAATCGACGCTGTTACAAGTCCTTTTTTGTGCTCATAATAAAATTCCACACCAACGAACAGCTTCGCTTCAAACAGGAAAAGAAGTCCCCCTACTACAGGCGGGATAATCCATATTGCTTCCTGATATTCCAATGGAGCCATAATCCAGACAAACTCCGGGCCAACCAGGGTAACACTGATCAGTGCGACTCCTACCAGAATAAGCAATTCGTTTCCCACTTTTGCAATATCCTTATATCCTTCTCTTTTCATTTTTGTATACAGCCAGGGAATAAAAGATGACTCAATCGCAGTCAGCACAAACATAATCACCGTAGAACAGTTTAACGCCAGGCTATAAATCCCAGCCTTATCATCCCCAACCATTTTACTGATCATAATACGGTCAGACTGTGTAAAAAGCATCTGCGAAATATAGTAAGGAACAAGCGGGATATTAAACGAAAGCGCATACTTCCAGTATTCCTTCACAAAAAACTTTTTCCCTTTTATAAAGTTATAAACACATAACACGCCCGAAATCGCAATGATAACAAGCGCATTTGACACAATACGCGCCGTTCCTTTTTCTTCCGCGGCTGACACCGCTATAATCCCTATAACCGGATTAACGGCTGCCAAGATCAATGTAACAATTACAAAATTCCTGTACTTATATTCATACCGCTGCTTCCCGGACCAGAAATTCAAAGAAGGCTGGATTGCCATCTCCAAAAACATTAAAACAACAAGTCCTGTCGAAAGACTAAGAATATTATTCCAAAAATCATGCAAGATATAATAGATAAAAAACCATGCAATACAAAGACAAAATACCAGACCCTGCATCGAAGATACAAATCCCATTCTGTCATTCTCGTATTTTAGCATGGCATTATTGAATACACCACCATATAAACTTAATGTTACAAAAATCATAATAATATTCATCCAGGACTGATATACACTAAACTGGCCATATTCCTGTGTTGTCAGTATCTTCGTGAATATAGGAATCGTCAGAAAGGCAATCGACTTCTGTATAATACTGCATATCGTATACCAGACAGATGCTCTTACTGTAACCGGGATTCCTTTGTATCTTTCTATCAGTTTCTTCATAAGCATTCCCTTTACCAACCAAAACGGAAATATTATTTTTCCTTCACGGAATTCAAAAATTCTTCATAATCCCGAATGTAATCTTCCTCTTTATAATAATCAGAAGCCAGAACAAGCAGCACCGCATCCGGGGAAAAATCATACATCTCCCTCCAGATATCATTGGAAATATAAAGGCCTTCATACGGATTCTCCAGCGGAACAATCTTCTTCTCTGTTCCATTATCCAAAAGAATCTTACACGTTCCATGTATACATATCAGAATCTGTTCCAGAGATTTATGAGCATGATGTCCACGCACCACCCCTTCTCCTGTATCATACATATAATATACCCTCTTTATTTCAAATGGTATATCTTTATTTTCTTCTAATGCTATAAGCTGGCCTCTCTCATCTCCATGCTGCTGAAAAATATATTTTATTACCTGCATTTAGAAACTCCTTTTTTTCCATCTTACCCTATCCCATACTGAAGTTATTCTTATAATCAGAGTCATCCAGGAAACCTTTTTCATCCAACTCATACATTCCCTTTTTGGCCTGACTCCTCGTCTTTAGGCTCAACAGTACAATCCCGGGCTGAAACACCAGTTTTAATAAAGTCCGGACTCTTCTGTCGCTGACTTTATGAATCATTTTCTTTCCCAGCCTTCTCCAGAAAAACCGGTCCTCTCTCTGAACAATTTTATAAAAGGAAACCTGATCTGCCAAGACCCGTCCCGCATATTTCCTTTCCGTATTATTGCTAATTCCTGAATCAATCTCATACCATACTGAATAGCACTTTGTAAAACATATTTTCTGATGTTCCATGACAACAAGCTGCGTCATCATATCCTCACAATACTTCACTTTTTCTGCTATTTTTTTTACAAATGGTATGATTTTCCTTGTATTATAGATAAGACTTGCCCCGCAAATCCACTGCTCATATTTAACAATCGTATTATAAATTTCTTTCATATCATTGCGAATAAATGCATCTATATTATTGGGCGCTATAATATTCTGCTTCTGGCAGACCCCGTCTTTTTCAAAAAAGGACTTCATAAGTCCAAAACCGGCGGTACTCCCCGTCTCTTCCATAGCCTGACACATTTTATATAAAGTATCCGGCGCATATAATAAATCTCCACTGCCGATCAGTTTGACATATTCACCCCTGCATTGCAGCAAAGCCTCATAAACGTTCTTTACAGTACCAACATTTTTCTTCTGCCTGACAATTCTATATTCTGCTGTTTTCATCTTCAGGTATGCCTTTATTGCTTCTTCATTGAACACCTCTGAGCAATCATCTGCAACAATAATCTCATAATCAATCTTTTGCTGGCGTACAACCGACTCCAGTGTCAACAGTAATTTTGATAACTCACAATTATATGTAAGTATTACCACACTACACTTATACATGATTCCTCCCAGGCATCTATACCCTTTTAATCTTTATTATAGTTCTCATTTTCGCCAGAGGTTTTAACAAAGAAGGACTTATACAGGAAACTGCTGCCATCATTCTCACAATACTGCTATTATTCCTATCTTTTAAAACACCTTTTCTTGTTCTTTTTATGATACTACAGATATATTTTTTATCGTGCTTGCCGCTCCAATGAAACGGCATTTTTCTCATCACATCAACAGCAGATACAAACTGACGGGAATACACTGCTTTCAAAATTTCTTTATCTGAATTCTTATAATATTGCACAGCCTGTTCATTTGCCTCTAATATATCCATCTGTCTTTTTGTAAATATGGAATTCACAATACTTCCACTTCTTTGTCTGTAACAGTATAAATTATCTTGTGTCACCACAATTTTCCGGCATTTTCCTATTATTTTATATACAACAAATGCATCTTCAAATAACTTACCACGGGGAAACCGTATTCCATTTAACGCTTTTCTTTTTATTAATTTTCCATTGGCATATCCTGGAATCCTTCGGTAAAAATATTCTTTTATTCCCTGCTTTGTATCGAATTCCAGACTTATGCCGGACATTTCTTTCTCTTCCGGCTTTTGTCCATCTACAAACTTCGACACATCACAGACCGCCATCTCTGCATCAGATAACAAAGCCATCTTCATCAGTCTGCTGCATGTTTCAGGTAATATATAATCATCCGAATCGACGAACATCAGCCATTCACCCTTTGCCATGTCCATTCCATAATTACGGGCATCAGAAAGTCCGCCATTCTTTTTATGATACACTTCTATTCTCTTATCTTTACTGCTATATTCATCACAAATATACGGACTGTCATCTGTAGAGCCATCATCCACCAAAATAATCTGCAGATTCCTATAATTCTGATTTACAACAGAATCCAGGCATTCCCTAAGATAATTCTCTACATTATAAACTGGAATGACGACTGAAATCAAAGAGTTACCCATCAATAGCTTCCCCCAGAATTTTTGCGTATTTCCATGCAATTACTTCATAATCCCTCTCAGCGGCGGTTTTTATCCCATTCTGAGCCAGCTCTGCACTTAAATCCACATCAGAAAGTAAAAGATTAATTTTCTCAGCCAGCTGTCTCACATCCCGTTCCGGCACAAGAAATCCATTATATCCATCCCGGACAATCTCCGGAATCCCTCCGGATTCGCTTCCGACCACCGGAAGTCCCGATGCCATAGCCTCCAGTAACACCAGGCCGAGTCCTTCTTTATCACCGTCCTCCGCAGTTACGGACGGCGCCACAAACACATCTGCAGATGCATATATTTCCTTTAGCTCCTGATGTGTTTTTGAACCTAAAAACTGCACTTTATCTCCAAGAGGTTCTGCCTGTTTTTTTAATTTCTCCTCAAGATTCCCTTCTCCAACAATAACCAGTTTTGCATCCACATTTTTTATTGCATCTATTAAATAAGTGACTCCCTTTTTTTCTGCAAGCCGCCCTACAAAAAGGACTACTTTTTTATCACCCTGCTGAAACAGATTTTCTTTTCTATAATCCGGTGAAAATTCTTTTACATTACACCCCATTGACTGAACTGTTACATCAATTCCAGGATATAACTGCATAATTTCTTCTCTTAATGCCTCAGAAACTACCGTAACCGAAGCCGCATTTTCCAATGCTTTCTTTTTTAAACTTTTAAATATCCCCTTATTCAAAGAAGTGACGTCTCCGCCATGCCCTGTAACGACATATGGCGTTTTGAAGAAAGACTGGAGGATTCCCTGCGGAATCAGCCAATGTGCGTGCACAACATCAAAATAGCCTTCCATTTTTTTTAAATTACGCCAAAGACCAAAAAACAAAAAAGGAACTAAAAATATCCTGCTCTTTTTCTCCTTAATCCTTGGGACAATCGCTCCCGGGTAACACAATGTTTCCCATTTGCGGACAGGAAAGTATCGGTATCTCACAACCTTTATCCCTTCAAGTATCTCCAGATCTGCTGCTCCCGGAGATGCCGGAACTATAACCATCATGTCAAAATATTTTGTTAATGCTTTTGCCAGATCCAGCACAAATCTTGGCTCTGTGTCATTTTCCCATCTCGGAAACGTAGATGCTGTAATCAATAATCTCTTTTTCATCTGTTCATCTGTCCCTTATTTACTGCTTAGTTTCTTCCTTCTTCTGTTCTTCATGCCCCGGGCCGTAATCCATCCGCCGAAGTTCAAACTGTATCTCCTCCAGCAATTTTCTATTGGCAGACAGCACATCCGCCAAAAGCCCGATTACCCCGCAGAGTACGGCGATAATAATCAGCATACTGGCAAGAATCAGCGACTGGATATGTCCCGTCCCGTTTCCGCCGAAGTAATAGACAAGAAATCTTATCCCAACCGCAACTCCCGCGACTCCAAAAATTCCGGCAATCCATGTAAATACATACAAAGGCTTGTACATCATAAGCGCCCGTCCAATCGTCAGCATGGATTTCTTCACATATCCGAACATGCTGCTGAACAGTCTGGACGGACGAAGCTCCGCATTCGTCCGGATCGGCACGGAAGTGACCGCCATCTTCTGGCGTCCCGCCTGCACAATTGTCTCTAACGTATACGTATATTCATTAATTACATTCAGCCGCATTGCTGTATGCCTGCTATATGCACGAAAACCACTGGGTGCGTCCGGGATATCTGTCTTGGAGGCTTTTCGTACAACCCAGCTTCCAAAATGCTGCAGCTTCTTCTTAAGCGGGGAAAAATGTTCCGTCTGGTCAATCGGTCTTTCCCCGATTACCATCCCGGCTTCCCCGCGCAGGATTGGCTGCACCAGTTTCTCAATATCAGCACCGCAGTACTGATTATCTGCATCTGTATTTACGATAATGTCAGCACCGTTCCTTAAACATGCATCAAGACCGGCCATGAATCCACGTGCCAGTCCCTTGTTGTTACGGAAGCTGACAATATAGTTTACGCCCCACTTCCTGGCTACCTCTACTGTATTGTCCTTACTTCCATCATTAATAATCAAATATTCTATCTCATCAATACCCTCTATATGCTTCGGCAGATCATTTAACGCAACCTCTAAAGTTTCCGCCTCATTATAGCAGGGAATCTGAATAATCAACTTCATCTTCTGATACCTTTCATCTTTTATACTTGTCTTAATCGAAAGACTGCCTGTCGTTTATCGTTCTTCTTCCGACAGAACAGTAAGTAATCTCCATCCCTTCAAATGCACTGAGCGGATAACAGTTTCTTCCATCCAGGACAAGCGCTTTTTTCATTAATTTCTGATATTTTGTAATATCATAATTTTTCACTTCATCCCACTCTGTAAAAATAAAACAGATATCTGCATTTTCAATTGCCTCATCGATGGTATCACAATACAGGATATTCTTACTCTGGATTCTCTTCCTGAAATTCTCTGTTCCAATCGGATCCCACATTCTTACATATGCCCCGTCTTCCAGGAGAATCGGCACATTCACAAGAGACGGAGCCTCCCGCAGGTCATCCGTTCCCGGCTTGAATGTACAGCCCAGAACAGCTACGTTTAAAAACAGAAAATCCTCATAATATTTCTTTGCTGTTTTTAAAAGCTTAAATTTCTGATTGTCATTTACCTCTATCGCCGCTTTTACGGTACGAATTTCTTTATCATTAAAACTTGCAAGCCAGCTGAGTGCTTTTGTATCCTTTGGGAAACAGGAGCCGCCATAGCCGATTCCGGCATTCAGGAAACGATTTCCGATACGCTCGTCATATCCCATTCCAAGTGTAACCTCATCTACATCCGCACCAACAATCTCGCACAAGTTCGCAATTTCATTTACATAACTAATCTTCAATGCCAAAAAATCATTGGAAGCATATTTCACCATCTCCGCGCTTCTTCTTCCAAGACTGAGCTTTGGAGATTCGAATTTCTCATAGACTTTCATCAATACTTCTGCCGCATACGGATCATTCGTCCCGATTACGATTCTGGATGCATGAAGCGTATCCCTCACTGCTGTTCCCTGTGCCAGAAATTCCGGATTTGACGCCACATATATATGAACCGGATGCACCTGTTTATCATGTATATACTGTTCGATTCTGTCATTTGTTCCAATGGGTACCGTAGATTTGATTACAACAACGCAATCCCTTTCTACAGTTTCTGCGATTTGTTTTGCCACCTGAAATACATAAGAAAGATTCGCAGATCCGTCTGACTTCTCCGGGGTCCCGACACCAATGAAAATAACCTCGGCATCCTTATATGCCGAAGCATAATCTGTTGTAAAGGTAAGACGCTCCATGTTTTCTTTCATGAGCCCGGAAAGCCCCGGTTCATAAATCGGTGATTCCCCGCGCTGCATCATCTCTACTTTCTTCTCATCTACGTCTACACACGTCACATAATGTCCTTTACTAGCGAGACAAACTCCGGTTACCAGTCCCACATATCCTGTTCCTGCTACCGCTATATTCACAGTTTTATTCCCTTCTTCCTTCGTACTGTTTTTTGTCATCAAACGTCAATATATTATACAATAATTCCACATGCTTTTCTATAAAAAGTATATAGAAAGTCAAAAACTGTATACTATTATGATGTTTTTCTCCATTTTCCGATTTTTTTTGTCAACTTTTCGCCTGCCACATAAACATACTCATATTCAGACAGCTTCTGCAGCTGATATCCCTCATCCAAAAGATATTCATACTCCTGCGGATGATAACAGATATAAACAATCTGTCCGTCTTTCCCGTCAGGCTGCCCTGTCTGCACGGGTATATCGAGCAGGGCAAACTGATAGATATATGCAGCCACCTGCCCTGTCTGCGGGACATATTCCTTTTCCACATAAACCTTGTCTATCTCTGTATCCGTCTCCCTCAGATACTCCAGCAATTCCCGTCCGCCTTCCGTATACTGTGCATTCAGCCTCGAACGGTCTCCTTCATGGTTCCACGCATTATAGCCATACTGGTATACCAGAAATACACATAACAATATAAGCAGGCGATGATATTTCTTTTTTCTACAACAGTGATATCCCAGAAGCAGCATGACTATAACAGCCAGAGTTCCCGGAAGATAACAACGCAGTCCCACATCTTCACGAAAACCTCTCGTAAAGGAAAACGGCGCATAACTCCATACACATCCGCTAAAGTAAACGACAAGCGGCAGGATACACAATACCCAGTATCCCTGCAGCATCCCTGCGATGAGCAACACTTTTCCCTTTACCCGGTCAAGCATTTCCGGCCTGTGGAAAAAGTAGGCAATCCCCATCATCAGAAGCGGCCCGGCATACGCAGCATAATACCGGAAATACGTAATCGCACGGAAACCGTCCGGATCCCCGCCGTCAGCAGCAGCCACAACACTGGAAAGCCAAGTAACAGACTGTCCTCCGATTGTAACAGCAATTGACAGCACACAGAATATTCCGGCGGCAATATAAGGACTGTAAACATCCCGCCCTTCTTCCACAATCTCTTTCTCACGCCACAGCGCTTTCCAGAAAACAACCAGAAGGACAATCACAATTCCTACGGCAAAGCCTCCGGTATTTATAACTGCCTCATTGAGCTGCCCTGCAATAATATTAAACCAGGACGTCCAGGAATGCGGATTCAGGAAAATTTCAAACGTTTTAAGCGGTGTTCCCGCGCTCGTATTCGACACTTGTGCCCCCGCACCATATCCCAGCATCCTCACAACCCATTCCAGTCCGCCTCGAAATGCAGCAAACCCGGCAATTCCAAGCACCGCGCACACCGGCAGGGACACCACACTTTTTCTATATACCCATGCATAAAATGCAATCATGCCTGCCAGCGCAATCCAGAGCGCCGACGCCCTGGAATGTACAGACAACGCATAGGTCAACAGTATCACTAATAAAAAAGTATATCCTGATTTTCTCTTTTTATTTTCTATATTTTTATTTAATTTTAAAATGGTCCATACAATCAGCCATACGACCAGTACATAAATAAACTCCGGATAAGTATATACTGCACGTACCGCAACCAGATAAGAACAGGTGACTCCTGACAGACAGAGCACTTTTTTATTTTTTACATCAAAATATTCTTTCATCAGATGGCATACAACAGGCGCCGTCAGGCTCTGCGCAAGCGCCATAACAAGAACCATGCACTTGTACAAAAGCACCGAATCATGAATCAGATACAGAAATGGCAGAAGCAGGGCAGAATATCCATAGCCATAATACCGGTAAGAATCCATAACTCCTCCCCAGTCATAACCAGCCAGCTTTGCCGCCGGCCACATGGAAAAAAGTTCATCCCCCGCTATCGACATCGTCTGAATTCCGGCAAGAAAAACAAGCCTTGGTAAAAATGCCGCCAGAAAGGCAATCCACAGATATCGTTTTTCAAAAAAATCACTTTTCTTAGATTTTTCCATTTTTTTCTCCTTTACACAAACCAGACACCATCGTCTTTCCGAATCCTGTAACAAATGGTTCTTTCAGAACCAGAAGCAATATGCCATATATACCAAAAAATACGGCTGCACTTATCAAAAGAACAACAAATGCTCCAGCATTGACTAACAGTTTTACTGCAAGACCCGCTATAGAGGCTCCGGCCGAAGCTGTCACGATTTTCCAGACACTCACCTGCCCCAGAATCTTCCGGACAATGTCTTTCAAATACATGCATTGTACCACAAGCACGATTCCTTCCGCCATAAGTGTTGCAAATGCCGCGCCGGAAGAAGCAAACTTTGGAATCAGTATCAGATTCAGGACAAAATCCGCCACAGCCCCATAAAGGATTGAATACAAAACCTTCTGCTCCTCATTGTGGGGCGTCAGCACCTGTATTCCGGTAATATTGGAAAGCCCAATGAACAAAACAGCGGGCATAAGAAGCATCATTGGAAGAACTGCGCCGCCAAAATCCGTTCCCGCCAAAAATAAAATAGATTCTTTTGCAAACATTACAAAGTATATGACAAGGGGCAGTCCCAGTATAACCACGAAATTAGCCGCCTTGCCAATCATCTGGTAGAACTCTTCCTTCCGGTCTTTCTTCACATAATAAGACAGACGCGGAAGCAGTACCGTACCCAGCGATGTGATAAATGTAACAAGTATCGTCTTTACCTTGACTGCCGCATTGTAATATCCCACTTCACGGTCACCTTTCATAAATCCCAGCATTACTACATCAAGATTTGTATATACACTTATAGCTGCAGACATGGCAAAAAATATAAGAATCGGCCGGATGTGCTGACGGAACTCATAGCTCCCCCTCTTCTTAAATGACACGAATTTGTAAGAATATATAAAGTTAAACACATAAGAAGCACACCCTGCAAACACCGTAATCGCACCATATATAATATAATCCTCAGGTCTTTTCACAAGGAGGAACATCAGAACCATCGACACAACCTTCACGACCAGATTGCAGATGGTAATATAAACATACTGCTCCAGCGCATTATACAGCCACGTAACTGCAAACATATTCAGAAGCATGCCGATACCATTTATAACATGCAGTTCTTTCTCTGCGGCAAATTTCGGAACGAAAATTACAGACAGCACAAAAACAGCACAGGTAAGAAACATCGTCACAGAATTAATAATCAGAAGCTCCTGTACTGTTTTCGACAGCTTCTCCCTGTCATCCCGCACCTTTGCACAGGCACGGATTCCATAGGTCGGTATTCCAAGGGAAGCAAACATCGTAAAATAAGCGATTACAGAACTTGCAAAGGCAACCTTTCCATTTCCTACGGACAAAAGCACCCTGGAAACATAAGGAAACGTAATCACCGGAAATAATATTGATGATGCCGTCAATATAAAGTTCATTATAAAATTAAATTTTACCGAATGAATTTTCATATTTACATCCTGTTACGCAGCCTGCTTATACTTGCGAAAACCGGATAAAAACGAAAGTCCGTTTTCCTCAGCGTCCGCAGCAGACCACTGTACTCTCCTGCCCACTTATAAACAAGCGGATTTTTTTCTTTTACTGTACAATCAAATTTCTTGAACTGTTCTCTAATCTTTTTATCTGATAATGGAAAGCTGATAAAAATACTCACCTGGTCATTTACCATCTGCGCAATTCTTTTTGCCATATAACGCACTTTTATTTCCTGCGCATTTCCCCCTGCCTTATAAGCATTGATATAATCCAGTGTATGGAAAATCACATCAATGTGATTCTGCATATGGTTCCGGAACCCCTGCATGCTCACACTTTGTTCTGCCTGTGCCAGGCGGTACATATAGACAAAAATATCATAATAACAAACTGTCTCCACGTACGGAACCGGATACAGAACGTATTCCACATCTACATAAAAGCAATGTTCATCCAGAAAGATTTCGTGCTTCTTTAGAATCTCTGTCCGGATGACAAGCGCATGCATCGGAATCTGCACCTTCTTTGCCGCCTCTTCAAAAGACATCTCTTTCTCCGGAACAAGCGATGAGAATCTTACCTCCGTCCGCTCCTTGGTAATATCGTTCACCTCATAATAATCTGTTATCACATAGTCTCCCTGACACTTGGAAAGCTTCCCGACCAGCCTGACAAGCCCTTCTGTATCTACCCAGTCGTCTCCATCCACTACCTTAAAGTATTTTCCCTTTGCTTCACGGATGCCCCGGTTAATCGTAGAGCCATGGCCGCCATTTTCTTTCGATATTACCCGGAAGGTCTGCGGATATTTCTCTTCATATTCTTTCCCAATCCGGGCTGTCCCATCCTTTGAGCCATCGTCAATGACCAGAACTTCCAGTTCTTCCATTATTCTTTCATCCACAAAAGAGTCAAGAGTCTCATGGAGAAACCGCTCCACATTATAAGATGGTACCGTTATCGTTAATATTTTTTCCATATCAGTTTCCTCCAGACGTTCTCTTTTACTCTTCCTACATAAGACAGAAAAACCATGACAAAATACATCCTTTTCCGAAGCAGCAGCCACAGAAGCCTGTCCTTTCCGGAAAACTCTTTGATATAAGGATTTGCATTAAGCTTCGGGAAGCGCTCACATGCATATTCCCGGAATCTTTTCAGATATGGATTCCTTCTGTCATTTAGTATAATTTCTTTTGACGGAATAAAATAGCCGTTTTCAAGCACCAGATATTCCAGCTCTTTTTTATAACGCTCGTACAATCCCTGTTTCCGGTAAAACAGAATCACATGGTCAAGCGCCCAGGTACGGTCCCTGTAATTTCTGACGAAATCCGAGCTGTGCATAATCGAGCCATCCCGCATCGTGTAATAATACAGGACTTCTTTCCGGTAAACGACCCGGCCGGCCAGCGCCATAACTTTTGGAATCGTCCCCAAGTCCTCATAATACCGCCCTTTCGGAAACTGGAAATGATATTTCTCCCAAAAGGACCTCCGGTACAATTTATTCACTGCGGAACAGGAACAGATAAGAAGCCCCGGGACTGTCTCCGCTGATATTACCTGTCCAGACGGAAGCGAAAAGGAAAATAATTCCCCTTCCGTCTCTCCCGGCCGGACTCCTGCATAATCAAAAATAACAACATCTGCATCCTTTTCTTCTGCATTCTGTACTGTCTTTTGGATTAATTCTTCTTGTATGCGGTCATCACTGTCCACAAAAAGCACGTATTTTCCTGTGGCTGCTTCTGCACCAACATTTCTCGCATCTCCCAGTCCGCCATTGTTTTTATGGATAACAAGAATCCTGTCATCTTCCTGTGCATACTGGTCACACATTCTTCCACATTGATCCGGAGAGCCATCATCTACCAGTATAATTTCAAGATTGCCGTAAGTCTGCTTTCTGATACTGGTCACACATTCTCCCAGATATTTTTCTACTTTATAGACCGGCACAATTACACTTACCAAATCCATTCTTTCGCTCCCTTTAAAACTGCACTAAATTTTTCAGCTGCTCTTTTTGTACCGCCAGGTCATACTGACTGGCTTCCGGAAGATACTCTGCTTCCTTACGTACTACCCCTCTCATATTTATAATTTCCTCCGCCCAGGCTTTTACACCCTGTTCAAAGGAAAGGAATCTGCACTGCTTTGTAATACACGACTCTCTCGTAATCCTTGAACTCATCACACATGGAAGCCCTGCAGACTGCGCTTCGATTCCCACAATCGGAAGTCCTTCAAAGTTCGACGGCAGTACAAAAACATCCATTGCCTGATACAGCCGCTCCACGTCACTTCTCCGTCCCAGGAACAAGACCGCATCCTCCAGTCCGGCCTCTCTCACCTGTCTTTTTACCGCCTCGAAGCATACCCCGTCTCCGGCCAGTATAAGACATGCGTCCGGATTTTTTCTATATACTTCTGCAAATACTTTTATCAAAAAATCATGATTTTTCTGATAACAGAAATTTCCTGCATGGCCAATTACAAACCGGCCTTCGAGCCCTAATTCCTGCCTGACTTCTCTTCTTGTCTGTTCATTATATGCAAAACGCTCCCGTTCCACTGCATTAAAAATAACCGTAAACCGTTCAGAATGTACGATTTTTTTCGGAAACAGCCACTCTCCCGCCTTCTCAGAACAGCCATAATATTCGCTCGCATATTTCCACAGAAATAACCTGCATATCTTATGAATGATATCAAACAAATGCCTCTTCACACTGCTTTCACAGTCGTTCCCGCTGGAATGGCTGTGAATCATACACCTCTTTACCCGTTCATGCTTTGCTGCAATCGCTGCAATGCAGTCAATTGCCGTAGAGATATTCAGATATACCGCGCCATACCCGCCTTCCTTTATAATCCGGCGCACCCGGCGATACTGGGCGGCCGGGTGTCTTAAATTAGGAATCGCATATAGCTGTGCATGATATTTTCCCAACTCCCGCTTCAGATTTTCATCTATTTCATTTGTCAGAAGATCAATCTGCATCTCTCCATCATAAACTGTATCCAGAAAATTCAGCAGATACTTGTCGATTCCTCCAGATTTTCCATCCATAATAAATCCAGCTAATATCTTTTTCATTCTATTCTTTCACTCCGTATTTTACAAGAAGCATGCACCATATAGCCCGCAAATGTCCAAAGCACAAAGCTTCCCGGCGAGTTTGTATAAAGCCCTTCCAGAAGGAACAGCATCGCGATACCGACAGCACTGATAACGGCAAGCATTGCCGCAAGCTCCAAATACACTTCTCCCTGTGCCCGGTAGAGTCCTGGCAGCACACAGGCCGCCAGCCTCCCGGCAAGAAACAGAAACAGGACAAATCCCAGGATTCCTTGAAATACAAGTATATTCAGGAAATTATTATGAAGGCTTGTATAAGCCCCCTGCGTATTATTTACTGCATAAGTATCCGGCACATGCTCTTTTGCGAAAGCAGTAAATGTTGAATACCCGGTTCCATATACCGGACTTTCCTTCCAGACCTCTACACCGCTTTCCCATAACTGAAAACGTCCATTACTTACATTATCTTCGAGCTCCTCTGCTCTTCCGACTCCCGCCTTCTTTGTTTGTGTCTCCTGCTTTCCCGACATCTCCTTCAATACAGGAACCAGCCTCTTATTATATTCTGATTTTATGACCTGTGTACTCCCATATAATCCGGCTCCCAGGCACAATACCAGAAAAAAGGGAAGCAGATACCGGATTGCTCTTTTTCCGCTCCACTTTCTTATCATCCAGAGATACAAAAAAGTGCCCAGGCTGAAAATAAGTGCAAGCTTCCCTGTCCGGGAATCTGAAAATACAATATACAGAAAATTCAGCAAAATACTGATTCCATAAAAAATCCTTCTCTTTCCCTTTTTCTGTATGAAGAACAAAACAGAAAGAACAATGGCAATCACGCAGAAAACACTCCCATAATTCGGATCTGTATAGACTCCCCACAGCCTTCCCCACTTAAATCCTGAAATAACCGTTTCTCCTTCGGGAGTCGTTATCATATTCGAATAAAAGGTCAGCAGCATCCACAGACTGACTGACGCAGCCACCATACTAAAGCCAATGATCAGATGTGACAGCAGGCGGAATTCTTTTCCATACTCCTCCGTCGTTCTTCTTACAGAACAGGCATATAAAGCAAAAAACTGAATTCCCGTCCAGGCAATCCACTTCATATTCTCTGTCATTCCGTACTGTCGGTTCATAACGGAAGTGACGGCAAAGCTGATGCAGAACAAAACCATCAAAAGAATCCCCGGAACCCTCCGATAATTCCTGATATCTGTAAGACGCAGCAGTATCAACGCCGTCCCGGATACCAGCGTCAGCTTTACCAGCACCGGCTGGATGGGTGACACATATAGAAAGGAATGGAAGGTACTCACCGCAAAGCACAGGTAAATAATCTTTGTAACCATCTCCAGACACTGTATCGCTTTTTCTTTCTTATTTCTGTCCGACATTCTTTTTCATCTCCCTGATTTTACTTTTGAATATACCATCGGCAGATATTTTCTTATCACATAAACAACTCTTCCCATAACCATGCAGAGCATAGGATTCTTCCACCTAAGCAGTACGAGCAGAAGCTGAAGTGCACGGCTGTCTCTTGCACGGGCCGCCGGAATCAGTTCCTGGAAAAGCTTCTGCCTGAATAAGCCTTTACACCATTGATAACGCTGTCTGCATCCCATACCGGAACGTCTGTCACAATTTCTTTCAAGCGCCGACAGAATATATCTTCCATACAGGCTGCCCAGCACACGGCGCACCTGTATATTACACATTCCCCAGTACGTATACTGGTCATATAATAGTTCAATTCTTTTTTTGTGAAGCTCATAATATTCCGAAACGAATTTATTTGTCAGATTGCTCTCCATCCGCTTTGCATAGTGATACGGAGCAATTCCTAATACATTCAGTCTCTGAATGTCCATAAAATACTGCACATTAAACTGAATATCTTCAATCAGTTTTACATTTTCATACCGGAAGCCTCTCTCCCTTAAGTACTTCAGGTTGTATACTTTATTCCAGGCATAGCCATAGAGCGTTGCCTGCTCCAGGCGGATGATATCCCGGCGTAATTCCTCCTGCTTCTCATACAGCTTTTCTTTCGGACAGAGTGTATGGGTATATTCCAGCTCACCTTTGTGCCCATAATACTCCTCTATCAATCCGAACAGTACGACTTCTGCAGGGTTCTTCTTAAGTGACGCATTTATCTTCTCAAGCAAATCACAGTCTACGTAATCATCCGGGTCCATAAACCAGATATATTCCCCTTTTGCTTCCTGTATCCCGGTATTGCGTGCTGCACTTAACCCCTGGTTCTTCTCATGCCGGACAATACGGATTCTTTCATCCTTCTGCGCTTCCTTCTTAGCAATCTCCACACTTCTGTCCTTGCCACAATCATCCACAATAATTAGTTCCCAGTCGCCAAATGTCTGTGCTTTGATACTTTCAATTGCTTTTTTAATATATTTTTCCACACCATACGTAGGCATGATAATGCTGAAATACATTCTGTTACCTCACAAGCTGCGCAATCAGCCGTTCAATCTTCTTATAAGCCTGCGGCCTGTCAAACTGTTCCGTGGCTATCTTACGCGCATTTTCTCCCATCTTCCGGCGCTTTTCCTCATTGTCATACAAATCAATAATCGTATCTGCCAGCTCGTTGACATCCTCCGGCATAATATTCACACCGAATCCGTCCGCCTCAACCTTCGCTCTGAATTCCGGGCTCATACAAGTATTAATCATAGCTTTTCCTGCCGCAAGATAATCACCAATCTTCGTCACAATGCTCTGCGGCGCTTTCTTTACAAAAGAATTCACCAATATATCAGACTTTTTCAGATAGGCCGCCATCTTGTCATATGGAGCATAACCTACAAATTCCACATTATAAATCTGACGTTCACTTGCCAGCGCTTCCAGTTCCCCTTTCAGCGGCCCTCCGCCCAGAATCTTGATTTTCACAGAAGAATATCCCCGGTTTGCAAGCTCCTCTCCTGCAAGTATCATAGTACGGATATCATAACTTGTCCCAATCGTACCGGCATAAGATACCCAGAACTCTCCATCCCTTTTCGGAACGATGCTTGCATTATTTTTGGCTCCTTTATCAAACACCTCTATCTCATTTCCCACATATACGGTAACCTTTGGCACCTTCCTTTTCTGGTTCTTAAACGGGCGGTCCCGGTATTCATCCGAGGTCCCTACCACGCCAGACACTAGCGAATATACCTTCTCTGCATCTTTTTCAAGCGGCCGAAACAAAAGATCACTTACGACCGGCACATCCAGCACCATACGCATCGCCTCCGGCCACAGATCGTTGACATCTGCAACAAACGGAATCTTATGCTCTTTTGCATACTCTGCTGCCGCCCGCGCTACATCATTGGGCGGTATCTCTGCGTAGATCAAATCATAATCCTTCCCGTCATCCGGCTTTTTTTCCAGCATTTTACGCAGATTTTTCGCCGCCTTTCTATGGCTGATAATTCTCGCCGGATCGATATTCTTCTTATATCCCGGCTCATAGATAAACCGCAGTCCAAAAGGATAGAGCTCGTTTTCGATGTCTTTCTGTATCTTTCCAAGATCTCTTTGCGCTTTCTCCCAATGTTGAAAGGTCGTCGTTATCAAATCTACCTGATATCCTGCCTTCGTCAGAAACTCTGCCAGATAGGAAAATCTTGTATATCCCTTTTCTCCCTTTAACTTAACCCCCATGGTTATAATCGCAATCTTCTTCATCTCAGTACCTCCAGCACAGTCTTCATCATAATCTTCATATCCTCCCTCACACCGGCTTTTTTCAGATAAGCCAGATTATAACGCATCTTGCGGGGAAGAATATGCTCTACATAGGCTTTATCAATATGCTCGCCTTTTTCGGTATAACGGGCAAGCGCCTCATCCTCATCCTTAAACACAATACTTGCTTTTGATGTCACTCCCGCAGGCAGAAGTAAGGTCGCCCGCATCTCATCCGTATATTGTTCCACATACTTTTCCACTTCCGGTCTCGTCCCAACAAAGGACATATCTCCCAAAAGGATATTAAACACCTGTGGCAGCTCGTCCAGTCTGCATTTCCTGAGCCTTTTTCCAATCCTGGTTATCCGCTCATCCGATTTCCCTGTTACAAGAGGACCTTTCTTATCTGCCCCCACAACCATCGTCCGGAACTTAAAGATTCGGAACTTTCTTCCATAGGTTGTAATTCTCTCCTGACGAAAAAATACCGGCCCTTTATCTTCCGCTTTAATTGCCACCGCAATAAAAAGCATAACCGGAGATAATAAGACCGATAACGTAAGGGAGAGAATTATGTCAAATATACGTTTTCTAAAAACGGCTGCCTTTTTATTTATCAGCAAATCATAATATGGCCTGACTGCATCTGTTCTCATATTCTCCGGCAACTGCTCCCACACTTTTAACATAACTCTCTCCCCATTTCGTTTTAACAATATTTTGAAAATAACCGGATTACATATTCCTGCTCTTCATCCGTCAGACACGTATAAAGCGGCAGTGTAATCTCGTTTTCAAACTGTGCATATGCATTCGGGTAATCAGCGATATCAAATCCCATCTTCCGGTACGCAGTAAGAAGCGGCAACGGCTTATAATGAACATTTGTTACCACACCCTGCTCCGCGAGTGCTGCAATAATTGCATTACATTCTTTTCGTGACTTTCCGGGAAGCCTCGTCAGGTACAAATGCCCGTTCGAATGGTTCTCCCCCTCATGATGAGAGAACACTTCCAATGCCTTCCCCGCAAAAGCGGTATCATACCTGTGTATCAACTCCTGTCTTCGCTCCAGAATCCTATCGTAACGCTTCAACTGTGCCAGACCCAGCGCAGCCTGAATATCTGTCATATTGCATTTATAAAGCGGCGCCATGACATCATATTCCCATGCTCCGGCCTGCATCTTTTCCAGCGCAGCCTTAGACTGCCCGTGAAGCGAGTAAAGCATATATTCCTCATACAGCTTTTCATCACTGCCTACCGCGCGGACCTTTTCGGACCAGGTAACAGCGCCGCCCTCCGCTGTCGTAAGATTCTTTACGGCATGAAAAGAAAAACAAGTAAAATCTGCAATCTGCCCGCACATTTTATCTCCCTTAAATGCCCCGAATGCATGGGCGCTGTCTGCCATGACCATAATACGTCCAAGCGCAGCCTGCCGCTCATTCCCAGGCTTAAATAGTGGTTTCTTTTCTTCCACAATCTCATAAATCCTGTCATAATAAGAATATATTTTGCCCGCCAGATCCACACAGATAATTGCCTTTGTCTTTTCTGTAATTGCCTTTTCTACCTGTTCGGGATCCATCTCGAAGCTGCCCGGTATCGTATCTACCAGAACCGGATCCGCTCCCACATGACAAATAATACTGCTGGTCGCCGTATAAGTGTATGCTGTTGTAATCACTTCATCTCCCGGACCGATTCCCATAAGCCTAAGTGTCATTTCCATACAGGCAGTCGCCGATGCAAGACATGCTGCTCTTGCTGTGTGACATCTGCGCGCCACCTGCTGTTCAAATTCTTTTGTTTTTGGTCCTGTTGTTATCCATCCACTTCGGAGTACTTCCGTAACTGCCTGTATCTCTTCTTCTGTAATATCCGGTGGCGAAAACTTAATCTGTATCATTTTTACTCTCCCTGTGTAATCTGTCTTGAACCGTGTCTGCCTTATTACTGTCTTATTACTGCGCAACCACTGCATCCTGCAGGATCTCCCCATTTTCCACAGCTTTGATCGCAGCCTTAATTGCATCCACAGATTCCTGGTTCGGCTGTGTTACATACAGAGGTTTGCCGGAATAGGAATAACAATACTGTGAATCCCCAGTTCCCTCTGCCGCCATAGACTTAATATTCCATGCTCCTCCTTCAGAAAGCTGATTCTTAATCAGCTCCTGTACCTGCTGTTCCGTCATATTCGTCTCAACATTGCCACTGACACTGCTGATAATTCCATTTGCGCCGGTAAGAATTGCAGGCGATATGATTTTCTTTATCATCGCCGTAATGACAGCCTGCTGGTTCTTTCCTCTCTGGTTATCACCGCCAGGTATATTCTGACGCTCTCTGGAGAAAGCAAGCGCCTGTTTGCCGTTAAAGTGGTTCACACCCTTTACAACATCCATCACCTGGCCGGAATCACTGCTTGTAGTAAACGCAAGCTCAGATTCCACATCCACACCGCCCAGCGCGTCTACAATCTGTATCATAGATGTAAAATTGACTCTCGTATAAAAATCAATCTCTGTATCATAAAGCTGTCCAAGCGTCGCCATAGACGCGTCTACTCCATAGACACCTGCATGTGTCAGTTTATCCTTCTGTCCCCCGCTGATTCCCGGAATTTCCACATAGTAATCACGAGGAGTTGTTACTAAAAGTACCTGATGCGTCTTCGGATTGACGACTGCGATGATATTCACATCACTCCGGCTGTTCGTCTCAATCGCACCATACACATCAATACCACTGATATATACGCTGAAGGTCTCATCTTCTACAGAAACTTTTGCCGTTTTGCTTTCCACATCACTCTTAATCCCGTACGTGTAGATAATCTTTGTATTCTCACTATATCCTTCGAACGCCTCCTCAAGAATTCCCGTATAGCCTTCATTGTAGATAATCGCTTCTACTTCTCCATTATGAAGCGCTTCCGCCTGTTCCGCAAGGCTTTGATACTCTTTTACCTTTACCTCACAGCCCAGCTCCTTATTGATTGCATCCACAGTTTTCTGCACCTGGTCGCCCTTCATCTTAAGTTGTATGCCAAACGTATAATCTTTTGCATCCGCGAGCTTTTCCGCCGGATCATCCGCCATGACTGCCACAACCATATTATCCAGCTTATACTCACTTCCCGTAATCTCAGACATCGCACTGTCTGCCCGGAGCAAAAAGTAAGACAGGATAATAAAAATCACTGACAGGAAGAAACTCATAATTTTTCCTGCGATAGCATTCTTTCTGGAAACAAACTGACTGACTGCCGTAACAATCAGAAAAGCAGCTAAGACAATTCCTATCGCCAACAGATATTTGTCTGGCAGGATTCCCAGCATAAACAATGCCGCCATAAGTACAACACTCGCTGCCGCCTGTATTCCAACAAGCACAAATCCTACTCTCCGGCTAATATGATTCGTTCTTCTGCTCTTCGCTCTTCCACTCTTCGTTCTTCCACTTCTATTATGATGCTGCTGTTCGCGCTCAAGTCTTTTCTTTTTTCTCTTTTGAACCCGTCGGTAATTCTTTTTCCTCTGCCGTTCACTCTGAGTCATATAACCAAACTCCTTCTTCCATTTCATAATTCATACATTCTAGCACACTCCCTGTGGTTTTTCAACGATTCTCCGCAAATAACTGTTTTCTCCGCAAAAACCGCTATAAATCATACAGTCTGATGTCGTGTATAAAGGAACATACTTACTGCCATAATACCAATCACCAGATACCCGATCCAGCTAAATACATCCGGTATCTGTCCAAATACAACAAAGCCAAGCACTGCCGAAAACAGAATCTGCGAGTAATCATATACCGATATTTCCCTTGCAGGGGCATGGCTGTATGCAGCCGTAATAGAAAACTGCCCTCCCGCCGCTGCAAGACCTGCAAGGAGCAGAATTCCTATCTGTCCCATACTCATAGGATAATAATCAAAAATCAGCCATGGCAGCGTAACCGCACAAGAAAAAGAAGAAAAGAAGAAAACAATAAACGGACCCTTCTCTCCCCGCATCCCCAGTTTTCTCACCATTGTATATGCCGCACCCGCGGCGATTCCCCCTGACAGTCCTATGACAGACGGTATCAGGTTCATATTGGCAAATGTCGGCTTCACCACAAACATGCTTCCGGCAAAGGCCCCTGCTACAATAAGCGCCTGTAGAAACGTTACCTTTTCTTTTAAAATTAAGTAACTGAAAAACACTGCAAAAAACGGTGACATTTTATTTAACATCGAAGCATCTGCCAGTACCAGATGGTCAACCGCATAGAAATTACACAAAATCCCAATCGTTCCGAAAATGGAACGAAGCAGCAGATATTTCAAGTTCTCTTTTCTGCACCGGAACTCTGTTTTACCTTTTACTAAAATCACACACGCAAAAACTGCCGCAACAAGATTGCGGAAAAAACTCTTCTGAATAGAAGGAATCTCTCCCGCCATGCGGACAAACAGATTCATGAGCGCAAAACAAAACGCTGATATTATAATATAAAGGATTCCCTTATATTTTTTATTTATCATCCAAAGACACTCCTTTTTACAAATCAAATAAGGACAACTGGTTGGACTGTGGAAGATTTCCCAGAAGCCCCAGGTTCGTCATATAGTCGATCACGGTCTGGCTGGCCTTTGTCCGCTGTCTGAAATCATCCCTTGAAAGATACGGGCCGTCTTTTGACGCATCCTCCACTGCCTGTGCAGCTTTTTCTCCCATCCCGTCAATACTGGAAAACGGCGGCATCAGCTTTCCGTCTATAATCCGGAACTTCGTTGCCTTAGCCTTGTAGATATCAATAGGAAGAAACTCAAATCCCCTCGCATACATTTCCTGCACGATACGCATGTCCTTCATCGTATCCTGCTCTTTCTTACTAAGTGAATCAGAACGTCTGTTATAATCATCCATATAACGCTGTAACGCTTCTTTCCCCTGACACATGATCTCATAAGAAAATGCATCCGCACGAATCCCAAAATATGACGCATAATAGGCAAGCGGATAATGAATCTTACAGTACGCAATCCGGTATGCCATCATAACATAAGCCGCCGCATGGGCTTTCGGGAACATATATTTAATCTTCTCACAGGACCAGATATACCAATCCGGTATCCCATGTTCCTCCATATCTTTCTTGAACTGCGGCCACTCCTTGCATTTTCCCTTTGCTACCGTCCCTTTTCGGACACGCTCCATAATCGTAAAGGACTCTTCACTGTCCATTCCTTTATTAATCAAATATGTCATAATATCGTCTCGTGTACAAATAGCTGTGGAAATGGTCGCTTTCCCACTCTTGATCAATTCCTGGGCATTATTCAGCCATACATCTGTCCCATGGGACAAGCCGGAAATCCGTATCAAATCAGAAAGGGTCTGAGGCTTTGTATCCACGACCATCTGAATTACAAAATCCGTACCAAATTCCGGAATACCAAGACATCCTACCGGACATCCGCTAATATCATCCGGTGTGATTCCAAGCGCCGATGTATCATGAAACAGTGACATCACATCTTTATCGTCCAGCGGAATCGTCGTCGCAACAAACGGGTGGTCAGTCTCATTATATTCATTTTCCATATCCGGAGAACTGATATATGCCTCCAGCGATTTGATCATCGTCGGGTCATCGTGCCCCAGTATATCGAGCTTTAACAGATTATGGTCAATGGAATGATAATCAAAATGCGTCGTGATAATATCCGTGTTCATATCATTTGCCGGATGCTGCACCGGAGTGAAGGAATTAATATTCTCTCCATGAGGAAGTACAATAATACCGCCCGGATGCTGTCCGGTACTCCGCCGGATTCCGGTACACCCCTGTACGATTCTGTCAATTTCACACTTTCGCTTCCGCTGTCCCCTCTCCTCGTAATAATTTTTCACATATCCATATGCTGTCTTATCTGCAAGCGTCGCAATGGTTCCGGCACGGAAGGTCTGTCCCTCTCCAAAGATAACCTCCGTATATTTGTGCGCATGGCTCTGATAATCTCCGGAAAAATTCAAGTCAATATCCGGCTCTTTATTCCCTTTAAACCCAAGAAAGGTCTCAAACGGAATATCAAATCCGTCTTTTGCCAGAGGTTCTCCACACACCGGACATAATTTATCCGGCATATCCCAGCCACAGCCGCCGGCAAATGCCCGGACTTCTTCTGATTCAAAATCACTGTAATGACATTTTTTACAATAATAATGCGGACTCAAAGGATTTACTTCCGTAATTCCCGCCATTGTCGCAACAAAAGAAGAGCCGACTGAGCCACGGGAGCCGACCAGATACCCGTCCTCATTGGACTTCCACACAAGCTTCTGCGCAATAATATACATAACTGCAAATCCATTTGAAATAATCGAGTGCAGCTCTCTTTCCAGACGCTCCGTTACAATCTCCGGCAGATTTTCCCCATACATTTCATGTGCCTTCTTATAGCAGATATCCTTAAGCGTCTTATCGGAATCCGGGATTACAGGCGGACATTTATCCGGACGCACCGGGGAAATTTTCTCAATCATATCCGCGATTTTATTCGGAGTATCAATCACGACCTCCCGTGCTTTCGCAGAGCCAAGATATTCAAACTCCGCAAGCATCTCATCTGTCGTATGAAGATAAAGCGGAGCCTGATTATCCGCATCTGTAAATCCTTTCCCCGTCATAATAATCCGGCGGTATACTTCATCCTCCGGGTCCAGAAAATGAACGTCACAGGTTGCCGCCACAGGTTTGTTAAACCGTTCTCCCAGACTTATAATCTTACGGTTTATCTCTTTTAAATCTTCCTCATTTTTTACCTTTGTAATCCTGTCACTTTCAATCATAAACCGGTTATTTCCAAGCGGCTGTATCTCCAGATAGTCGTAATAGTTTACAATTTTGGCAATACGCTCCTCGGATTTATCATTTAAAATCGCCTGATACAGTTCTCCTGCCTCACAGGCGCTGCCCACAAGCAGTCCTTCCCTGTGTTTCGACAGCTCACTTTTCGGAATTCTCGGGCGTCTCGCATAATAAGTAAGATGGGATTTGGAAATAAGTGTATAAAGATTCACCCTTCCTATATCATTTTTCGCCAGTATAATTACATGATAGGTCGGAAGCTTTTTCACCGCATCCGCATTATGTGCGCCAAACTGGTTCAGCTTATCCAGCGTATGAATATCCATATCCTCCAGCATCTTAATAAATTTTACAAAAATTTCTGCTGTCACCCTGGCGTCATCTACTGCCCGGTGATGATGTTCCTGGGAAACGTTCAGAGCTTTCGCCACTACATTTAACTTAAATTTAGAAAGAGTAGGAAGAAGTACCCGCGCAAGTCCTACCGTATCCACGGATGTAAAATCCGGCACGATATCCTGATATCTGCAGTTCTGCTCGATAAATCCCACATCAAAGCCTGCATTATGCGCCACAAGGACCGCATCACCCACAAACTCCAGAAATTCCGGCAGTATCGTCTCAATATCCGGCGCATCCATCACCATCTGGTCCGTAATACTGGTAAGCTGTGTAATCTGAAATGGAATCGGCACTCTGGGATTTACAAACGTACTGTACTTTTCCGTAATCTGTCCGTTTTCAACCTTTACGGCGCCAATTTCAATAATCTTATCTTTAATGGGGCTGAATCCGGTTGTCTCAAGGTCAAATACAACGTACGTCCCTTTCAGTGGCTGCCCCTTTTCATTTACCGCAATATCCTGAAGATCGTCCACCAGATATCCCTCTACCCCGTAAATCACCTTAAACGGGTCGTCTTTATCCAAAGTCTCGATATAATGATTTGCATCCGGAAATGCCTGCACAACTCCATGATCGGTAATTGCAATCGCTTTATGTCCCCAATCGTGCGCCCGTTTTACAATATCTCTAACCTCTGATACACCATCCATATCACTCATTTTTGTGTGACAATGTAGCTCCACTCTCTTCTCCGGAGCCGTATCCACCCTTGACTCCGTAAAATCCGAAATCTTCTTAATTCCATACACAGAGCCTATGGTCAGTTCTCCGTCAAATTTATCAATCGTCGTTACCCCTTTTATTTTCAGAAACGCACCCTTTTTCACTTCCGCAAGCACATCTGCAAGCTGGTCATTTCGCACAAACATCTTTACCATAATCGTATCCGTAAAATCCGTAACCGCATACATGACAATGGTTTTTTCATTTCGTATTTCTCTTGTTTCAAAACTAATTACTTTGCCCCGGAAGGTAATCTCTCCCATCTCACCAACAACCTGGGAAAGCTCTATCGTCTCATCATCAAACGCTCTTCCATAGACAAGTCCATCTGCACCGGCTGCCGCTTTCGTGTGGGGAATAAATGTCTTTGCTGATTTCTTTTCTTTTGGCGTGCTTTTTTTCTCCGCTTCAGACTGTCTCTGCTCTTCCTTCTGTTTTTTTACATTCTCTGCCTGACTCAGAATCGACTCTACCTCCTGGCGGAGCTTCATATCATTATACTTAAGCTTACTTTCCTCTGCTTTTTTATACATGACCCGTACTTCTATCGGATGCATAAACCGCTTCTCATATACTTCCTTCAGATAAAGGGCAAGGGACTCTTTCTTTCCCTGCGCCACAATGGTATCAGTCAGCTGAAGGCAAAGAATATTCTCATCTTCGAACGCATACCTTGCATTCTGGAACATACTGCGCTCTACCACACTTCTTTGGTTCAATTCCTCCAGGAAGCTCTCATAGTATTCCTGCATAATATTTTCAGGTGTATATTGTGCAGAAAGCTCATACGTCTCCCGTATCTCTATCTGTATCCTGTTCTGGGCAAAAAGCTGTATTTTTATCATCTGCTCCGTCTCATATATTATATGCTTTGGGATGAGATGCGTACTTCGCAGATACACCTTAATAAAGGTCCGCATCGTATTTGTTGCGACCTTTTCCACCTGTACGTCTGTAAAGAAAGCTTTCCTGTCCTCCGGCATTTTCAGAGTGGGAAATACATCAAAAAATAATTTACTCATTCCAATTAAGCAGCTCCTGTCTCAATGTCTCTAATAGTTCGTCTTCTTTCACCTTTTTTATAATTTCACCCTTTTTAATGAGAAGTCCTTCCCCTATTCCCCCGGCGATTCCGATATCTGCTTCTTTTGCCTCCCCCGGGCCGTTTACAACACATCCCATAACAGCAACTTTAATATCAAGCGGAATATCTGAAACCATCGCTTCCACCTTACCCGCAAGTCCAATCAAATCTATTTTCGTTCTCCCGCAGGTCGGACAGGACACTACCTCGATACCGCCCTTTCGAAGTCCCAATGTCTTCAGAATAAGCTTTGCCGATTTAATCTCTTCCACTGGGTCTCCGGTTAATGATACACGAATTGTATCTCCGATTCCCTGATTTAAAATCAGACCCAGTCCAATAGAGGATTTAATATTTCCGGCAAGCAAAGTACCCGCCTCCGTAATGCCGACATGAAGCGGATACGGACATTTGTCTGCAATTAATTCGTGGGCCTTAACACACATCAGAACATCGGACGATTTAATACTGACCACCAATTCTTCGTAGCCAAGTTCTTCAATCATATGTACTTTGTCAAGCGCACTTTCCACCAGCCCTTCTGCCGTTACGCCCCCATATTTTTCCACCAGATTTTTTTCCAGCGAGCCGCTATTTACACCGACCCGTATAGGGACATGATATTCTTTTGCTTTCTCAATCACTGCCTTTATTCTGGATACATCTCCGATATTTCCCGGATTAATCCGAATCTTATCTGCACCATGTTCGATTGCCGCAATTGCAAGGCGGTAATCAAAATGAATGTCCGCAACAAGCGGAATATGAATCCGCTTCTTTATCCCGGCAAGCGCTTCTGCCGCTTCCATCGTAGGAACCGCACACCGGATAATCTCACAACCCGCACGCTCAAGCTCTAAAATCTGTGCGACTGTCTTTTCTACATCTTCCGTGCGGGTATTCGTCATAGACTGAATAGCGATTGGATTTCCACCGCCAATCTCCACATTTCCAATTGTAATTTTCTTTGTATGCTCTCTGTACATATTTTCACCTCTTATAATTTTTCTTTTCTTCAAAAGCCGAAAAAACCCTCTATCATAATAGAGGGATTTCCTTTATTGCTTTGTAAACGTAAGCTGTTCACCATACTCACGCTCTGTAAGTGTAAGCTCTTCTTTCTCCACACTGTAATCAAATGTTGTTGTCAAATACTGAAGAGAGCTCTTAAGAAACTCTGCTGTATATGCTCCATCTGATTTCTCCGCAGATTCTTCCAGCGCTTCTCTTTCTGCCTGAATCGTAATTGTCTTTGCATCCCTGTCAATTACAGACGACATCTCAACAGCCGCCTCTACATTTTCATCCAGACTCGACGTCACTACCGGAACCTCTGAAATAACTGCCAGAATTTTTCCATTGGCTCTTATATCCATAATGAGGCTGCCGTCCTCACTCTCCCATACTCCCTCCAATGGATTTGCCATAAACATCTTCATCAAAAGATACACCGCAGTCATAATAATCACCAGAGAAGAAACGATCATCGTGATTCCCCATACCCGGCTGCGCTTTTTCTCATCATTTTTCGCTATTATCATTCCATCTGTCCCTCATTTCCACCAATCTGTTCAACGTTCTATTTAAATTATATGAAGTTTCTTTTTCCATGTCAACGGGGTAATCAAATGTTCCCTTCGGGAACTCCCAGAGCAACACTTTGTTGATATTTGACACTTTGCATGTTCTTTAATGCAACAGCTGGTAAAATAAACCATACCATATAGAAAGGAGTACCCTGACATGCCATTTGATGAAAAATTAAAGGCTTTACGCCGCGAAAATGATATGACACAAAAATATGTTGCAGCCCGTCTGAACGTTGCACGCTCTACAATTGCCGGATATGAGACAAAAAACCGTCAGCCTTCTCATGAAAAACTGACAGCTCTTGCTAATTTGTTTCATGTATCTGTCGATTATCTTCTGGATGATGGGAACTCCATTGAACTGTCTCCGACCCCAAATCCTCCGGGCAACAAGACAGAAGAATTGCTTACCCGTTACAATTATCTCTCTTCAGAATCTAAAAAAGATTTATTTAAATATATGGATTTACTTGAATTACGCGATAAATCTTAACATTTCTCTGCGATTTCCATAACCAGCCTCTCTGTATCTTTCCATCCGATACAAGGGTCGGTTATGGATTGTCCATATACCATATTCTCACTGATATCCTGCCTCCCTTCTCTCAGATAACTCTCTATCATAACTCCTTTTATAAGCATCCGAAGCTCCGGATTCATCCTCCGGCTGTGAAGAACCTCACTGACAATACGTATCTGCTCCTTGTATGCCTTATTCGAATTCGAATGATTGACGTCAATAATCGCAGCAGGGTTTTTTAATTCCTTTTTCTGATACAGTTCCCAGAGTCTTACGCAATCTTCATAATGATAATTGGGGATGCAGGTTCCATACTTATCCACACCGCCTCTTAAAATCACATGCGCAAGCTCATTCCCATCTGTCTGTACATCCTGCCCACGGTAAATAAACCGGTGTCCCCCCTGTGCGGCAATAACGGAATTTAACATCACAGATAAATCGCCGCTGGTAGGATTCTTCATTCCCACCGGAATGTCCATGCCGCTGGCTGTCAGCCTGTGCTGCTGATTCTCTACTGAGCGGGCGCCAATCGCTTCATAAGACAGAATATCATCCAGATAACTTCTGTTTTCCGGGTACAACATCTCATCTGCCGCCGTAAGAGCGCTTTCTTCCATGGCACGAAGATGCATCTTACGGATGGCAATAATTCCGGCATACAGATCCGGCGCTTTATCCGGATCCGGCTGATGCAGCATCCCTTTATACCCCTCGCCTGTTGTCCTTGGCTTATTTGTATAAATTCTCGGAATCAGCATGAGTCGTTCCTTCACCTGTTCATTCAGCCTTGCCAGACGATTGACATATTCGCACACCGCATCTTCATTATCGGCGGAACAAGGTCCGACAATTACCACAAACTTATCTGTTTTTCCTGTAAATATTTCTCTTATTTCCCGGTCTCTTTCCTCTTTCAGTTTCTTAAGTTTGTCTGATAAAGGATATTCCGCCTTCAGTTCATCCGGTGAAGGCAGTACCTTGTTAATCTTCATCGCCATTTTCTTTCTCCTCTGTCCTTATCCCAAAAGCTGTACGTTTCCCAGTAACACATAAGATATAAACCACATAATCACGGTTGCCATACAGATTCCCAGAATCACCGCCGGAAATGCCTTCTTAAACTTTACCCCAAGAAGCGCGGCAATCAGTGAACCGGTCCATGCTCCTGTTCCCGGAAGGGGAATCCCCACAAAAAGTACCAGTCCCCAGAATTCATATTTTTCAATCTTGTCACTCTTGCTCATCGCCTTTGCTTCTAATTTATCTACAAGCGGCTTGAGCCTTTTTGTACCTTTCATCCAATTAAAAATCGGTGTAATCAAAAGCAGAATAAACGGAACCGGTATGATATTGCCAATAATACTTAACGGTATCGCCGTAGCTACCGGTACACCAAGAAGCGGGCCTGCGACAAGAAGCGCCCCTCTTAGCTCCAGTATCGGAATCATGGATATAATAAATACAATTGCTTCTTTTCCCACACTTCCCCCGAGCAGATCAATAATGCCCTGTACTAATGTCTCTGTCATAGATTTCTCCTTATTTTCTCATATAATCTTCTAAAAATGCAAACATAGTCTTCATTTCTTCTTCCGTACCGATCGTAATCCGCATATACTGCTCAATACGCTCACTTCCCCAGTATCTCACATAGATTCCTTCTGCTTTCATGGCTTCAAACAGCTCCTTTGCATCGTAATCCGGATGTGTGGCAAAGATAAAGTTCGCACGGGAATCCAGAAATTCAAATCCCAGTTCTCTTAACTCTTCCTTCGCCCACTCTCTCGTATGAATAATTTTACGGATACACCCCTCAAAATATTCCTTATCCTTGACTGCTTCTGCCCCGCAGACAAGAGATGTCTGGTTCATCGTATATGAGTTGAACGAATATTTTGCATCATTCAGGTATTGAATCAATGTGGGATTACTAATTGCATAGCCAATCCTCATACCTGCCATAGAACGTGCTTTGGAAAAGGTCTGTACAACAATCAGATTGTCGTACTTGTCAATCAGCTCCAGTGCCGAGCGCCCTGCAAAATCCACATATGCTTCATCCACAATCACAATGACATCCTGATTGTGTGCAATAATGTCCTCTACAACATCCAGCTCCTCATAGAGAGCCGTCGGTGCATTTGGGTTCGGGAAGATGACTCCGCCATTTTCTTTATAATAATCTTCCTTCACCAGCCGGAAATTCTCATCCAGCTTCTGGCACTCATAAGGAATCCGGTACAAATCTGCCCACACTTTATAAAAAGAATATGTAATATCCGGAAATAATATCGGCTTTTCTGAATTAAAAAATGTCAGAAAGCACATGGACAATACGTCATCTGAGCCGACTCCTACAAATACCTGTTCCGGATTTACGTGATAAAAATCTGCAAGCTCCTTCACAAGCACACCTGCAGTCGGATCCGGGTAAAGCCTGAGTCTGTCTGAATCTATACTTTCCAGCGCTTTCGTGACACCCGGCGCAGGCGGATATGGATTTTCATTCGTATTTAATTTTATGACCTTCTGCTGTGGCTGCTCTCCCGGAACGTAGGGCTCTACTTTACGAATATTTTTTTCAAATGCTTTCATTCTAAATCCTTTCTTGCTCCGCATCTATCTTCTGTTACACCAAGCCATATTCTTTTGCAAGCTCTTTAAACTTCGGCAATGAATTTACAATCGTCTCATAAGATACACAATATGCCAGCCTTACATAACCCGGACAAGCAAAGGAGCTTCCCGGAACAAGTAACAGATTGTATTTCTTCGCTGTCTGGCAGAATGCCTTCTCATCCTCTACCGGGGCTTTAACGAAAAGATAAAAAGCGCCTTCCGGTTTGATGCATTCAAATCCGCACTCCTTCAACCCATGATACAGAGTCTCTCTGTTACGGTCATAATAAGAAATATCTGTCTTTTCATTCAGGCATTTTGCAACAATTTTCTGCTGCAGGGTCGGCGCATTTACAAATCCGAGAATTCGTGTCGCAACATTTGCCGCAGACAATACATCCTCACTGTCCGTTACCTCATCCGGAATTACAAGATAACCGATTCGCTCTCCCGGAAGAGACAGAGATTTACTGTAGGAATATCCAACAATTGTATTGTCATAATATTTTGTCAGATATGGCACTTCCACTCCATCATAGACCAGTTCACGGTACGGCTCATCAGAAATCAGGAAAATATCTGTACCATATTCTTTTTGTTTTGCCTCCATGATAGCGGCAAGCTTCTTTATCGTCTCCTCCGAATACACAACACCGGTCGGATTGTTCGGCGTATTAATAATAACCGCTTTTGTCTTCGGAGTAATCTTCTCCTCAAATTCATCAAGTTTCGGCTGGAAATCTACTGTATTCGGTGATATTTCTACAAGTACGCCGTCATAATTGTTTGTATAAGAACGATACTCGCCAAAATACGGCGCAAAAGCAATGACTTCATCTCCCGGATTAATCAGCGACTTCAGGATTACATTTAAGCCTCCTGCAGCGCCCACTGTCATCACAATATTCTTTCCCTCAAATTTTGTACCAAACCGCTCATTCAGAGAATCTGCAACTGCCTGTCTTACATCTGCATAACCGCTGTTGCTGTTGGTATATCCATGAAGGGCAATCGGGTCTTCTTCTTCCAGCAATTCTAAGATTGCTTTCTTTACAGCTTCCGGCGCCGGCACATTCGGATTGCCAAGGCTGAAATCAAATACATTTTCTGCACCATAAATCTCCGCCAGTCTGTTTCCTTCCTCAAACATTGCACGGATGGCTGAACTATTTGCTACCATGTTTTTCATCTTTTCTGCTATCATCTGTTATCTCTCCTTTTCTGTTACCTTGCCTTTTTCAACCAGGAATACCGGACGATAGGAAAGCTTCGCCTTCCTTAATCCTTCCGCCCCCGTATCTTCTTCTCTGTTTACATATTTATAATCCATGCATTCGTGTTCCACGAACTGCTGGTTAATCATAGGATATGCACCCTGTATATCTGCAAACGCTTTCTCGATGTGTACAACAAAAGTATCCGAACAGACTGGTTCCCCAATTGTAAATGCTATAATCTTTCCATCCAGCCTTAAAACACCGCCTTTTAATTCTAACTCCTCAAACAGCCGGAGAGAATTCAGTGTCACACACATCTCCGCATTTTTCTCCGGGTCTTCCTCGCAGCCATTCTCATTTCTCCACTTCAGCGCCATCTGAAAACATTCTTCCACATTGTCTGTTGTCATAGGTTCATAGCTCCACCGGTCCGCATAAACGGTTTTGAATTTATTAATATGATTTCTCTTGGCATGAAGCTTCTTTCCGGAAAGTGATGCAAGCTTTTCAGACTCGTACACATAATCTGCCACATCTCTGACATATTCAATCTGAAACCTTCCCGGATACCACTCCTCCAGTTTTTCAAAATTGTCCGGTGTCACATTATACATGCTGAATGGATATCCTTTACTCTCACTGTATTTTTTCATGACATCCATCGCTTTTTTGATACATTCGTCTTCCCCTGCCGGAAAAGCGAAAGACACGTGCGTATCATCTTCGCTTTTAAAAACAAGGGCATTTTCAATGACAGCCCATTTCACCGGATACTGCCTGGACCACAGAAATACATTCACAAATGTCCGCTCACAGCTCCTGCTCGTATGATGTTTGAAATATTTTGTTATAATTTCTTTGTCTTCTAATTCTGCTCTCTTAAACTGAATTTCTTCCATACTTTAACCTTCTGTCTTTTCTATCTTTTTCTATCTATTCTTTACATACAAAATGAAGTATATCACATTTTTTTTAATGTGACAAAAAAATATTGAGAGAACCCACCCAGATTAACAACAGGAGCCACAAGCCAGCAAAGCTGTCCGTGTCTCCTGTTTATGATTCTGTGTTCATGCTATTCGTTCATAGATGCAAGTTTGGCTGCCTGGTCGGCCGCGATACAGGCATCAATGATTTCCTGGATATCTCCGTTCATGATTTTGTCGAGTTTGTATAATGTCAGTCCGATCCGGTGGTCGGTCACCCGGCCCTGCGGGAAGTTGTAAGTACGGATTTTTTCGGAACGGTCTCCTGTTCCAATCTGACTTTTTCTTGCTTCTGCTTCTGCGTCATGCTGTTTCTGACATTCCAAATCGTATAATTTAGCTCTTAAAAGGGCAAATGCTTTTTCCTTATTCTGAAGCTGTGATTTCTCTGTCTGGCTGTAAATTACGATTCCGGTCGGATAATGGGTCAGTCTTACCGCAGAATCTGTTGTATTGACACACTGTCCGCCATTTCCGGATGCACGCATAACATCGATACGGATATCTTTTTCATCAATCTGAACATCTACATCTTCTGCTTCCGGCATCACTGCTACTGTTATCGTCGATGTGTGGATACGTCCGCCGGATTCTGTCTCCGGTACACGCTGTACGCGGTGTACGCCGGATTCATACTTCATTACTGAATACGCACCATTTCCATTTATCATAAAAGTCACGTTTTTCATTCCGCCGATGCCGATTTCTTCGCATTCTACCAATTCCACCTTCCAGCGTTTGCTTTCTGCATAATGAAGATACATACGATATATTTCAGCCGCAAAAAGCGCTGCCTCATCCCCGCCTGCTCCGGCACGGATTTCTACAATTACGTTCTTATCGTCATTCGGATCTTTCGGAAGCAGTAAAATCTTAAGCTCATGCTCCAGCTCTTCTACCCTGTTCTTCGAAATATTGAGTTCTTCCTTTGCAAGCTCTCTCATTTCTTCATCAGACTCTTCCTCTAACATCTGAAGACTGTCTTCAATTGCCTGTTTACATTCTTTGTATTCTTTATATGCTTCCACAATCGGAGTCAGCTCATTCTGCTCTTTCATAAGCTTGCGGAACCTGTTCTGGTCATTTGCCACATCCGGCTCCTGCAGTTCACTTAAGATTTCCTCTAACCGGATGAGCAAATCCTCTAATCTGTCAAACATTGTATTTCCTCCTTCAACATATTTCCAAATATGTAATCCTTTTACATTTTACATACCAGACACTACACGGTCAAGTCCTGATAAATCCTTTTTTACACAAATATCCCTGTATCCGGCCGCCCGCATGAGCGCTGATACTGCTTCTGCCTGGTCATGTCCGATTTCAAACAGCAGACATCCGCCTTCTTTTAAATAAGCCTTGCTTTCTCTTATAATCTTTTTATAAAAATATAACCCATCCTCTTTTCCATCTAACGCAATATATGGATCATGTAGTTTTACCTCTTCCTGCAGTCCCTCGATAACCTTTGTCGGAATATAAGGCGGATTCGACACTATCATATCAAACCTGCCTTCCACATTCGCGAAAAGATCTCCCTGACGCAAGTCTGCTTCCACACCCAGCCTGCCTGCATTTCTTTCCGCCACTGCAAGAGCTTCTTTCGATATGTCTGTCCCGACCCCGGAAAGTCCTTTTATATGCATACTTTCTTCTCCCATTTTTAAAACACTGAGAAGAATACATCCCGAACCGGTACACAGATCAAGAATACGCATTCCCGCCTTTAATCTCTTAAGCGCCTCCTCTACAAGCGTCTCTGTATCCTGCCTTGGGATAAGCACATGCTCATTTACACAGAACGCATACCCCATAAATTCCTGTTCTCCGGTAATATGCTGGAGCGGAATCCTTCGGCTTCGTCTTTTAATAACCTCATAATATCGCTCTGCCCTCTCCGTCTCTACGGCTTCTCCCATCCTTCCATAATAGGATGCTCTGTCAAGTCCCGTTACAAAAGAAAGCAAAAGCCACGCATCTAAAGATGCGTCCGGAATTCCTGCATTCTCAAGGAGCTTTGTTCCTTCTCTATGCATCTGCTGCAGTGTCAAAATTTTCTGCTTCATAAGTTCTCCAGTCAAATACGGCCTCTACTGCCTGAATTGCCACTTCAATCATACTGTCATCCGGTTCCTTTGTCGTAAGCCTCTGCACTGCAAGTCCAGGCTTGCTAAGCATATTCACAACCGGATTCTCACTGCTCCCAGCCAGCTTCAGCACCTCATATGAAATACCCGCAATCACCGGAATCAGTGCAACTCTCACCACGACTCTCATAACAGGGGATTCCACATGAATCAATAACAATAAAATAATACTAATTGCCAGCACAAAAAACAGGAAACTGGTTCCACATCTCTTATGCAGCCTGGAACTGACCCGCACATTCTCTACCGTAAGAGGAAGACCATGCTCGATACAGTTAATACATTTATGTTCTGCCCCATGATACATAAAGGTCCGCTGAATATCCTTCATCCGGGATATAAGAAGCACATAGAGAATAAATATACCGATACGCACAAATCCTTCTATAATCGTACGCATACGATAGGATTCTATAAATGGCTTTAAAAATGAAGAAAGAACATATGGAAGCACCATAAAAATCGCTACTGCCATAAGAACGGAAAAAGCAACCGTTCCTGCCATAATGATACTTTCCTGTTTTTCCCTTTTCTCCGCTTCTTTTTCTGTCAGAGCTTCTTCCTCTTCCTCATAAAAGCTTGCCGAATAAGTCAATGTCTTAATTCCAAGAACCATAGAATCCACAAAATTAAACACGCCTCTGACAAATGGTATCCTTGTAAGATTTTTCCACTTTATAACACTATGATACTGCTCCTTTTGTACAATGATCTCGCCGTCCGGCTTTCTGACTGCTACGGCATACTCATCTTTATGCCTCATCATAATGCCCTCTAATACAGCCTGACCTCCGATATTTGATGATTTCATAATTACCTCTTTATTCTGTGTCCTGCGATGAACAAAATTTCCTATATAATGATAAAAGGGGTGAGATATAAAAACCTCACCCCGTTACTTGCAATCTTATTTGCCCATTCCATATTTCTTATTGAACTTATCAACACGGCCACGAGCCTGAGTTGCTTTCTGCTGTC
>CALFCS010000104.1 GCA_937950565.1 uncultured Lachnospiraceae bacterium
ATGGTTGCTCATAAGATCGTTAACGTTCTTGGAAGTAACGGAAAGGCTTAAGATTTTAGTTTTTGCAAAAAATGTAATAGAAAACAGAAATAAAAAAGGACAGATGCTGAAACAGTGTCTGTCCTTTTTTAAGGAGTTATATGCTCATCTTTGGTGAATAATCTTCTGCAATATTTTCTTCCACATCATCCTTGGTGGAATCGACCTTTGTCAGAGGCTTTGTCATGGATAACTGCCTTAGGTTCTGGATACGCCGGTTGACCGTTTTCACTATGGCTTTGATGCGGTTATCGTCCATATATTCCTTTGCATTCTCCACAGACAGTGTTTTTGTGATCAGTTCGTCCACATCAGCAAGGTGGTCGAAGTCAATCCAGCTAAAGTCAGATACAAGGCCAAGTTGTTCGGTGTGATGTTTTTTAAATGGCTTACATTTCACATCACGCTCCGTGAGGATTTGCCCTGCGACTTTATCATAGCCGAGAGAGGAACCACTGTCATAAATTGGGGCAAACCCGCACCATTCCAGTGTTTGGGCATTTCGAAGCAGACCGAAGTTATTCAGGTGCCTGTCCTCATTGGCAATGATATAATCGAGTACGATCATTCGGTCGAGGAAAGGCACAGCATCGTCTATCCCAAGAGTCTCACAACAGTTTATAAAATGCTGATATACCGAAGTGTTATTATTTTTTTTCTGTGCCTGTATAATGCGCCATGCAGTTATAAGTTCAGTATCCTTTGAGACAAAGTCCTCACAGATACAATAAGGTGCGCTTTTGTTCCATGTGAGCGTATATGGAACATGAGGGATGCCAAGCCGTTTCATGATTCCTGCTGCAATCACTTCATTGAAGGGCTGCTGGCGGAATGGGTTGGAGCCGCCTTTCACAAGACAGCGTCTGCCGTCAATGATCTTCCATCTTTTCTTTAAGTTACCATCCGAGGTGTTGTCCGGGGAACTGAGGTTGAGTGCGTCCGGTTTTTTATTCATCCCAAACAGTACATCACCAATGTCATTCGAGAAGACGTTATCAAAAAAGTTTACCTGCTCCCATGTAAGACCCGAGCGTTCGGGACAGATCCAATACTGGTCGGAAAGGCTCAGACCATAACAGCGTATAAGAAGCATTTTTGTACTGGATATCTCCAGCGTTTCGAGTGCCTCGCGGATACCGGAACGGCTTGCAGGGATAGAGCGGTCTGTCCACCATTCGTTGAGTGCTGTGCGGTCCGCAGTTCCTCTGTGCACAGGAATACCAATCGGCAGATGCTCTGGGGCATATACTGCATTGATTTTCTTTATAAAGCCAGTGGTGTTGTCAAGCTCGATATCGGCAACTGCTTTTTGTTTATGCATTAAGGTGCATTTCATTTTTATCACCTCATTTTCTATTTCATTTCTTTGCTATTGCTTTTAATAATAACATATTATACCCTGTTTTACCCCTCTTTTTGTGGAAAAATTATACTGAAAAAGCAAAAATCAGGGAAAGTACGATGTGTATGATTAAAAAAGTTATAAAAAACCAGCTTTAATAATATAGAAAATGTCAATTGGATTTTGCTAGAATATAGTGTATAATACTTAAAAACGTGTTAAAATTTCTGAAAGTCAGAAAGTAGAAGGAGGATATTATGAAAAAAATTTGCATTGGTATTTTGATTGCATCCATGCTGGTTTCACCAGTGTCCGTGTGTGCATATGCGAAAGAACCAATCGAATCGTCCGTAGTGGACGTAAGCGGTCATGTGGAGATTGAAGGGGAAGAGCCGGTATATCCGGAAGCGCCGGAAGGCTTTAAGAATTACGAGGATTATAAGCAGAATACAGGATATGTGCATGATACAGAATTTTATTATGAGCAGGAGACAAAGACATGGTATTGTTATTTCACAAACTCTAATGAAATCCGCTCTAGTAAAGATTTGGTACACTGGACGAAGGAGGATACGAATCGGGGCGGCAATGCGTGGGCGCCGTGTATTATCAAGTTGAGAGAACCGGTGGAATATGAAGGGAAAACTTATACTTATGCACTGTGGGATTCGGCTTCCACCTTTGGAACAAGAAATTCCCAGATTCGCCTGTGGCTCTCCAATTCTCCGAAAGGTGAATTTGTACAGGCTGGAAATACAGTTGTGTCAAAGGATGGGGACGGAAAGTCTCATAATGCGATAGATCCTTCTGTTTTCTATGATAAAGACGGAAAGTTATGGATGACATTTGGCTCTTTCTTTGGAGGAATCTTCCTCTTTGAGTTAGATCCTGCGACTTGTATGCCAAAGAATCCGGATGGGATGCCGGGTAAGCGAATTGCCTACCGCAGTTCTTATGGAAATAGTATTGAGGGGCCAACTATTTTGTATAATCCGGATACAGACTACTATTATCTGAATGTGTCTTACGGAAGTCTGGACCATACATATAATGTAAGAATCGGGCGTTCAAGAAATGTAGAGGGGCCATATTATGATTATAATGGACTTCCGATGGATAATAATGGTTACAATAATGAACAGGTGATGCAGATAGGTACTAAAATTACTTCACCATATTATTTTGAGCCGGATAATGGATGGTACAGTACCGCACACAGTGCATTTTTGTACAATCCGGATACAAATGAATATTTCCTGTCCCACAATGCCAGACTGGAAACAATTGCCCAGGGAGGTACGAGACTGAATATACGTAAAGTTTACTGGACAGAAGACGGATGGCCGGTAGTATCTCCGGAGTTATATGTGGAAGGCGAAAAAGAGCAGAAGATACCGACCAGATGCATACCGGGAGCTTATCAGATTGTTGAAATGCTGAGAGAGGATTTGTCTGTGAGCCCAATCAGTGCAGTAAAACGGGGCAATGAGGTGATTGAATTAAAAGAAGACCACACCATCAGTGGAGCATATGAAGGCACGTGGATTCAGACCGGAGACCATACGTTACAGCTGAAGCTTGGTGATGCGGTCTATGATGTAACTGTTTCAACCGCATGGGATTGGGAGAACTGGACAAAGTGTCTTGTGTTTACCGGACTTTCCGAAGCGGCGGATACTCCGGCTCAGGGATTGACAGAGAAGAGAAGCGGACTTGGAATCTGGGGAAAGAGAGCAGATGTAGAAGCAGTGGCAAAGACAGCTTTTGAAAAGTATGTACTTCCGGAGACTGTCATAAGTGATATCACGTTCCCGGAAATTTCTTATAAGGGTGTTACCATAAAGGTAGAGTCTCTGAATCCGGATGTGATTACAAGTGAAGGAAAGCTCATACAGTCAAGGCCGGAAAAGGATACGGTAGTTGATTTTAAAGTAACTTTCTCTATGGAAGGTTATTCTGCTGAGAAGATGATTAGCGTCACTGTTCCAGCATATATGGGAAGCCTTCAGGCAGATATTCAGATGAATGGGAATCTGCGGGATTCTTCTTCTTATAATCGGAAGGTTACTCCCGGCTCAGGAGAGTATGTATATGAAAAGGGAGTTACGGGGCAGGCATTGAGAAATAAAAAAATCGGAACTAATACAGACGGACTTGTCCGGCTGGAAAATAACATATTACATACTGGAAATTCGGAAGCATTTACGATTAATCTCTGGGTGCGCCCGGATGCCTTGACAGACCATACAGCAGTGTTCTATACAAGAGGAGACGGCAGATGGATGACAATGATGCCGTGCAGCAATACAAGTAAGACTCCGGCAATCCGTGTCAGAGATGATGCGGCGGGTGTATGGTATGATTTGGAAGCGCCTTCTGCAATTCAGACAGGTGAGTGGAGCATGCTTACTTATGTATACGATAAGGGAACAACAATTTTGTATATAAACGGACAGGAAGCAGCAAAGTCTGCGGACATACTGAATCCATTCAATTCTGTTTCCCAGAGTTTTTATCTGGGAGGAAATAGCTGGGATGCCAGCTTTGACGGGCTGATTGATGAGGTGAAGGTTTATGATGAGGCAGTGAGTGCGAAGCAGTTAAAGGCTTATTATGAAAAAACACTTGCCAGTGTAAAACCGGCAGACAAGAAAGCGCTGGAAAGTGAATTGGAGAGTGCGAAGAAGCAGGCAGAGCTTGTAAAGGTCAGTGTGGATGGAAAAGATATCGATAAGAATGATGTCTGGGTAACAGAAGATGTAAAAGAAGGATTGATGAAGGCGATTGAGCAGGCAGAGGCAGTTATAAAGGACGCAGATGCAGACCAGAATCTGACAGATGCAGCGGCAGAAGAGCTCAAAGCAAAGGCGCGGGCGTTGGAATTGAAGAAAAAGAACGGAACAAAGGAAGAAGCGCCGCCGGAGCCACCAGTTATAAAGCTTCCGTATAAAGATGTCGTAAAGGGAAATGCGGATCATAAATGGTTCTATGACGCAGTAGAATACTGCTATGAGAATGAGCTGATGAAAGGCAAGGATACGGATTGCTTCGCACCTTTTGAAAATATTGTAAGAGCGCAGTTTGCAGTGATTCTCCATCGTATGCAGGGAGCTCCGGAGATGGAATATACAGGGCGGTTTGCGGATGTGGCTTCCGAAATCTGGTATACGGATGCAATTCTGTGGGCGGCAAGCAAGGAGATTGTAACCGGATATACCGGAACGAAGAATTTTGGTCCTGCGGATAACATTAATCGTGAGCAGATGGCGGTTATGATGTACCGCTACGCAAATAGTCTGGGATATGATACGAAGAGCAGCCAGACCGATTATAGTAAATTTGAAGATGCATCAAAGGTAACCGGATATGCGCAGGAAGCAATGAGATGGGCAGTTGGAAGTGGAATTATTACCGGAAAGTATAATGAAACTATAATTGACCCACAAGGTTATGCGTTGCGTGCAGAGTGCGCAATTATTATTCAGCGGTTTATGAACGCATATGAGAAATAGTCATGAGGCGGCTGGTTCCCTGTGTTATAAGAAATGGTAACAATTAGAGTTGCAATAAAAATTTTATGAAGGAGGTGTCTTATGAAAAAGACAAGTTTACGATGCCGGCTGATGAGCCTTATCTGCATCTGTACTATGCTTGTGGGAATGTTATTCCCAGGTGCATTGGGAGCAGTGGCAGAGACGGAGGCTGCCGAAGCCGGCAAAATTGAAATCAGTACCCCGGAAGAGCTTACGAAGATTGGAAAAGATGCGGCTTTTCCAATGACAGGTGACTATGTGCTGACAAACGATCTGGATATGAGTGGAATCAACTTTACTCCGATTGGCGGCACGCACGGTGAGAAAGGGGCAGTTTCAGGAAATCATGTATTTTCCGGTACTTTTGACGGGCAGGGACATTTGATTTCCAACCTGACTATCGACGTGTCAGGGCAGGTGACAGATTATGCGCAGATTGGTCTGTTCAGCGTAGTGGCATCAGCGAATGCTTCCGATTATGCCAGGGTAAGCAATCTGGTGTTTGCAAATGTAAGTCTTACTGTGGATATGGATGGAGGATTTACGGCGGCAGGAACACTGGCAGGAGAAGTGAATGGTTATGCGGAGATTGAAAATATCGCGGTGTTAGATGGCAATGTGATTGTAAATGCCGATAACGGCAGCGATACGGTCGGTGCGGCAGGAGTGATTGGAGAATGCCGGACAAACGCAAACATGGGAAACAATTACGTTACCGTAAAAAATATTTACAACGGAGCACAGATACTGGCAGGCAGTTCTACGAATAATAATTATGCTTCCGGTATCATTGGTAGAGTTTCTGTTACACCGTGTAAAGCAATTACCGGATGTGTGAATACCGGAAGAACTAGCTATAAAGGTGATCTGGGAACTGGAATTGCTAATTTTGCTTACAATGTGGACAGCAGATGTGTGACAAATTCTTATTTCCTTTTCGACACAGGAAGAGCAGTATCCAGTACAGAACTGGAAGAAAGCGTGCTGAAGTCAGGCGTGCTTCCGGATGGCTTAAGTGAGACAGCATGGTATGCATCCGAAGGTTCTTATCCGCTTCCGGTTATGTGTAAGGAAGGCGGAGCGTCCGAGTATCTTGGGCTGATGTCCGTTTCTCTTGGATTTGCAAAAGGGGAAAATGCAGCTTCGGTCACACAGGATATTGAACTGCCTCTTACGGCTGGAGATAAGACGCTTACATGGACAAGCAGTAATCCGGCTGTGATTGAAATTGACGGTGCTGTGGCAAAAGTGAAAGGTGTCATGTCACCGGTAACCGTTACACTCACTGCTTCCGCTTCCGATGGAAAGTCGAGAAGATTTAATGTGACAGTTGTATCGAATGTAACGGCAGCATTTGACCAGGGTTACGCAAAGCCGGGGCAGAAGCTTACGGTTGTTATATCCAATGCACCAGAAGATCTGCAGTGCAGCTATACGTGGAGTGTTGGCGGTAAGACGCTGACAAGTATTACAGGTGACAGCTATACACCGACAGAAGCAGATAAAGAGAAGTTTATCAAAGTAGTTGTAAAAGCAAAGAATTATAGCAATGCAGAGTGGAACGTCAGCATGTATATGAGCGACCTTCCGGTTATTTACATTGATACGGAAGATGGCCGGGACGTGACAACAAAGGAATATAAAGATTCCAATCTGCGCCTGCAGGGAAATGATGAGTATACGAAATCCTCTGTTCTCTATAATGGGGCGGCAGAGATTAAAGGACGTGGAAATTCTACATGGGATTATTCTCTTTCCAACGGATTAAAGAAACCATTCAAGATTAAGCTTGACAAGAAGACGGATGTTCTTGGAATGGGTAAGAATAAGCACTGGGTTCTTCTTGCCAATGCAATTGACCATACAAATATGCGAAATCAGCTGATGTATGAATTCGCGGAGGATATCGGAATGGCATGCGTCATGGATTCAAAGCCTGTCATACTTGTTATGAACGGAGAATATGTAGGCTTTTACGAGCTCTGCGAGCATAAGAGAGTTGGCGAGACGCGGATCAACGTCTTTGACTGGGAAGGGCTTGGAGAAGATATTGCCGCAGCGATTGCAGATGCAGTGGGCTTATCCAAGGGAGATGCATCTGATCTGGAAGAGCAGATGACACTTGATTTTAGCTGGTATGACACAGGCAATGTCACCTTCAAAGGAACAACTTATAAGGTTGCAGATTACTATACGGATGAGATTCCGGAATTTACCGGCGGATTTGCGCTGGATATGGATTTCCGTATTGATGATTCCAAGAATATATCCAAGTTCCGTACGAGATATGGCTATCCGATGATATTTGAAGCTCCGGAATATGCGAAAACCAGTCCGTCCATGATGAATTATGTACAGACTTATCTGCAGGCATTTGAAGATGCGATTCATGATGATGACTATTATGCAGAATATGACGGAGAGGAAGTACATTATAGTGAGCTGTATGATATTGATTCTCTGCTCCAGAACTGGTATCTGGTAGAATATTCTATGAACTGGGATGGCATGAAGAATAGTACGCTGATGTATAAAGATCTGGATGGCAAGCTTACGATGGGACCGGCATGGGATTTTGACTGGTGCTGGGGAAATATCAATATGTATAGTATGACAGGTCCTTCTGTCATTACAGGATGGCATACAACGGAAGACAGCTTCTGCGAACAGGCTTATCAGCGTGAAAACTGGAACAGATATCTGGCTTCGGATCCATATTTTATGACACTTGCTTATGAAAAATGGCAGGAAATTCGTGGTACGGTCATCGAAGATATGATTAAAGACGGCGGAAAGATTGACAGGCTTACAGAAGAGTACCGCATACCATCTGAAGCCAATGACGCAAAATGGGCATCTACTTATAATAAGTATTCAGGATATAGTATTGCTGCTGACGGCAGTAAAAAATATACACAGAGTGAGACATATGCAGATGCAGTGAACTCTATGAAGAACTATATTAAGCTCCGTGTGGCGTGGATGGACAAGCAGTTTACATCTGTAGACAATCTGCTGGCTTCTCTTGGAAGATATAAAGGTTCAGGTGAACTTGAGGTAGCAGAGATTAAAGATGCAGGAGAAGGAAAGACAGAAATTACAGCATCTGTTACAAATAGTAATGCAAAGAAGATTGCATTTTATGTAAATGGTATCCGGGCCGGAGAGGCAGATGTAAAGAGCGGGCGTGCAGTTCTTACTGTAAGTGATGCTATGCTCAGAAGTGGAGAGAATAAGACAAATACGGTACAGATTCGTGCGTTAGATGCTTCTGGTGCATTCCTGAAGAACAACTCGACAGTTCTGACAAATTATAAGAATTTTGAAAAGACGACTTCGGGAGTGATTTCGGATAAAATGGCGCTCCAGAGAGCAATTGCGTCAGCGAAACAATTAAAAGAAGATGATTATACAGCAGAAAGCTGGGCAGCCGCAAAGATTGCGGATGTGATAGCAGCAGCAGAGGCTGTTATGGAAAATGCAGACGCAACACAGGAAGAGGTGGATGCAGCTGTAAAGGCGCTTGCCGACGCGCAGAAATTATTAGAGCAGAATGTAGATCTTCTTCTTGACTTTACATTTGATGATGCAGAGAGCGGATTCAAAGGCGGTCAGGCGGTGGCAGAGCCGGTAGGAGAACTGAGAGAAGTAGATGGAAGAAAAGCTTTGTATCTGAATGGCAGCGAATTCTTAAATGTAACGAAGGAAGATGGAAGCAGCCTGCTGACGAATGTACAGGCGATGACGGTATCCTTTGATATGAAGCCGACAGCACATGGAGCTACAGGATGGCCGTATTATGCGGCACGGAGTGCGGCAGGCCAGGCCGGCGGCAACGAAATCTATACAGGTATTCTTATACAGAATAATGGAACCCTTATGGTGGAACGTTATCTGAATGGCCGCGGGGAAGGCAGTATAGCAACCGCAGGTAAAAATGATCAGTGGTCGCATGTAGAAGTGCAGTATAATGAAACAGAAACGATTCTTTCCATAGATGGTGTAGAAATACAGAAGCTGCCTTGTACTTATAGCTTGACAGATATTTTTGGAGAAAACAGTATTCTTCAGATTGGTAAAGCAAACTGGGGCAATGGAGAATATTTCCAGGGTTATATTGACAACTACAAGATTGCTGTAACAAAGATGGCTGAAACACCTAAGACAGATAAGACAGCGCTTCAGAAGGCGATAGCAGATGCTGAGAAGTTAGATAAGGATAAATATACTGCTGACACCTGGGAAGCAGTTGAGACAGCACTTGCAGATGCGAAGAAAGTAAATGATAATGAAGCGGCAACACAGAAGATGGCAGATGATGCAGTGACCGCTCTTGAAAACGCAGTGAAGGCGCTGGAAGAAAAGCCAATAGAACCTGATAAGGCGGACAAGAGCAAATTGCAGGAAGCAGTTGATCATGCAGTACCAGATACGGATAAAGAGAAATATACGGAGGATAGCTGGGCAGCATATGAAAAAGCTCTGGATGCGGCGAAGAAAGTATTAGAAGACGAGAAGGCAGAGCAGGAAGCAGTTGATGAAGCAGAGAAGGCGCTTGCAGATGCAGCTGATGCGTTAGAAAAGAAACCGCCAACACCACCAATAACAAAGCTCCCATATGTAGATGTGGAAGAGGACGCATGGTATTATGATGCAGTTGCTTATAACTATTATGCGAAGACGATGACAGGTTTGGATCCGACACATTTTGGACCGTCCAATACATTGGTAAGAGGTCAGTTTGCAGCAGTACTGCATAAGATGAATGAGATGCCTGTAATGGAATATACCGATTTATTCTCCGACGTAACGGAGCCTGACTGGTTCAAGGATGCAGTTCTGTGGGCAGCCGAGAAGAAGATTGTAACAGGATATACAGGAACAGATTTGTTCGGACCAAACGATCCGGTAACCCGCGCACAGATGGCAACGATGATGTACCGTTATGCGAAAGAGTATAAGGGATATGAACTGAAAGAGGACGGAGATTACAGTAGCTTCCCGGATGCAGGAGAGGTACAGGAATTTGCAGTAGATGCACTTAAATGGGCAGTAGCAGAAGAAATCATCACAGGAAAGACGATTGACGGACAGCTTCTTCTTGACCCGCAGGGAAGTGCGAACCGTGCAGAGTGTGCAACCATTATTCAGAGATTTCTGGAGAAATATGGAGAGGAAAAATAAATCATAATTTTGGAGCAAGCGAATGTCCTGGCTGTTTCGGCAGTCAGGACATTTTGAAATTTTATTGAATTTTTTCAAAAAAGTTGTTGACATTATAAATGTAGTGTAGTATAGTATTTATTGTTCTGAGGAACGAAAAGAAGATATGCGACAGTGGCTCAGTTGGTAGAGTACGACCTTGCCAAGGTCGGGGTCGCGGGTTCGAACCCCGTCTGTCGCTCTGGAGCAGAGGAATTGCAGGTGAAGCAGTTCCTTTTTTCTTACTACATGAGGATGGTGGAAGCTATGAATCAGGAGATGACAAAAAATCCATTGGAAACCGAACCGGTTGGAAGATTAATTGCGAAGTTTGCAATACCGGCAATTATTAGTATGCTGGTAAGTTCTCTTTATAATATTGTGGACCAGATTTTCATTGGACAGGGAGTCGGAATGCTTGGCAATGCGGCGACAAATGTTGCATTCCCGGCATCTATTATCTGTACTGCGACAGCGCTTCTTCTGGGAATCGGAAGTGCGTCAAATTATAATCTGGAAGCAGGAGCCGGTAATCTGGAGCGGGCAAAAGGAATTGCAGCCACCGGCTTGTCTATGCTTGCCATCTGCGGAACTGTAATTGCCATAGTTTTGCTTGTATTTTTGAATCCCCTTCTTCAGTTATTCGGGGTGACGCCGGATGTTCTTCCGTTTGCACAGGACTATATGGGAATCTGTGCGTTTGGAATTCCTTTTTTATGTCTGACGACTGGGGGAAATCATCTGATCCGTGCTGACAGGAGTCCGACTTATTCTATGACGTGTATGCTTGTCGGGGCGGTGATTAACACCGTTCTTGATCCCTTGTTCATTTTTGTATTTCGATGGGGGATTAAAGGGGCCGCCTGGGCAACGGTAATCGGACAGGTGATTTCAGGAATTATGGTCATTGTTTATTTCATAAAATTTACGCATATGGAATTGGAAAAAGAGATGTTTCTTCCAAAAGCGGAGTACCTGAAAGCGATTGTGTCTCTTGGGATGGCTTCCTGTATTAATCAGGTGTCTATGGCAATCGTACAGATTACGATGAATAACACTTTACGGCATTATGGGGCAGATTCCATGTATGGAGCGGACATTCCATTGGCATGTGCCGGAGTAATTTCTAAAGTAAATATGGTGTTTATGGCTATTTGTATTGGTGTTTCACAGGGATGCCAGCCAATCTGGGGATTTAACTGCGGAGCAGGGCATTATGCGCGTGTGCGGGAAACTTATAAGAAAGCATTTCGTATTGCTTTGACTGTGGGTATTATTTTCTTTCTGGGGTTCCAGATTTTCCCAAGACAGATTGTCAGTATATTTGGAAGTGGAGAAGAAGAATATTTTCATTTTGCAGAGCAGTATTTCCGGATCTTTATGTTTATGACATTCATCAATGGAATTCAGCCTATGAGTTCCGGATTTTTTACTTCGATTGGAAAGGCAAAGCGGGGAATTATCATATCGCTGACGAGGCAGGTCATTTTTCTGCTTCCGTTAATTGTTATCTTCCCTTTATTTATGGGGATTGACGGTGTAATGTATGCGGGACCGATTGCAGACGGTGCGGCGGCAGTTACAGCTATCGGACTAGCGGCATGGGAGCAGAAGAAATACCTGAAAGATGGAAAAGTGGAAGAAAAGTAGTTGCAATATTTGTAAAGAACAGATAGAATCAAATAGACAAGGAGGAAACGAAATATGTACACATTTGATGAAATTAAAAAGACGGATCATGAGATTGCAGATGCGATTACTGCTGAGATGGAGCGACAGAATTCTCATATTGAGCTGATTGCATCTGAAAACTGGGTCAGCAAAGCTGTGATGGCTGCGATGGGAAGCCCTCTGACAAACAAATATGCAGAAGGATATCCGGCAAAGAGATACTATGGCGGCTGCCAGTGTGTTGATGTGGTAGAAAATCTTGCAATAGAAAGAGCAAAAAAATTGTTCGGATGTGATTATGCTAACGTACAGCCACATTCAGGCGCGCAGGCAAACCTGGCAGTATTTTTTGCTATGCTGAACCCGGGAGATACTGTAATGGGAATGAATCTGGACCATGGTGGACATCTGACACATGGTTCACCGGTCAATATATCCGGAAAATATTTCCATATTGTATCTTATGGTGTGGATGAGAATGGCTATATTGATTATGAAAAGGTAAGAGAGATTGCAAAAGAAGCAAAGCCGAAGCTGATTGTTGCAGGTGCAAGCGCTTATGCAAGAATTATTGATTTTAAGCGTTTCCGTGAAATCGCAGATGAGGTGGGCGCTTATCTCATGGTAGATATGGCCCATATTGCAGGATTGGTTGCTGCAGGCGTGCATCCGAGCCCGATTCCATATGCACATGTGACAACGACAACGACTCACAAGACACTTCGCGGACCAAGAGGAGGACTGATTCTGTGTAATCAGGAAGCAGCGGATAAATTTAATTTTAACAAAGCTGTTTTCCCGGGAATCCAGGGAGGACCGTTAGAGCACGTGATTGCTGCAAAGGCAGTCTGCTTCAAAGAGGCGCTGGAGCCTGAGTTTAAGGAATACCAGCAGCAGGTTGCTAAGAATGCAAAAGCTCTGTGTGAAGGTCTTATGAAGCGTGGAGTCAAGATCGTGTCCGGAGGAACGGACAACCATCTGATGCTTGTAGATTTGAGTGGGACAGATGTGACAGGAAAAGAACTTGAGAAACGTTTGGATCTTGCACATATTACGTGTAATAAGAATACAATTCCAAATGATCCACGTTCTCCATTCGTCACAAGCGGAGTAAGACTCGGAACACCGGCTGTTACGTCCAGAGGAATGAAGGAAGAAGACATGGATAGAATTGCAGAAGGTATTGCGCTCGTAATTGAAAGTGAAGATAATATTGAAAAAGTAAAAGCGCTTGTGAAAGAACTTACAGATAAATATCCACTGTTGTAAGAACAGATAAAGTGTGATATAATAGGGCAGAACAAATAAACAAGAGGAAGCAGAGTAGGAATGTGTGCGTTAAGTGCCGGACGGACGGGGAGTTGCCGACCGGACGAAGAACAAAGAAGGTTCGCGGTACACATTCCGCATCCCGCTGCTACACATAGACAGATAAAAACTACCTGCTTATGCGTAGCTTTAAGGACTACTGCAAAGGAGGTATTTTTTATGAGAAAATTGAAAACATTATTTACAGACTCCATTTATGAACTGGGTAACCTGAAAACATTGTCTGCGTCAGCTATGCTGCTTGCGATTACAGTCGTGCTGGGATTTTACCGGCTGCAGATTACAGATTATCTGAGAATTGGATTTGATTTTATCGCAAAGGAACTTACAGCGATGTTCTTTGGACCGGTGGCGGCATGTGCTGTGGCAGGTCTGGCAGATATTATTTCTTATATTATTAAGCCGGTAGGAGCCTTTTTTCCTGGACTTACCATTAGCGCCATGCTGGCTGCCGTTATTTACGGAGTAGTACTATATAAGAAGCCTTTGAGTCTGAAAAGAGTCATTGTAGCGAATACGCTGGTGACTGTATTTATCAATATGCTTTTGAACACATATTGGATGACGATATTGTATGGAAATGGTTTTATGGCTATTTTTCCGGCGAGAGTGGTGAAGCAGCTTCTTATGCTCCCGATAGAAGTTGTGCTGTTTTATACAGTAGCAAAGGTACTGATGAAGGCCAGGCTTCCGGAGCTTATGAAAAATAAGCCGGGCAGATAATACGAGGGGATAGAGTAATATATGAAAGAACGAATGCCGATCGGGTTTATGTTTAAGCAGATTAATAATGTGTATGAGAAGGAGTTTAACAATCGTCTGCGTACGCTTGGAATTACATCTTCTCAGTGTGCGGTGCTGGATTATTTGTTTGTAAGCAGTAAAGAAGAAGTGACCCAGCGGGATATTGAAAAGGCATTAAGTCTTAAGAATCCTACGGTTACGGGTCTTCTGAAAAGGCTGGATGAAAAGGGGTTTATCTTATCAGTACCCAGCAATAAGGATAGAAGATGTAACAATATTTATCTGACCGAGAAGGCATATGATATACGGAGACGTATGGAACTGGATAGAAAAAAACTGGATAAAATGCTGACTCTTGGAATGAACAAAAAAGAAATTGAAGCACTGGAAAAGATGTTAAGCAGAGTGCTGTATAATATAGCCGAGCCTTAGGGTTCGGCTATATTTTTTGAAAAATCCAAGTGCAAAGGGTATAGTTTGGGGTTAATGAGAAAAAATATCAATTACAGGAGTTGTTTTTGTATGCTGCATATGCTATATTTAAATGGAAATGATAATCAATATCAAAGGGGGAGTATACAATATGACCGCTGCAGTTATTTCTCATATGTTTTCCTGTGAAAAAGGGAGAAGGCGTTTGTATTTTCAATTGATTTTACACTGTGCGCCTTTTTTGAAGGGATTAAAAATTTCCAGTATAGTAAATATTGAAAAATCTGCATTTGATGATATCAGTAAAGTTCTTGCGGAGACCGGAATAGAGTGGAAGATATTGAAAGAGCAAGGAGGAAGATGTCTTTTATTCTTGTACAGAAGGAAGGAATTTACAGAGTATCTCCATAGAGAAGAGATACGCAGATTTCTGGAAGAGAATGAATATTGCGTAAATAGTATAGATAAAGTGCTTGAGAAGCTTGCAAAAAGGGTTTCTGAGTACGAGGAAAGGAGTTTTCCGCATGAGGTAGGCGTGTTTCTGGATTATCCGGTTGAGGATGTGAAGGCTTTTATCGAAAAAGGTGGAAAAGACTGCCTCCTGTGCGGATATTGGAAGGTGTATTATAATCTGGACAAAGCGCAGAGAATTTTTCATATTTATGATATGGCAAAAGCAAGTGCGGTGAATGAGTTTCTGGCAGGAGGAACTCTGCAGGATATTGCTGGAAAAACAGCGTAGAGATAACGCAGTGAGACAGAAGGAAGGAGCATGATATGAGCGTTGTAATCATTGGTGGAAATGAGCGGATGGAGCAGCAGTATAAGCAGATATGCAAAAGACACAGATGTAAAGCAAAAGTATTTACGAGGATGTCGGGAAATCTGAAGGCTCAGATTGGAAAGCCGGATTTGATCATATTGTTTACCGCTACGGTAGCGCATAAGATGGTACATTGTGCCTTAAAGGAGGCGGAGCGTTATAATATCCGTGTAGAACGTTCACATTCCAGCAGTGCGTGTGCTCTGGAAAATATGCTTCAGGAATGCTGTGGATGACATCGTAATTCCCTCATAATGTCCTCCTGTTTTTTAATACCAGTCATGCTTCTCGCCCAGGTCAAGGGAATTGATTTTTTGCATCTCATTGTTTCGTCTTTACCTTCTGCAGTTGTTTCTGATGGCCGGGCAGTCTGCTCAGACACTTGCTGTGCATCCTGCGATTCACTGCTTTCCGGCGCCGGATTTGTCCCACAGGCTGAAAAGCTGAACACCAGAATAAGCAACAGACAGAGTGCGGTAATCTTCTTCATAATGTTCCTCCATCTATTTGTTTTATGATTTTTGCGGGCACACCATCAACTACCACGTCAGCAGGCACATCCTGTGCGACTACCGCACCCGCCGCTATGACTGCATGCTCTCCAATGTTTACTCCCGGCAAAATTGTAACATGCGCGCCAATCCAGAAAATGACAGCCAAAGTTGATAAACACATTCCTTCCGATAAAGGTGTTTTTTCCTGCCGAACTGTCTCTGGGTTAAATAGAATTGGCATTATATTGAATTGAAAAAACTTCTTATTTCCGGGCATACTAAATGTAGGTGCAGCGTTTTTGCGCGGCTGTTGTTTCACAAATACTTGACAAGTTTCATCTCTTGCGGTATAATGTGAAACACATTGAAACTTATGATGCGTTGAAAATCAGGGAGGGAGGATGGACATGCTGGATTTTTTGAAAACCATATTCGGAGACAACATCACGGCTGTCCCATATGACTGCCTGGAAAAAATGCCTTATTATATTCGGGACAATTACAAGCTGCAGCGTCTGGCATGGAAGAATAACGAATGCGTCTTACTGTCCCCATGCTCTTCTTCTTGGAGACTGCCAACCCTCAAAAAGCATTTGAAGAACCTGCAGGAAATATGTCAGGAGCCTTGCGCTCTTTCTTTAGAAAACCTGACTTCCATGCAGCGCAGAAATCTGCTGGAAAACAGCATTCCATTTATCTCTGCATCTCAGCAGGTCTATCTGCCCTTTTGGGGCTGCGCATTTATGGAAAAATTCAAGTCCAATACCCCCATTCCAGATAAAATGGCGCCCGGTACCCAGCTCGTCTTCTTATATCTCTATTATTTAAAAGGAATGGAAGAAGTTAACCTGACCAGAATATCCAAGGAGCTGAAGCTATCCAAGGCAACCTGCACCCGGGCCATCAACGATTTGACTGCATCCGGTCTGCTGGCACAGAAGGTCGAAGGGACTAACAAATGGATCACACCGGCCTTTGAAAAGCCTGAGTTTTTAAAAAAGGGATACGCTAGATTAAAGTCTCCCGTTGAACGCCTTGTATATGTCAAGAACCTGCCGGAAAATTTACTGTGTTTTCAAAGCGGCATAAAGGCCCTCTCGGAAATCACAATGGTTGGGGCAAAAGAACAGGATGCCGGATTGGCTGTTTCAAAGAAAACCTGTCCCGGCATTCCAGCAGACGACATTATATCGAAGCAGGACTTTGAGGATTTTGGTGGGACAATCATTGAAGTATGGAGCTACGATCCTTCACTGCTCTCGAAAAGCGGCCGGGTGGATGAAATCTCTCTTCTACTGGGCTTAGAGTCGGAGCCGGATGAGCGGATTCAGATGGGTCTGGATGAAATCAGGGAAAAGCATGAGCTTCCTGTCAAACAGGACGAATAGGAGAAAACGAAAATGGTAAGCGGGATTGATATATTTAGGAAACATTTCAGCGATTTCAAGGATCAGTATACTGTTATTGGTGGCTTCGCCTGTGATCTGCTGATGACGGATGCCGGGCTGGATTTTCGGCAGACGGTGGATATTGATATGGTACTCACCGTGGAGGCACTGACTACGGAATTTGCCAAAGCTTTTTGGGCGTTTATCGATCAGGGCGGGTATCAGGCCAGACAGCGCAGCAATGGGAAGCCAGAATTCTATCGGTTTGTTAACCCGACAAATCCGGCATATCCTAAAATGATCGAGCTCTTTTCTCGTCCGCAAAACAATGTCAGTCTGCAGCCGGATACGCATCTGATGCCTTTACATATAGATGACGAAGTGTCCAGCCTTTCCGCTATCCTGCTGAACGATGACTACTACCACTTCCTGCTGGACGGGAGAACCGTAACGGACGGCATATCCATTTTGGATGCCGAGCATATCATCCCGCTTAAAATGAAAGCGTGGCTTGATCTGAAGGACAAGAAAGCACAGGGGCTCCATGTAAACTCCAGAGATATCAAGAAGCATCGTTTGGATGTATTCCGTCTGTTCCAGTTGGTGCGGGAAGGTCAGCGGCTTGTCGTGCCGGCATCTGTTGGCGCTGATATTGATGATTTTATCTCCCAAATGCAGGAGACTGACACCCGATTGAGCGACATTGGGATTTCCCGTTCCAAAGAGTCGATCCTTGAAATCTACAGGAACATGTATGTGACGGAATAAAGGTGGTGATCAGATGCCGAGAAAATTCAAGGAAGCGCGGCAAATCAATAAGCTGAAGGTAATAGAGGCCGCAGCCAGGCTTGGCGTCTCCCAGCCGACGCTGAGTGCCTGGGAAGGGGAACGGAAGTCTATCATCGCTCCGATATGCCGTTGCAAGCAGCAGGCTTCTCTTGCCCCTCAGATTGGAGTAGCAGCAGTGCATACGGTCCATTACGATTTTGAGCTGGGCAGACATATCGTAAAAATAAATCGGAGTTACATAGACCACCATATCTGCACCGTAAATTTCCTGCTCCACTACGCTCATGTCATCCGGGAAAACACAATGTCCCATACGTTTTCTACGGTAACAGCCGGTACATGGCCGGATGTCCATGCGGGCTACATCCAGCACACGGACAGTATGACCCGCTTCCTCAGCCCCCTTTACAGTATTCAAAAACTCTGCAATCTTCCAATCGTGGTGATCAATAATTTCCGTGTGTCCAGTATCCAAAGCAGCAATCGCCTTCATTTCGTCCGCAGTAAGAACAAAATCAAAGATGTCCATATTTTCTGCCATGCGCTGTAATAGTCGGCCAGAGACTGGTGAAGCAATACCAGATCAAGATACTCCACGCCCATCCGCTTTAAGGCCGCCTCATAGGCATGTTTGGTCTTTTCCTCGCCATAATGGTTGAGCCAGATTTTTGAGGTGATAAATACATCCTCCCGGCTTAGGCCGCTTTTGTGCAACGCACTGCCCACTGCTTCTTCATTCATGTAATTTTCAGCGGTGTCGATCAGGCGATAGCCAATGAATTGACTGCTGCGGGAAAATCTCTTTACGAAGATGGAAAACAGTTGCAGGACAACGCCGAAAAAGCCCTGTCCAAAGCGACTATGGCCGAGCGTACTGAGCGTATCACGATACGGGTAGAGTCATCCTTGCTCAATCCGAGCAAGGTGCTGACAAACTTATGGGAATCGCTGTCTAAAGAATTTCCAAAGTACAAATTCAGCATCATCCCATACGAGGACAAAAAAGAGCAGATCATCCAAGTCATTTCATCACTGAGAGATCGCATGGAGAGCATCTGATGATGGTAAAGAACGGCGATACGGAATTTATTGACCATTTTCAGGATATGCTGAAGATGACACATTCTCAGATTTTAATTGAAGAAGCGGATTATTACTACGACATGGATACCTTCAATACCTGCGAGCAAACAGGGCACTTATTGCTGACTTTGGACGCATGGGCGGATATACACCCTTCTCTGATTACCATACCGGTAGAGTGGGACTGCAAGGTAACCTATGGGATTTTGTATCCGAAAGACCCCTCAGCACAAGTTGAGAAGTTCATCAAAATTATTGAGTCATACATTGCCGAAAATTGAAAACTAAATAAAATGCAAGTTGCAAAAGCGGTGTGAAGCTTCAAGTATATTCTTGCGCTGTTGCTTTTTGGCTCGAACGGCATTGTAGCAAGTTTTATCAGTATGAACAGTTATGAAATTGTACTGCTGCGAACGTTGCTCGGCAGTCTGCTTTTATTGACGATCTTTCTTCTCGGCAAAGGTAAGTTTACTTTTTATAAGAATAAAAAGCATTTTCTTTCTCTTGCTGTATCAGGAATCGCTATGGGGACAAGCTGGATGCTGCTCTATGAGGCATACACAAGAATCGGCGTTAGTGTTTCATCGCTTTTGTATTACTGCGGCCCTGTGATTGTAATGGTATTATCTCCGTTTCTGTTTCAGGAGAAGCTAAATATTTTTAAGATTAGCGGCTTTATCTCCGTTCTTTGCGGCGTGGTTCTTGTAAATGGTAACGCATTGTCAGATGGCAGTGATACCTTTGGCATTCTATGCAGTGTTCTTTCAGCCGTGATGTATGCCTTTATGGTGATATTCAATAAGAAAGCGGCCAGCATAACAGGTCTTGAAAATTCAGCACTTCAACTGATTATCAGTTTTCTCACAGTTACCGTTTTCGTGAGTGTTAAGCAAGGTGTTATTATGGATATTCCCACCGAAAGCATTTTACCGTTATTGATACTTGGTTTTATAAATACGGGAATCGGCTGCTATTTTTATTTTTCTTCTATTGGTAACTTGCGTGTTCAGAGCGTTGCAATCTGCGGATATTTAGAACCGCTTTCAGCCGTTTTGTTCTCGGTGTTGCTTTTGAAAGAAGTTATGTTGCCTATACAGATTATCGGTGCTGCGTTGATATTGGGCGGTGCAATTTTTGGAGAATGTATGAAAAGATAAGGGTAAAGCAAAACACTCCCCGCAAAACTATATGCCAGTGCCAGCAAGCTGTGTCAGTTTTTTCGTATTCATAGTTGTTCTCATTTGCAATGCAGCTATTACCGCATTAGCATCCCTGCTTTATATGATAAAAATTAAGAAAGCAGACCGCATCTTGAAAAGAAATATTGACCTTTCAGAGGGCAGATGTTATTGTAAAGCTAAGTTTTTATCTGGAAGGAGAAAGTTATGAGATTTGTAATGGAACATCTTTCAAAGCATTTCGAAAAGAAGGAAGTATTAAAGGATATCCATTTTACTTTTGAAGAGGGAAAAATCTATGGGCTTCTGGGGAGAAATGGGGCCGGAAAGACGACGTTATTTAATTGTATCAACCGGGATATTCCGTTTGATGGCGGTAGTTTTCATATGGAAGAAGGCGGGCAGGCCCGTCCGGTGCGTCCGGAAGATGTCGGGTATGTCTTGTCCACGCCTGCTGTGCCGGAATTTTTGACGGGGCGTGAATTTCTGAAGTTTTTCCTGGACATTAATGAGGCATCCGTGACAGAGCGGAAAAGTATAGATGAATATTTTGAGTCTATGAGCATAGCGCCGGAGGATCGGGATAAGCTTCTGAAGGATTATTCCCATGGGATGAAGAATAAGATGCAGATGCTGGTCAATCTGATTGCGCAGCCGAATATCCTTCTTCTGGACGAGCCGCTGACTTCTTTGGACGTGATCGTAGCTGAGGAGATGAAACAGCTTCTTCGCTCTTTAAAGAGTGGACGGATTACGATTTTTTCTACCCATCTGCTGGATCTTGCGCTGGATTTGTGCGACGAGATTGTTCTGTTAAGCGGCGGTGAGCTGGAAGTCATTGATAAATCCAATATGGACAGTCATGAGTTCCGGGAGAAGATTATAGCGGCGCTTAAGGAGGAAGGTCATGAATAAGACATTACGGATTTCCTTTTCCCTTCGAAATACATATAAGGTAAACAGTATTTTATATGCGCTGAAGCAGATTCCTTTGTTAAAAAGGATTTTGCCCGATACCTTGTACCGGGATCCGGGGTTTAAGATTCTGGCAAATGTCCTGTCTGTCTTTTGGGAGATTCTGAGTGTGTTTTTGGGGAAATTATTATATTTCCTGATTTTTATATGTGGTTTGGGAATGCTTTATACAGATGAGCTTTCGGGGCAGTTATTTCTGCATATTCTGGTGTTTTTGACACTGGTTGGTGCGGTTATGAACACCAGTATTTTTAATCCGACCAGGGACAAATATTATGCATTGATACTGATGCGGATGAATGCAAGGGAATATACGCTGGTCAATTACGGCTATAGTATGCTGAAGGTGATTGTCGGTTTTCTGCCGTTCTCTATTTTGTTCGGAAGTATATGTGGAGTGCAGATATGGCTCTGTATCCTCATACCGTTTTCTGTTGCAGGAGTTAAGGTGGCAGTGGCTGCGTTTTCACTGTGGGATTATGAAAGGCGGGGAACTGCTTATAATGAAAATAAACTTAGCAAATTGTTGTGGGTCGTGATTGTACTTCTGCTCGCAGCAGCATATGTACCCCCTGTATTTGGAATGATGTTACCGGAGGCGTTTTCGATTGCTTTATTGGTAATTTTTGTATTGGCGGGACTTCTGGGCGCCCGAAAGATTACTTCCTTTAAAAAATACAAAGAAATGAACAAGGAGCTTCTTTCCCAGATGATGAATCAGATGGATACCGCCACTGCGAAGGTCAAGCAGTCCAATGAGAAGCTAATCTCAACAGATGCGACAGTTACAAGTAACAGGAAAGGTTTTGAATATCTCAACGAACTTTTTATTAAGCGACATCAGAAAATTTTGTGGAAATCGACAAAGCGGATTGCATGCGTATGTCTGGGGCTGGTTGCCGTAAGCTTGATATTTCTCTGTTATTTTCCGAAAGAGCGGGGGTGGGTGAATGAAATGGTTCTGACCTGCCTGCCGTATTTTGCATTTGTTATGTATATTATTAACCGGGGCACCGGTTTTACAAGGGCTTTGTTCCTGAATTGTGACCATAGTCTGTTGAACTATTCCTTTTATAAGCGGCCGGAGCTTATTTTGAAGCTGTTCCGGATCCGCCTGCGGGAGATTATAAAGATCAATGCGGTTCCGGCATTGATTATCGGTGTTGGACTGGCGCTGGTTTTATATGTGTCAGGAGGTACAGAATATTCGCTGAATTATGTGGTGCTTATTGTCTCTGTTTTGTGTATGAGCGTGTTCTTTTCCGTGCATTATCTTACAATTTATTATCTGCTTCAGCCTTATAATGTCGGTACGGAGTTAAAGAGCGGTACATATCAGCTTGTCATGGCACTCACTTATCTGGTATGCTATTTTATGATGCAGCTAAAGATGTCGACACTTATATTTGGAATTATGACGATTGTATTCTGTGTATTATATAGTGTAGTGGCATGTGTTCTGGTCTATCGGTTTGCACCGAAGACATTTCGGTTCAGAACATAAAGAATAGAAATGAAGAGAAGTGGAGGAAGAAACATATGAGTTATGCAGATCAGGTATTTATTAATATGTGCAGGGATATTATTGATAATGGAACAGATACAAGAGGAGAAAAAGTGCGTCCGGTATGGGAAGACGGAACTCCGGCATATACAGTGAAGCGGTTCGGAGTGGTGAACCGTTATGATCTCAGCAAAGAATTTCCGGCGCTGACGCTTAGGCGGACCGCAATTAAGAGCTGCACGGATGAGATTTTGTGGATCTGGCAGAGAAAATCGAACAATATTCATGACCTGAAGCCCCATATCTGGGACAGCTGGGCAGATGAGGACGGTTCTATTGGTAAAGCTTACGGCTACCAGCTGGGTGTGAAACATTCTTATAAAGAAGGAATGTTTGACCAGGTGGACAGAGTCATCTATGATTTAAAAAATAATCCTTATAGCCGCCGTATTCTGACGAATATTTATGTACATCAGGATTTGCATGAGATGAATCTTTATCCATGTGCATATAGTATGACTTTTAATGTAACGAAAA
>CALFCS010000105.1 GCA_937950565.1 uncultured Lachnospiraceae bacterium
AAGAAAGTTTCAGGGGCGCGCTTCCAAGGCCGATTCTCTTGTATTTTATGCACGGCAATTCGATGGATTATAAAAAAGCGGCATTTTTATATGCGAATGTGATTAATTTCTGCGATGATGAGGAGTTATTTCTCGGTTACCGGGAACAAATGGTGAAATTCACATGGGAACAGTTGAAGAAGCGGCATATAACAGAGCATTTAAGAACATTGTATAAAAGATTTTGCAATGAGGAAGAAATGGACAGTGAACGGATGGAAGCAATGCATGATATTTGTTTTTCTTACCGTGTCACGACAAAAGTCCCGAACATGAAATATGTGCTTGTCATTGAAAAAGATGGAGAGGTCCGGCAGAAAGTTCCTTACAGTGAACAGAACGGAGCGTTAATCCGGCTTTATGATAAAGAGTCAAGGATTGTATGGAAGTCTGCGGAAGGCAGGTATTACACGGAGTCGATTCCGTATGATACGAAACGTCTCTTTTATGAGCCACGCTTTATAGAGATGTGCAGAAAGTATGCAGGTACTGCCGGAGTATGGCAGGAAAAGCAGGAAAAGGTTATTGTTACGCTGGATAAGATAAAGGAAAAGGACATTGATGCATTTGACGAAAGAGAAGTATTTCGTCTGTGCAGCTCTACTGTCCGGGAGACGGATTATGCAGAGGACGACTTTCTGTTATATCTGTGTTTTGAAATGTTCCGGCGGCAGCAGTATGACAAGGCAACGCTTTCGTATCTTTCAAATTATTACTGCGGAGCTACAAGGGACATGAAAAAGCTGTGGCATACCGCCCAGGATTATGGGATCCCGGTTTACAAATTAGGAGAGCGGATTATTACGCAGATGGTATTTTCTGAAAATGTATTCGGGGAGGAGAAAATCTTTGAAGAATATCTTTTGTCAGGAAATGCATATTTCCGTATTAAGCAGGCGTATCTGGCATTTGTATCAAGGGAATATATCCTGAGGGGAAGAAAGCTTGACGGATGTATTTTCCGCATTATTGCATCAGAATGTGAAGAAGGCGAAGAACTTCCGGATATTTGTAAAATGGCGCTTCTTGAATATTATGCCGGACAGGATTATCCGGCGGATATAGAGGGCGTGCTGCATCAGGTGCTCAGGGAAATGTGTGAAAAACAGCTTGTTCTTCCAAGCTATATGAAGTATAAAGAGGCATGGCTCAGGGAAGTACAGCTGTATGACAAGATTATGATTCCTTACCGGTCTGCAAAAGGGAGCAAAGTAAAGCTATACTATAAATTGAAGCCGGGAAGCAGAGAGATGCTTGGCTTTCAATCAGAAACACTGCTTCCGGTATTTGAGACTTTATATGTAAAGCAGTTTGTACTATATAAGAATGAGACATTGGTATATTATATTCAGGAAATAAATGGAGAAGAAAGTGCTTCAACAGAAAAGACAACCCTGGAAGGTGGTTCTGATATTTGTGCAGGAAAATATGGTAAGCTGAATACCATGCTGGAGGCAAGTCCTGCAAAGCGCAAAAAGGCAATGATCGAATACGAAGAAGAAGAGCAGGTTGCCGATAAGATTTTTCATCTATATGAATCATGAAGGAAGGCGGAAGAAGAATGGAAAAAGGGCATATTCTGGGTTATGATATGAATGAAAAATATTGCCAGATAAGCTATTATAACGAGGCAGAGAATGAGCCTGAGACAATGCAGAATACTTCCAGTAATTATCAGATTCCTCTTATGATCGGATATTATAAAGAACAGTGGATTTATGGAAGAGCGGCAAAAAGGCTGGATACGATGATGCCGGGGCATATGGTTGATGATTTGTATACGAAAGCATGTAAAAGAGAGCGTGTGAAGATTGACGATAAGGTGTATGATGCCGTGTGGCTTCTGGCAAAGTTTGTAAAGCTATCGCTGGAAAAATTCGAGACGATTCAGTTTCTTACATTTACAACACCGGAGACGGATATTGATATTTATAAAATGCTGAAGGGAATCGGGCAGCATCTGGGACTTCAGAAATCCCAGATTTGTGTGCAGGATTATAAAGAAAGCTTTTGCCAGTACATGATATTTCAACCCAAAGAATTGTGGCAGTATGAATCGGCGCTTTTTTTCTGCGATGAGCAGAGAATCAAGGCATTTATGCTTCGGAAACTGAATACCGGAACTCTGCATGACGGAGAAAGCTTTATTACGGTGGATGAGGTGGTAAATGCGCATATGAAAGAATTGAGGGCGCTGTACCCGATTATCAGTGAAGAGCGTGCAAGGGATGCAGATGCAAGCTTTAAAGCGATGATTGAAAATGTATTTGAAAAAAAGGTCGTATCTTCCGTATACCTGACCGGCGAAGGGTTTGAAAACGAGTGGTATCCGAATTCTCTGCGTGTCCTGTGTAACGGAAGACGTGCATTTCTGGGAAATAATTTATATAGCAAGGGTGCATGTTATACTTCCATGCGCAGGTGCTTAAGGGTGGACGAAGGACCGGTTTATCTGGACGAGACAAAGCTGACAGAAAGAATCTGCCTCCGGATGCGCCTGGGCGGCAGAGAAGGCTGGCACCCGGTTGTTTCATGGGGGGAACGCTGGTATGAGGCAGACGGTCAGTGGGAGGTCCTGTTGGAAGATACTTCTGATATTGAAGTACTCGTGGAGTCGCTGACAGGGGAGGATGTTCAGGTAGAAAAGATTTCTCTGGAAGGGCTTCCGGAGCGCACGGATTATTCCCTGCGGCTTCAGATAGAAGTGATGTTTCTTGATAAGAATACATGCAAATTAATCTTGAAGGATACCGGATTTGGAGAATTTTATCCGGCAACTGATTTTCAGGTGGAGAAGCTGATTGATTTAGGAGGCACGAATGGGCAGTTTAATTCTATGTCATAAAAAACGGGCAAAACGGCCATATGAAATATCCAGGATACATATGCGTATTTATACGATGGAAGAGCTGTGTTATTTTATATGCAATAACTTGTATCTGATTGATTATACAATTATGAACCGAAGGCTGTGTGACTGGCTGGAGGATGAGCTTGAACTGGGGGAAATGGCGGAGGCGCTCCGACATGATCTTGACCAGAATGCATCTCTTTCTGAATTCGTACTTACCATCTTAAAGGGCTCCATCATTTATGCGCCTTCTGAGATTGCAAAAACACAGAATATTCTGGAACATCTGCAGAATCAGAAAGAGGTAGAAAAGGCAAAATATAAAGCGGATACCTTGTTTAAAGCCGGGGAATATGCGTCTGCGATTTTGGTATATCAGTCTGTTGTCAATCATGAATGGGATGATTCCATGGATAAATCTTTTTATGGACTGGTATATGGGTGCCTTGGAGCGGCTTATGGACATTTGTTTTTATATGAGGAAGCAGCGGAAATGTATAAAAAGGCATACGACATCTGTGAGGATGCCGATATGCTGAAGGCGTATCTGTATGCCTGCATGAAGGCATATCCGGAGGAAAGGTATACAAAGATGCTTTCCGGCAATTCTGCGTACCTGAGCGCTAATTCGCAGGTAAGAGAAGAGCTGGAGGCTCTCAAAAAAGAAATCGACCTGGATATCGATGAAAGCAGGATTGAAAGATGGAAAAGAGAATATCGCAGGATTGACAAACGAAATGTTTGATTCTATACTATACGTGCAAAAAGAAGCACGGAATAAAGTAAGAAGTTTGCATTCATGGATTACGATAAAGTGACGACTAGTATAGGAGAGGAGAGAGGTTATGACAAACGACAGATATGTGAGTCCGCTTTCTGAGCGGTATGCAGGACCTGAGATGCAGTATATTTTTTCACCGGACAAAAAGTTCCGTACGTGGAGAAGATTATGGATTGCCCTTGCACAGACAGAGAAAGAGCTGGGGCTTCCGATTACAGACGAGCAGATAGAAGAGCTTAAGGCTCATGCAGATGATATTAATTATGATGTGGCAAAGGCGAGAGAAAAGGTCGTGCGCCATGACGTTATGTCCCATGTCTATGCATATGGACAACAGTGTCCGAAAGCAAAAGGAATTATCCATTTGGGGGCTACATCTTGTTATGTTGGGGATAATACAGATATCATCCTGATGTCTGAAGCATTGGAATTAGTCCGGAAAAAGCTTATCAATGTACTCGCGGAGCTGGCGGATTTTGCAGAGAAATATAAGAGCCAGCCGACGCTTGCATTTACACACTTCCAGCCTGCACAGCCGACAACGGTAGGAAAGAGGGCGACTCTTTGGATGCAGGAATTCCAGATGGACCTTGAGGATCTGGAATATGTAAAAGGAAGCCTGAAATTACTGGGTTCCAAAGGAACGACCGGAACACAGGCAAGCTTTCTGGAACTTTTTGACGGAGATCAGGAGACCATTGACAAGATTGATCCGATGATTGCAGAGAAGATGGGATTTGAAACCTGTTATCCGGTATCCGGGCAGACCTATTCACGTAAGGTGGATACGAGAGTTTTGAATGTGCTGGCAGGAATTGCGGCAAGTGCGCATAAGATGTCAAATGATATCCGCCTTCTCCAGCATTTGAAAGAAGTAGAAGAACCGTTTGAAAAAACACAGATTGGTTCCTCGGCGATGGCTTACAAGAGAAATCCAATGAGAAGCGAGAGGATTGCGTCGCTGTCCAGATATGTTATGATTGATGCGCTGAATCCGGCAATCACTTCTGCAACACAGTGGTTTGAAAGAACGCTTGATGATTCGGCAAATAAGAGGCTCAGCATTCCGGAAGGATTCCTGGCAATCGATGGGATTCTGGATCTGTGCCTGAATGTTGTGGACGGACTTGTTGTATATCCGAAAGTAATTGAAAAACGTCTGATGAGCGAGCTGCCATTTATGGCAACGGAGAATATTATGATGGATGCAGTAAAGGCAGGAGGAGACAGACAGGAGCTTCATGAGAGAATTCGTGAGCTTTCTATGGAAGCAGGTAAGAATGTAAAGGAGAAAGGACTGGATAATAATCTGCTCGAACTGATCGCAGCGGATCCGTCATTTGGACTGGATGAAGAAGAACTGAAGAAGACAATGGATCCGGCAAAATATGTGGGACGTGCTCCAAGGCAGGTAGATAATTATCTGAATCAGGTCATCCGTCCGCTGCTGGATGCAAATAAAGATATTTTAGGTGTAAAATCAGAAATTAATGTATAATGTGCCGGAAGGAGAAATGGGAATGGACAGGTTATACGATGTAATCATTCTTGGGGCTGGTCCGGCGGGACTGGCAGCAGGGCTGTATGCAGGAAGAAGCCGTCTGAGTACCCTGATCATTGAAAAATTGCAGGCAGGCGGACAGATTACACTTACCGATGAGATTGATAATTATCCGGGGCAGATGCCGGAAGGTGAGTCTGGCAGAACGCTGGCGCAGAGAATGATGGAACAGACAGAAAAATTTGGCGCGGAGCGTGTGTCAGATACGATTACGGAGGCGGCGCTTTCCGGTGATGTGAAGGTGCTGAAGGGTGTGAAGGGAGAATATCATGCGAAGAACGTAATCATTGCCACAGGCGCCCATGCAAGACCAATCGGATGCAAAGGAGAAACAGAATATGCCGGAAGAGGTCTGTCTTATTGTGCAACCTGTGATGCGAATTTCTTTGAAGATTTGGAGGTTTACGTTGTAGGCGGCGGTGATTCTGCGGTGGAGGAAGCGGTTTATCTGACAAAATTTGTAAGAAAAGTGACGATTATTCACAGAAGAGGAGAGCTGCGTGCGGCGAAGGCGATTCAGGAAAAGGCACTTCAGAATCCGAAAATACACTTTATGTGGAACACAGTTGTAGAAGAACTGGGCGGAGAGGATGTCTTGTCTGAGATGACGGTTAAGAATGTAGAAACCGGAGAAATCACCAGAATAGAAGCAGACCCTGCAGATGGGATGTTTGGGGTGTTCGGATTTGTGGGACTGCTTCCGAATTCCGAATTATTTAACGGAATGCTGGATATGGATGAGCAGGGATATATTCTTACGGATGAAGATATGCATACGAACATCCCGGGTGTGTATGCGGCCGGGGATGTCAGAAGAAAGAGCTTAAGACAGGTGGTAACAGCAGTTGCAGACGGGGCAGTTGCCGCAGTTCAGGCTGAAAAGTTTCTGGCAGAATAAATGAAGTTGGTGTTATAAAAGAAAGTGGCGAAAGGTATGGAACAAGTGCCAAGATGCCACTTTCTTTTCGTTTTCTTTAAGCAGGCAGAAATCTATAATAAGAACCGATACTATCATAGAAGACAAGCTGAAGGGTGAAACGAAAATGGACGAGATATTAAGATTATGGACACCAAAAATAAAAATAAAATTATTGGGCAGAGAGATGAAAGAGATTTTGCTCGTTATGGCGGGACTTGTTGTCCTATGGATGTGTGTGGAGCTGCAGGGAGAGCCACATGCAGGAAACGCAGGGCTGTCAGAAGATGCAATGAAAGCGTCTGCTGTAAAAATCTCAGGAGTGGACTCTGGAATGAAGAAGGAATTAGAAGAGATTCAGATGTGTATACCGACACAGGAAACCGGATCAGTGATTTCCGAAAATATTGCGGTTTCCGGCAGAAGGATCAGTATTCCTGGTGGAAAGATGGTGGGATACAAGGCGGAAGAAGGAATTGGTGGTACTGTATATATAGTGGAGACAGGAAACATTATGGCGGATAATGGAATCGTGGACAATGGTATAGCTACAGAAAGAGAAAATGATGCTGCACATGGGGAAAGAGCTATACTGGAAAGGACGATAATACCTGTTTCGTCAAGAACACCTGTGGAAATTATGCCGATCGAGCTGAAAGTCTGCGTATATGGAAATGGTGGAATTCCCGAATATACAGAAAGCGTTTATAGAATGGACGAATTTGCGGTTGGACAGTTAGAGAAACCGAGAAGAGCAGGAAAAATATTTACCGGATGGTATGTGGATGCTGCATGCACCATGCCTTTCGATACATTTTCAGGTGAAGAGGACACCTTGAGATTGTATGCGGGCTGGGCGGACTTTCCGGGGTTTATATGTGATGACAACGGATGCATTATAGAGTGTACAGGCAGTGCAGAGGCTATTTCAGACGGAATCCTCATTTTCCCGAGTCATGAGGATTGTACCGGGATCAGAAAAGGCGCTTTGGAAAATGTCAGGGAAGACGTCTATGAGATTTGTATTCCATCCAATATGGTTTATATTGAACCGGGCGCTTTTGCAGGGCTTTGTAATTTATTGTATATTGAGGTGCTTCCGGGAAATCCCTCTTACTATAGCGAAGAAGGAATTCTGTATCATAAAAACGGAACAATAGCTGCCTATCCACAGGGACGTCTGGATATGTGAGATTTTTGAACAAAGTTTTTTCCGGCTTCACAATCAGGCGGATTCATGCTATACTGAGGAACGTAAAAAGACAGGAAGCATAGAAGATGAGAGGCATAATATGCAGAGGGATAATATACAGACTGGCAATACGGGGACAAAGAAGGTCCGAATAGAAGATGCATTGGAGCAAAATGGACTTTTTGTGAGCACGACGGTAGGATGCAGTATGTATCCAATGCTCCGAAACCGAAGGGATACAATTATTATCATGCCTTACCAGGGAAGGCTCAAGAAATATGATGTGCCATTATACAGGCGGGGGAAGGACTATGTCCTGCACCGGATTGTTGAGGTGCGTCCGGATGACTATGTGATTTGTGGAGATAATTGTATACAGAAGGAGTATGGCATTACGGATGCACAGATTCTGGGAGTTCTGAAAGGTTTTTACCGGGGGAATAAACAGATAAATATGGATGGGCTGGCATATAGGATTTATGTCAGGATATGGTGTTCACTTTATCCGCTCCGCTGTCTGTACTATAAGGTGCGCGGTAAGATGGCAGGAATATGGCATAGAATCAAAAGAGGAGGAGTTGTGGGGAGATGAAAAAGGCAGGAGTTATCGCTGCAGTGGTTGTGGCAGTGATTTGTGTGTTGGGAGGCCTGGGATTCTTTGGCTTGAAAGAATATCAGAAACAGCAGAGAACAGAGGAAGAAAATGCAAGGCAGGAGAAGGAACTCCGGCCGCTGAGAATGGAAAAATACGATTTGCGGGATCAGCTGCAGGAGCTGGAGAAGAATTATAACCTGAAACTGCAAGGTGTAGGAACAGCATCGATGTTGTTTACCAGGCCGGATGTAAGAGTGTATACGGAAGTGTGGCCAGTTATGAAGGAATATGGTTTTACCGGAGTGGTTGCAGTATCAGGGACAGGTATGCCGGGAATGGAAGGCTGCATGAGTATAGAACAGCTGAAGGAGCTTCAGGGTGCAGGATGGGAAGTCTGCATCAGTTGGAGCGGGGAAGAGTCATTTGACGACTGGTACGGTTCTGTAGCAGGGCAGCTGATGCAGGCGGGCATTGCATATACTCCGGTGATGTATTTTCCGGCAGGCTCTTATTCCGCTGCTTGTGAGGAAGTGATTGCTCCGGCAGGATTTTCAATTGCCATTCATCATGGCGAGGCAGGAGAGATTATTGTTGATGCAGATTCGGAAGGTATCTGGCATCCGGGAGCGGTTGGACTGCAAGGGAATGCGCCGAAGACACAGCTGGAATCTGCTGTGCAGAAAAAGGGAAATATTATCTATACGATAGGATATGAATTGCCGGATGAGATGTATAATGAGCAGATGTTCCGCTCTATGCTGAAATATTTCCAGTCCTATCATGCAAATAAAGGGTTTCAGGTGATGGGCGTGACCGGAGCGAGGGAGTACAGGAGTCAGCTGGCCACCGGCATGGAAGGGCTGAAGGCAGAATATGAGCAGCAGGAAGCAGAACTTGAGGCCAGGATTGAGGAATTAGAGCAAAAAATACAGGAAATAGAAGACGGCAGTACTTTGACAGATTAAAATGAAAAAGCTCGAAAAGGTTGAAGGATATCTGGCAGATGTGGTATAATAAAAAGAAAGGCGCGTCCTTTTGGAGAGGGGTACATATGTCAGATCAAACCTTATTACAAATGTTGGAAGAAAGCAGATATACAACAGTTTTAAGTGGAGCCGGAATGCTTCTTGAAAGTGGATATCCTGCTATTAGAGATGGTGCGGAAGCTTATGAGATGGAGCAGAAATATGGGCATGCACCGGAAGAGATATTCAGAGGCTCTTTTTATTCTACCCGGACGGAGCAGTTTTTTGAATTTTACAAAGATGTAATGTTAGGCGCTATCGATACGCCACCGGGGAAATGCTTTTATGAGATGGCAGAATTGGAGAGAAGAGGACTGTTTCAGATGATTATTACCCGCAGAGTATTCGGTCTTCCCGAAAGAGCCGGATGCCGGAATGTCATTAATCTGCATGGAAGCATTTATAACAATCATTGTCCTCATTGCGGGAAAAAGTATTCTGTAGATTATATAAGAAATGCGAAGCGTGTTCCACTGTGTGAGGACTGCAATACCGTGATTCGGCCGGATGTCTGTTTGTATGGAGAGATGGTATCAAATCAGCTGATTACAAGGGCTGCCGAAGAGGTTGCCAAGGCGGATGTCCTGCTTGTGCTTGGCGCAAATTTGAAATCTTATCTGTGCAGTCATCTGCTTCCTTATTATCACGGAGAAAAATTAATCGTTATCAACTCGGAACCGCATTTTTCTGACAAATATGCGGATATGGTGATTCGCCGGAGAGTCGATGATACATTAGAACAAATACGAAAGGAACTGGAAAACTAAAATGAGTAAAGTAAGAACAAGATTTGCACCGAGTCCGACGGGAAGAATGCACGTCGGAAACCTGAGAACAGCTCTTTATGCTTATTTGATTGCTAAGCATGAGGGCGGAGATTTTATGCTGAGAATTGAAGATACGGATCAGGAGCGCTTTATGGAAGGCGCGCTTGAGATTATCTACCATACATTGGAGGAGACAGGTCTTGTTCATGATGAAGGACCGGATAAAGACGGAGGAGTAGGTCCATATGTACAGAGTGAGCGGAATGCATCCGGACTATATCTGAAATATGCAAAACAGTTAATTGAACAAGGAAACGCTTATTATTGTTTTTGTGATAAAGAGCGCCTTGCGTCATTGAAGAGCTCCGTATCAGAGGATGGAGGAACAGAGATTGTTGTCTATGACAAGCATTGTCTGGGACTTAGCAAGGAAGAAGTGGAGGCAAATCTTGCGGCCGGTAAGCCTTATGTCATCCGGTTTAATATGCCGACGGAGGGAGTTACGTCATTTCAGGATGATATATATGGAGAAATTACTGTGCCAAATGAAGAGCTGGAGGATTTGATTCTCATTAAATCCGACGGATATCCGACTTATAATTTTGCAAATGTAATTGATGACCATTTGATGGGAATCACTCATGTGGTACGCGGTAATGAATACCTGTCTTCTGCGCCGAAATATAACAAAATATACGAAGCTTTTGGGTGGGAAGTGCCGACGTATGTACACTGTCCATTGATTACTGATGAAAATCATAAGAAGCTCAGCAAGCGCTGTGGACATTCTTCTTATGAAGATTTGATTGAGCAGGGATTTGTGACAGAGGCGGTTGTAAATTATGTTGCCCTTCTGGGATGGTGCCCGTCAGGAAATCAGGAAATATTTACATTGGAAGAACTGGTGAAGGAATTTGATTATCATCACATGAGCAAATCACCGGCAGTTTTTGATATCGTGAAATTAAAATGGATGAATGGTGAGTATCTGAAGGCAATGGATGCGGACAGATTTTACGAAATGGCAGAGCCATATATCAAAGAAACGGTAACAAAAGATTATGACCTTAAGAAGATAGCAGCTCTTGTGAAAACAAGAATTGAAGTGTTCCCGGACATTCGGGAGCAGATCGATTTCTTCGAGGAACTTCCGGAATATGATACGGCAATGTATTGCCACAAGAAGATGAAAACAAATGAAGAAAATTCTCTGGAAGTGTTAAAGGATGTGTGCCAGATACTGGAGAGCCAGGAAGATTTCAGCAACGATGCGCTGTTTGAGACTTTGAAGGCTTATGTAGACGAGAAAGGATATAAGACTGGTTTTGTTATGTGGCCGGTTAGAACGGCTGTATCCGGAAAGCAGAACACTCCGGGAGGCGCTACGGAGATTATGGAAATCCTTGGGAAGGAAGAATCTTTGCGGCGTATCAGAAAGGGAATTGAATTATTGAGCAGATAAAAGGGGACAGCATGAATTTGAATGAATCCCAGAAAATGGCAGTTTCACATAATAAAGGACCGTGTCTGGTCCTTGCCGGTCCCGGTTCGGGAAAGACTCTTACGATTGTGAAAAGAATTGAATATCTGATTCAGAAGTGTAAGGTAAGACCAGAAGAAATTCTGGTCATTACCTTTACAAAGTATGCGGCAAATGAGATGCGGGAACGCTTCCGGAGCATGATGGGGACATTGTCGGTTTCGGTTACTTTTGGTACCTTTCACGGGATATATTATGGAATTTTGAAATGGGCATATGGATTTGGGGGTGCAAATATTCTGACAGAGGAAGAGCGGTTTGCATTGCTTCGGGAATTGTTGTCACAGCTTCCCCAGGATGAGTTGCCGGAAGATATAGAAGAAAAGGACTTTTTGAGAGAACTGTCAGAAGAGATTGGAAATATCAAGAATAACAGGACGGATATACAAACGTATGAGTCGCACAGATATGGAGCGTCCTGGTTTCGGGAAATTTATCTGAGATACGAAAAGGAAAAGAAAAAGCGCAGGAAGATTGATTTTGAAGATATGCTCTTGTTGTGTCTGGAGCTTTTTGAGAAACGTCCGGATATTTTGGAAAAATGGCAGCAGAAGTTCCGCTATATTTTGATTGATGAGTTTCAGGATATCAATCAGATACAGTATGATGTGATTCGTATGCTTGCAGCTCCGGAAGATAATTTGTTCGCAGTGGGAGATGACGATCAGTCTATTTATGGTTTCCGGGGAGCGAGGCCGGCTGTTATGAAGACCTTTATGGAGGATTATCCACAGGCAGAAAAGGTGGTGCTGGATGTAAATTATCGCTCCACTGCCCATATTGTGAATGGTGCGCTGCGTGTGATTGCGCATAACAGGAATCGTTATGAGAAAGTAATCCATGCATACCATAATGCAGAAGAGACCATTCATGTGCAGGAGACAGGAAGTGCGGCGGAAGAAGCCGAATATGTAATGGAGCAGTATCAAAAATATAAAAAACAGGGAATTCCAGACGAGCAGATGGCAGTTTTATACCGTACCGCTTCCGATGCGGCATTTTTGGCGGAGCTTTTTGTTCAGTATCAGATTCCTTTTCAGATGAAGGAACGGATCAGCCATGCGTATGAACATTTTATCTGTATGGATCTGGAGTCTTATTTTTGTCTTGCCGCAGGCCAGGGAAAGAGAAGGGATTTCCTTCGGGTGGCAAACCGTCCGAACCGATATCTTGCAAGAGACAGTATGTCAGAGGAAAAGCTCTCTTATGAAAGCCTTCGGAGATATTATTGCGATAAAGAATGGATGATAAACCGGATTGACCAGATGGAGTGGGACGTGAAAATGATACAGGGAAAGACTCCGTACGCAGCAATCCAGTTTATCCGTAAAAGTATCGGATATGATGAATTCCTAAAGGAATATGCAAAATACAGAGGGCTCGATTATCAGGAGCTTCAGGATATTTTTCTGTATATAGAGGAGCGTGCAAAGGAGTTTAAGACGCAGGAAGAATGGATGCATCATGTAAGAGCGCAGCGGGAACTTCTAAAGCAGCAGGCAAAAGAACAAAAAAGCGGGAAGGGAGTGAATTTCCTTACGATGCATGGCGCAAAGGGGCTTGAATATGAGATTGTTTTCGTGATTCAATGTAATGAAGGGGTAATTCCATATAAAAAGGCGCAGACAGATGAAGAGACAGAAGAGGAACGGAGACTTTTTTATGTGGCAATGACAAGAGCAAAGAAGAAATTAATTCTTAGTTATATAAAGGAAAAAAACGGAAAGAGTAAACTCCCTTCCCGTTTTATCAACGAATTATTCGTCTCCGGCTAATTCCTCAAATGCCTGCTCATCCAGCAGCTCATCAAAAGCATCAACAGCAATTTCGTATTCGTCATCATCTTCAATGTTATCAAGGGTCGGTTCACCGTCTATTTCTTCATAACGGTAAAGATATACATCGTCACCTTCCGGATCTCCGTTCTCATCAATTGGAAGAAGAGCAATGTATTCACGGCCGCCTGCTTCGTAAATCGTAAGAACCGCACATTCCTTCACTTCATCATCATCCAGAGTTAATGTAACTGTGACAACTTCGTCATCTGTAAATCCATTTGTAGCTTCGCTCATTTTTTGTTCTCCTTTAGTTTTGAATCAATTCTATTTTGTATTATAATAACTGTATCAAAGCTACATTTAAAAAGCAAGGATATAGTAGCCAAAAAACAAAAAATGTTGTAGAATAAAATAGCATGAGAGGGCATAAAAGGAGGACGTACTATGAACTGGAGAAAACGGATAGCTTTGATGTCAATATTTATGATCGGTATTGTGATGTGTGCCGCATGTAAGAAAAATGTCGGAACCCCGGAGGATAACGCAATCGTGCCGGAATCAGAGGATGACGGGGAGGAAGAGACAGAGGAAATATACAAGATTGGCTTTTCGGCAATTGATATGGAAAATCCATATTTTATAACGCTTGAAAGTGCCGTCAGGGATGTGCTGGAAGATTCGGATTATGAGGTGATAACGAAAGATCCGGGAACAGATGCGAAGCAGCAGGAGAAACAGATTCAGGAAATGATCGAGGAAGGAATCTGTGCAATTATATTAAGCCCGGTAGATTGGGAAAAGATTATGCCGTCTTTGGAAAAATTAAAAGAAGCCGGAATCAAAATTATAAATATAGATACGCAGGTAAAGGATATGAGTTATGTAGATGCGTACATAGGCTCAGATAATTATAATGCCGGTGTAATCTGCGGAGAGGATTTGATAGAAAAACGCCCGGATGGCGGGAAGGTGGCCATTCTGGAGTGTCCGACACAGAATTCTATCAATGAAAGGATTACAGGATTTGAGGAGACGCTTTCTATGGCAGAAAAAGGATTTGAAGTCGTAGCAAGAGAGGATACGAAGGGGGAATTCGAGAGGGCGCTCGCGGCAGCGGAAAAGATATTGAAGGAACATCCGGACATTACCGCAGTCATGTGCGGAAATGACCAGATTGCAGTAGGAGCCAAGACAGCGGCAAATATAGCGGGGCTTGATGAAATTCTTATTTATGGTGTGGATGGTTCTCCTGATATTAAGAAGGAGTTGAAAAAATCAGAAACACAAATTGCAGGGACTGCGGCCCAGTCACCAATTAGTATGGGAAAGACAGCGGCGAAGATTACCCTTAGTATTTTAAATGGTGAATCGTATGAAAAAGAGACATACGAGGAAGTATTTATGATAGACAAAGATAATGTGGAAATGTATGGAGTTGATGGCTGGCAGTAAGAAGACTGCAGAAAGGACAGAATATGAAGAAACTACAGGGAAAGCCGTTGCCGTTAGGTGTCACAGAAATGCAGGACGGAGTGAACTTTGCGGTTGAAGTACCGGAAGGAAAGGAATGTGAACTTCTGCTTTACAGAAAAGGAGAGGAAGAACCCGAGATATGCTGTGGGATGGAGCGGACGGCAGGCGCCGTATATACGCTTAAACTCACAGAAATTAATTTTGCGGAATACGAATACAATTACAGGATTGGAGGAGAAGTATATCCGGATCCCTATGTGAGAGCATTTTCAGGCCGTGAAATATGGCTTCAGAAAAGAGATGTGGCAAAGCACGAAATAAGAGGAAAGATATACACAGGCGACTATGACTGGCAAGGAGACCGTCCGCTTAATCTGCCCTATCATCAGGTGATTTCCTATGCGCTTCATGTGCGCGGGTTTACACAAGATGCATCTTCGAAAGTAAAGAATAAGGGAACTTTTCTGGGCGTGGCGGAGAAGATTCCTTATATGCAGGAGCTGGGGATTAACCAGATTCAATGTATGCCGGTTTACGAATTCGAAGAGAGTGGACGTTATACGAATTACTGGGGGTATGGAAAGGCATATTACTTTGCACCCAAAAGCGCTTATGCCGCTTGTGGGGACGGGGTAAAAGAGTTGAAGGATCTGGTGAAAAAATGCCACAAGGCAGGAATCGAAGTGGTTTTGGAAATGCCGTTTGCGGAAGATATAACGATGTTAATGGCCATTGAGTGTCTGCGGTATTATGTGCTGGATTATCATGTGGATGGATTTATTCTGAATCCTTATGCGCTGCCTTTTGATGATATCTGTAATGACCCGATACTTAAGAAAACAAAAATTATGAAGCATGAGGAAGGATTTCAAAATACGATGCGTCGTTTCCTGAAAGGAGATGAAGGCATGGTTCCCGGTGTCATGCACTGGCTTCGTAAGCACTCGGAGAAAGAAAGAATTTTTAATTATATGACGGGGCATACCGGATTTACATTAAATGATCTGGTGTCTTATGATGGCAAGCATAATGAATTAAATGGGGAAAATAACCAGGACGGACCAGAGTATAACTATAGCTGGAACTGTGGGGCGGAAGGTCCTACGCGCAAAAAGGCAATTGCGGAGCTGCGTATGCATCAGATGCGGAATGCATTTTTCCTGCTTCTCACGGCACAAGGGACACCATGTCTTCTTGCCGGCGATGAATTTGGAAATTCCCAGAAGGGTAATAATAATGTGTATTGTCAGGATAATCCTACAGGCTGGGTAAATTGGAAAAACGGGGCAAGAGAGCGGGAAATGAAGAAGTTTGTAAAAGGGCTGATTGCGCTTAGGAAGGCCTGCCCGGCGCTGGGCCCGGAAAAGGAAATGCTGGGAATAGACAGAACCGGATGCGGAGTGCCAGATGTGTCTTATCATGGTGAAGAGGCATGGCAGGCCCCTTCTGAAGTGTCCAGCAGGCAGCTTGGCGTGTATTACAGTAAAACCGCTCCTTTAGAGGATGAATGCTTTGTGGCATATAATATGCACTGGCTTGCACATACTTTCGCAATTCCGGCATTGAGAAAAGGAAAGAAATGGCATCTTGCAGCATCTACCGGGGATGGTATTTGTGAGGAGATGACAGAGCTTGAGGAGCAGAGAAGTATAGATCTTCCTCCGAGAACGATTGTATTACTAATTGGAAGGTAAAAGGAATGAAACTAAATTCTTTTCAACTGAAATGGATTGCGATTCTTACAATGCTCACAGACCATATCGGAGCTGTTTTATATCCGAATATACCTGTGCTGCGTATGATTGGAAGAATTTCATTTCCAATTTTCTGTTTTTTGCTTGTAGAAGGTTTTTTTCACACAAAGGATGTTTGCCGTTATATGATACGGCTTGGAATTTTTGCCCTGCTGTCAGAAATACCGTATGACCTGGCGTTTCACGGCCGGATTTTGGAATTTGGTCATCAAAATGTATTTTTTACTTTGGCGCTTGGTGTTTTATTTCTATACATTGCGCAGGAAAAAAGAGATGTTATGATAAAAATTGCAGAAGCATTTCTTATTGTGTGGGTGGCGGCGAAGCTTCGGACAGATTATAGTTACAGGGGAATCTTTTTGATTGCTGTTTATTATTTTTTGCGGGAGAAAAAATGGCTCCAGCTTGGAGCAGGGGCGGCATGGAATTTTATCTATGGATTTGGGCAGATACAGAATTACGGCGTGCTGGCGGCAGTGCCGCTGGCATGTTATAACGGTGAGAGAGGACCGAAAATCAAATATTTTTTCTATTTGTTTTATCCGCTGCATCTTCTTGCGTTATATTTAATAAAAAGTTATTGTTTTAATGGGAATGGTTTATAAAAGTTAAAAAAGAAGGTTGATTATGAAAGCATTACAGCATTTGAAGAAAATTAGTCATCATAAGAAGCTGGTTATGGAGGGCTGCTTCAAAGTAGGATTATATAAGCAGGGAATTCTTCATGACCTTTCCAAATATACACCCTCAGAATTCCTGGTGGGATGTAAATATTATCAGGGGGACAGAAGCCCGAACAATGCGGAGCGTGAAGCGACAGGACGTTCATTGGCATGGCTTCACCATAAAGGACGTAATAAGCATCATTATGAATATTGGATTGATTACAGCACGAATGCGAAGGAAGGAATGGTCGGACAGAAGATGCCGGTAAAATACGTGGTGGAAATGTTCATGGACCGTGTGGCGGCTTCAAAAAACTACCGGGGAGAGCAATATACGGACAGAGATCCCTTAGAATATTATGAAAAAGGGGCGGCCCGTCTGGGAGATATGATACATCCGGATACGGCGGCTCTTCTGCATCATTTGCTGAAGATGCTGGCGGAAAAGGGAGAAGAGAGGACTTTTGAGTATATTCGTAAGAAAGTGCTTCGAAGGAAGAAATAGATGAATTTCTAATAGGGAGTGAAGTTCCCTATATAACAAAAAAGCTGAAAACTTTTGTTTCCAGCTTTTTTATATTCGTGCGGAAGATGGGACTTGAACCCACACAAGCGCAATGCTTACAAGATCCTTAGTCTTGCTCGTCTGCCAGTTCCGACACTTCCGCAAATGGTGTTCTCTCGAACTGTCCGAAAATTATAATACTACAGTGGCTGTAGAATGTCAACAATTTTTTGAAAAAAATCCTGTCTTTTTTGAAGTCTCTTTTTGTAAAAATAATAAGGAATAAGAAGTATTGTCGTAGCAGCCCATGCGATTGGATAACTAATCAGTATAGCAGACAGCTCCCGGTGCATCGGTACGACGAAAAGGATCCAGGGAAGCCGTACCCCGCAGACACCTCCTAATGTAATCAGTGTTGGTATCAGTACATCGCCCATACCACGAAGAGCAGCATTTAAAATTTCTACAAATACGTAAATAATATAACTTGGCAGGACGTATATCATCATGTATACGCCAATGTCTATGACAGCGGCATCCGTTGTAAAAAGACACATCAAAGGTCTGGAAAAGAGCATAAGCGTCGCCAGGATTGTTCCGCAGACACACAAAGACATACCGAGCGATACCCGCACACTTTTATAGACTCTGTCTGGTTTTCCGGCGCCGTAATTTTGTCCGGAAAATGTAGCGGCTGTAATGCCGAAAGCGCCGCTTACTGCCCAGAAGAGGATGTCCAGCTTTCCGAAGGCAGCCCATGCCGCTGCCGTATCTGTTCCGAAGCTGTTAATTGCAGACTGTATGATAACATTGGTCAGTCCATACATTAACGACTGGATACCTCCCGGCATGCCGATTCGAAGCTCAGATTTCAATACCTGCAGGTCGGGGCGCAGATGCTTAAGATTCAGTTTTAGTGTGTCATAAGATTTTATCAGCGCTCTTGTAACCAGTACAGCGCTTACTGCCTGTGCAATGATGGTGGCAATTGCAGCGCCTGCAATCCCCATCTGAAATACGATGACAAAGAGCAGGTCCAGACCGATGTTTGTAATACAGCAGACAATTAAGTAATAGAGCGGGCGTTTGGAGTCTCCGACAGCCCGCATAATGGCAGCTCCCATATTGTAGACCAGCGTAAAAATAATACCTGAAAAATAAATTCGCAGATAAAGAACAGAATCCGCCATAATCTCAGCAGGTGTATTCATAATACGTAGCAGCCATGGGGTAACGCTGTATCCGGCAATACCAATAAGAATACTGGCAATAATGGAAAATGCATATGCAGTATGCAGCGCTTTGTGCAGATTCTTATGGTCACCGGCTCCAAAATACTGGGAGATAATGACAGAGGCTCCAGAAGAAAGTCCTGTAAAAAACATGACTACCTGATAAGTCAGAACCGCTGCAGAACCTCCGACACTTGCAAGCGCAGCTTTTCCCACGAACCTTCCGACGATTACAGCGTCAGCGGTGTTATAAAGCTGTTGAAATAAAGTTCCGATTACAATCGGAAAAAAGAACAGAAGCAATTGTCTCCAGATTACTCCTTCTGTGATTAAATTTTCTTTTTTCTTTTCGTTTGTCATAAATTATCCCTCCAGGAGCAATCATAACATAGAATTACAAAAACATCATTAGAAATCTAAAAAACTATGTAATTGTTGGAAATTTGGTGTATAATTATTCTAGAAATCAGTGAACGGATAAACGTAATTAATATTTATCAGAAATGAGAGGGAAACGATATGCTGGAAAAATTAAATTTATCAAAAGAACTTAGCAAAGAAGAATACAAAGAAAGGATTCCGGAGCTGGAGACAAAGCTTGGAAAGCTGCAAAGGGAATGCAAGAATCTGGGTATTCCGGTTATGATTGCATTTGAAGGATACGGGGCGTCGGGAAAAGGTGTACAGATTGGAAAGCTGATTCAGGCTCTTGACCCGAGAGGGTTTGAAGTATATGCAGTTAAAAATGAAACCCAGGAGGAGAAGTATCATCCATTTTTATGGAGATTCTGGACGAAAATGCCTGCGAAGGGACGGATTGCGATTTATGACAGCAGCTGGTACCGGAAAATATTGGTGGACAGATTTGACGGTGTGACAAAAGAATCTGAAGTGCCTGCGGTGCTTCGCTCCATCCGCTCTTTTGAGGAGCAGCTGACGGCAGATGGTATGGTACTGATCAAAATCTTTCTTGCCATTGATAAGAAGGAGCAGAAGAAGCGGTTTAAAAAGCTGATGGATTCGGAGGAGACTGCGTGGCGTGTAAGTGAAGGGGATTTGAAGCGAAATAAAAAATTTGAAAAATATGAGAAAATGAATGAAGAAATGCTGGCGGGAACGGATACGGATTATGCGCCGTGGAATATTGTAGAAGCGGTGGACCGAAGGTTTGCGACTGTAAAGATTTATACGATTGTAATACAGATGCTGGAAGAAAAAATAAAAGAAGTGATGCAGAAGAAAGCGCAGACAGCAGAAAGTACAGGGATAGAAAAGACAGTTTCCCTTGACAGCTCCTTACAGGAATCCGTTCTTATGAAAGCTGACTTAAGTCTTTCTCTTACGAAAGAAGAGTACAAGAAGCGGCTCAAAGAATTGCAGAGCAAAATCAAGCTGCTTCACGGAGAGTTGTACCGAAGAAGAATTCCGGTTGTTCTTGGATTTGAAGGCTGGGATGCCGGAGGAAAGGGCGGAGCTATAAAGCGTCTGACAGAGCAGATGGACCCGAGGGGGTATCAGGTACATCCGACGGCATCTCCGAATGATGTAGAGCGGGCGCATCATTATCTGTGGCGGTTCTGGAATGCAATGCCAAAGGCAGGGCATGTAACGATATTTGACAGAACCTGGTACGGACGTGTTATGGTGGAGAGGATTGAAGGGTTCTGTACAGAGAAAGAATGGAAAAGGGCCTATAAAGAAATGAACGATATGGAGAGAGATCTTGTAGATGCCGGAGCAATTGTAATGAAGTTCTGGCTTCAGATTGATAAAGAGGAGCAGGCAAAAAGATTTCAGGCGCGGCAGGAGAATCCTGAGAAACAGTGGAAGATTACAGATGAGGACTGGAGAAACCGTGAAAAATGGGAGCAGTATGAAGCGGCGGTTAATGAAATGCTGATTCGTACATCGACATCGTATGCACCGTGGGTTGTCGTAGAAGGAAACTGTAAATATTATGCAAGGATCAAAGTGCTTGAGACAGTAGTGGAAGCAATTGAGAAACGTCTGGAGGAAGCAGACGATGGCAAATAATTGCCGGGAAAGAGTAAAGAGGGGGCAGAATATGACAATCAGGGAACAGCTGGAAGAACGAGAAACCACTTATTTAAGTCCGTATGCGACACTTAGCCGCAATTCCAGAGGACGTGCCGTGAAGGAGACAGAATGTGATATCCGTCCGGTGTTTCAAAGGGACAGAGACAGAATTTTGCACTGCAAGGCATTCCGGAGACTGAAGCAGAAGACACAGGTATTTCTGCTTCCTAAGGGAGACCACTACCGGACTAGATTGACGCATACTCTGGAGGTGTCTCAGAACGCAAGAACGATTGCAAAGGCTCTGCGGCTGAATGAGGACCTGGTTGAGGCAATTGCGTTAGGGCATGATCTTGGCCATACGCCCTTTGGTCATGCCGGGGAACGTGCGCTGAATTCGGTGAATCCTTATGGATTTCGCCATAATGAGCAGAGTGTGCGTGTAGTGGAATGCCTGGAAAGACAGGGCAAGGGCCTGAATCTTACCTGGGAAGTTGTAGATGGAATCCGGAATCACAAAACAAGCGGGAAGCCGGGAACATTGGAAGGAGAGATTGTGCGCCTGTCAGACAAGATTGCCTATATCAACCATGATATTGATGATGCGATCCGTGGAGGGATTCTGACGGAGGCAGATATTCCGGAGGAATATGCATCTGTGTTGGGAAATTCTACGAAGGTCCGTTTGGATACGATGGTACATAATGTGATTATAAATAGTATGGACCAGCCGAAAATACAGATGTCGCCGGAGGTTGAAAAGGCAATGGCCGGACTGCGGCGATTTATGTTTGAGCATGTATACCAGAACCCTGTTGCAAAAGGAGAGGAAGAAAAAGCGGTTCATATGGTCGCTGACTTGTACAGATACTATAGAAATCATATGGAGCTTCTCCCGGCACAGTTTCTTGAAAGTATTGAGAAAAAGGGTGTAAAAGAAGAACAGGCAGTCTGTGATTACATCGCCGGAATGACGGATACTTATGCTGTAAAAAAATATGAAGAATATTTTATTCCGGAATCTTGGAAAAATTAAAGGAAATCAGACAGTTTTGTCGAATATTATAAATGAGGGCATTTGAAAGGAACGTGACACATGTATTATCCGGATGAGCTGATTGAGGAAGTAAGATCAAAAAATGATATTGTAGACGTAATATCAAGCTATGTAAAGCTTCAAAAAAAGGGAAGTTCATATTTTGGACTGTGTCCGTTTCATAATGAAAAATCGCCTTCTTTTTCTGTCAGCGGACAGAAGCAGATGTATTATTGCTTTGGCTGTGGAGCGGGAGGAAATGTATTTACCTTCCTGATGGAGTATGAGAATTATTCTTTTGTGGAGGCGCTTAAATATCTCGCTGACCGTGCAGGTGTGTCTCTGCCGGAACAGGAATATTCAGAGGAAGCAAGGAAAAGAGCGGATTTGAAGGCGCTCCTTCTTGAGATTAATAAGGCGGCGGCACAATATTTTTATGTGCAGCTAAAGGCTCCGCAGGGCGCTCATGCTCTTACATATTTGAAAAACAGAGAATTAAGTGATGATACAATGAAAGCATTTGGACTTGGATATTCCAATAAATACAGCGATGATTTGTATCGCTATCTGAAGTCAAAGGGATATAAGGACGAGCATATTTCCCAGGCAGGTCTGATCAGTGTTGGAGAAAGGCAGGGGGTGTACGATAAGTTCTGGAACCGGGTCATGTTTCCAATTATGGATGTGAACAGCCGTGTAATTGGATTCGGTGGCCGTGTGATGGGGGATGCAAAGCCCAAATATCTGAATTCCCCGGAAACGCTTATTTTTGATAAAAGCCGTAATCTGTACGGCTTGAATCGTGCAAGGACGTCGAAAAAGCCATATTTTCTTCTGTGTGAGGGTTATATGGATGTAATCTCCCTTCATCAGGCAGGCTTTACAAATGCAGTTGCTTCTCTTGGCACCTCACTTACATCCGGACATGCCTCACTGATAAAGCGTTATGTGCAGGAGGTATATCTGACTTATGACAGTGATGAGGCGGGAACGAAGGCAGCGCTTCGGGCTGTTCCGATTCTCAGAGAGGCAGGGATTACTGCCAGGGTCATCCGAATGGATCCGTATAAGGATCCGGATGAATTTATTAAGCATCTTGGGGCAGAGGCATTTGAAGAGAGGATACAGAAAGCACGAAACGGCTTCATGTTCGGTCTTGAGGTGCTGCAGCGGGATTATGATATGCATAGTCCGGAGGGTAAGACAGAGTTTATGAAGGAAGCTGCGAGACGTCTTACGGAATTTGATGAGGAAATTGAAAGAAATAATTATATTGAAGCGGTAGCATCCGCATATCATGTGCGGTATGAAGATT
>CALFCS010000106.1 GCA_937950565.1 uncultured Lachnospiraceae bacterium
TTGATAATCAAATATAACAGTTATTAAATTTCCTAAAATATGTGAAATATCAACTTATATTTTTCGTTCATAGTATATCATAGATGACACAAATTATGTGACGATATTTTATTTTAAACAAAAAAACTATGCCTTGATTGACATCCCTTCCCTGGCGATGTATGATAAAGAAAGATTGAATGTAGCGAGGTGCCTGCCTGCTTTTCTTTGCGAAATATACCGTTTCGCAAAAGAAGCACGTGGGGTAACAGACAAGACGGGTGAGATTCCCGCACGGTCGCGCCGCTGTATTAGAGGAGTGATGCTTCATGGATGTCACTGGGAAACCGGGAAGGCGAAGCATGCGCAATGATTCTTAAGTCAGAAGACCTACCCGCTTCATACAGTTCACACGTGGTTACGCAGGATAGCCAGGTGTTATTTTTGTGCAGACACAAAAATGTCCGCAGACAATATCAATCTAAAGGAGGAGTTATCATGACTCAAAAACAAAAGAAACTGATTGCAGCAATCGCTGTCTGTTCCATCGCATTTGGAATCTATCCGGCAGCAAATGCAATGCACATCATGGAAGGTTATCTTCCGGGAACTTATTGTATCGCATGGGGTGTATTCTCTCTCCCCTTCCTTGCAGCAGGATTTTTAAAAATCCGTAAAACCTTAAATGAAAACCGGAGATCTCTTACATTGCTCGCCATGTCAGGTGCATTTATCTTCGTAATCTCATCACTAAAGATTCCTTCCGTAACAGGAAGCTGCTCCCATATGACTGGAACAGGACTTGGCGCTATTTTATTCGGTCCCTGCGCAGTCAGTATCCTGGGAATTATCGTTCTTGTATTCCAGGCAATCCTTCTGGCACACGGCGGTCTTACCACGCTGGGAGCTAATACATTTTCTATGGCAATCGCAGGACCAATTGTTACATATGCACTTTACAAAGTCTGTCAGAAATGTAAGGTAAACCACCTGGTATCTGTATTCCTTGCCGCCGCTTTGGGCGACTTGTTTACTTACTGTGTGACCAGCGTTCAGCTTGCGCTTGCATATCCGTCCGAATCCGGAGGCGTACTTGCATCCGCAGTAAAATTTCTCGGTGTATTCGCTCCTACCCAAGTGCCTCTCGCAGTCGTAGAAGGTCTCCTGACAACAGCAGTCATTATCTGCCTGGAATCCTTTGCAGGAGCAGAATTAAAACTTATCGGATATAAAAAGGAGGCATAAAAGTAATGGAAAAGAAAAATAAAAAAATAATTGCAGCGCTTATTATTGCATCCGTATTAATCGCAGTGATTCCTTTATTTGCATTAAAGGGCGCGGAATTCGGAGGCTCTGACGATGCCGGAAGCGTAATGGTAGAAGAAATCCATGGTGAATACTCTCCCTGGTTTACTCCGGTTCTTGAAACAATATTAAATGGTGAACTTCCGGGCGAAGTAGAAAGTCTGATTTTCTGTGTACAGACCGGCATCGGCGTAGGTATTCTAGCTTTCTGCATGGGAAGAATGTACGAGCGTAAGCGATTATGCAGGGAAGACGAAGCATTATGATTATCGTAGACAAGCTCTGTTACACTTCGAAGCTGCGCTATGTGAATGCGATGGAGAAATTCATCTTCTCGGCAGTGACTCTCCTGCTTTGTATCATTAGCCGTTCCATTCTGATATCCTGCTTCGTCATACTTGTTACAGGAATCCTCACCGTGGGAAAGGGAGGCATCTCTCTTTCCCACTATTTTAAGCTTATGTGCATACCACTGGTATTCCTGTTTCTCAGTACACTGGCAATTTTCCTTAATATTTCCCATACTCCGCTTGATGCCTTTTCCATTTCAATCGGTTCGTGGTATATTACCGGAAGTCTTGCCGGTCTTAAAAACGGAATCCAGCTCATCTGTACAGCACTTGCCTGTGTATCCTGCCTGTACTTTCTGTCACTTAACACACCTGTCACAGACATATTAGGCGTTTTAAAAAAACTGCATGTACCAGCCATTATCATTGAGCTGATGCTTCTGATCTACCGTTATATATTCGTGATGCTTCACATGGCATCAGCCATTACAGTTTCACAAAATTCAAGGCTTGGAAACAGAAACTTACGCACCGCGCGAAAGTCCTTCGCCGCTATGATAAGTTCCGTTTTTGTCCTGTCTATCAAACGCTCCGGCGCACTCTACGATGCAATGGAAGCACGCTGCTATGATGGAGTAATCCGGGTTCTTCCGGAAGAACACCCGGCAAAATACTCAGAAATTCTTCTGATTGTCATATTTGAGCTTTTATTAACTGCTATAACGATCCTGGTACTTATACGGAGGTAACAAAATGGATGATATCTTATTAGAAGCAAAAAATATATGTTACACTTACGAAGGGGAGAACACTCCTGCCTTGAACCAACTTTCCCTTCAGATTCCCAAAGGGAAGAAAATTGCCTGCATGGGCTCCAACGGCTCCGGAAAATCCACCTTTTTTCTGTGCTGCAACGGGATACACAAGCCGGACAGCGGTGTAATCTATTACGACGGCAAACCTCTTGATTACTCCAGAAAGGGGCTCCTTGAGCTGCGAAGCAAGGTTGGAATTGTCTTTCAAGACCCGGACAACCAGCTTTTTTCAGCCAGTGTTTTCCAGGAAATTTCCTTCGGACTTCTGGGCATGGGCATACCGGAAAATGAAGCCCGCAAAAGAGTAGATGAAATCATGGAGCTTCTGGGAATTACTCCATTTGCACACAAACCGGTACATGCCTTAAGCGGCGGTCAGAAAAAAATTGTAGCGATTGCTGACATCCTTGTCATGAAGCCTCAGCTTATTATCTTTGATGAACCTGCTGCTTCTCTGGACCCTCTACATACAAGTCTTGTCCGGGAAATCATTGACCAGGCTGCCACACAGGGAATTACCATTCTTATGGCTACCCACGATGTCGACTATGCCTATGAATGGGCAGATCAAATCCTTTTATTCCACGAAGGAAAAATCCTGAGTACCGGGACGCCGCAGGAGATATTTTCCAATGAGGAAATGCTGCAAACAGCAAACTTAAAACCGCCTATGATTATTTCTATTCTCAAACATCCGGAAATTCTGGAGCGCTATAGAAAGGAACTGAGATTATGAAAAAAGGAATTCTCATTGTAAGCTTCGGCACGAGTTATGCAAAAACACGTGCCGTCACAATCGAAGCAATCGAAAACACAGTCCGACACGCATACCCGGATATCCCGGTATACAGTGCATGGACAAGCGGAATCATACGGAAAAAGCTCCTGAAAACCACGGGAGAACATATTGCAGATGTATCGCAAGCTATGGAAAAAATGAAGGAAAATCATATTACAGATGTCTATGTCCAGCCCACTCATGTGATAAATGGAATAGAAAATGACCAGATGCGGGAAGACGCCCTAAAGTTTCGGAAAGATTTCCATTCCATTTCTTTCGGTTCTCCTCTCATTTCATCTACGGAGGATATGCGGGAAATGATTCATATTCTGACTGAAGAATTTTCTTTTCTGAACGAAGACGAAGCCCTGATTCTTATGGGACATGGAAGTGAGCATTATTCCAATACGGTTTACCCTGCTCTTGATTATATGTTTCAGGAGATGGGACACAGCAATATACATGTTGGGACCGTAGAAGGATATCCGGAATTAGAACAGGTGCTTTCTCTTCTAAAAAAACAAAAGATTAAAAAGGTGCATCTCGCACCTCTTATGATTGTTGCCGGAGACCATGCAACGAATGATATGGCGGGAAATGAACCGGATTCCTGGAAATCCGTCTTTGAAAGCCATGGCTATGAAGTCACCTGCCACCTGAAGGGATTAGGCGAATACCCGGAAGTACAGCAGATGTTTTTAAGGCATTTGGCCCCAATTATGGAGTGAAACAAAATTCAAGGGGCAGCTTCGGCAATTATTTTCCGGATTGTGTCAACATTTTTCCCTAATGTATCCGCAATCTCTTCTGCCGACTGTCTACCCCTTTTTTAAGAGGAATAGCATATGCCTCTCTTTCATGCGCAAAATTTTTTCTATTCAAAATCGCCAAATTCGCCTTCCTCAAATTCCTCTTCGACTCCCTCGTCTGCCTCCTCACCTTCGTCGGCTTTCTCCTGTTTCTCCTGTACCTCCTGTGACTGCTCAGAAGTATCCTCTTTTACCTTCTTATCATGGCATCCTGCAAATGACACTGCCATCACAGAAATCATAACCAGACAAATAAATCTTTTTCTCAAATTTCCAATCCTTCCTTTCGTTTTCTTCCATCTCTCTAATTTCTTCTCTTCCTGTTATCTACAACAGAAGTCCGATTCCCCTGGGAAAACTTCCCGTTTGGGAATCGGACCTTCGAAGCTTTATTAGAACTATTATTTATTCAATTACATATTAAAATAATCATTATGGTGTCTCCCAACCACCAACCGGATCGTCTACAAAAGAATTAACTCCACCATCTTCAAACTGTTCTGTTCCTGACGTCGTAATAATATCTTCTTCACCTAATTGAAAAATATCTACTTCCGGATGTATATATCTCTTTTTCATTGTTATGCCTCCTTATCCAGTCTAGTTCACAACTACCTGACAGATAGCTGCATCATCACTGTATACGGTATGTTCTTCACCTTTCTTGTCCCTATACGTTACATAAGCTCTTCCATACCATATATCTGATGCGGTGCATGTCATTCTGGCTACATAAGTTCCCAGGCGTCCTGTTGTTGTGGCAACCGCTTTTTTCGTTCTCCACACGCCTAATTTAAGTTCTAATGCATTGTCTGTGATATTCTTCCATCCTTTGCTGTCTGTGATAACAATTCCATGGCTTACTACTGTATATCCAGCAGGAAGAGAACGCTTTGATGTAAAGG
>CALFCS010000107.1 GCA_937950565.1 uncultured Lachnospiraceae bacterium
AAAGCTATATCAAAAAGAATCGGGGAAAAATGTAGAAAGGGGAAAGTACATGAGACTAACAGCACAAGAAGTATATGATAAATTGGTAAATGAAGATGGAATTTTACAGTTAGAAGGACAGATAAAATTTTATTTAGGTGATGTAAACATTATTGTAAAGCAGAGAGATGTTGTGGGAAATATCATGCAGGAATGGTTACAAGGCTGGCTTGATAAGAGGGGAATAGAGTACGCTCCAAGTGAAAATACTCAGATGCCACCAGACTTTTTCTTAAATCCAGATGATAAAACTAAAAATTTGTTGGAAGTAAAAGCCTTTAACCGAAATCGCGGACCGGGATTTGATATTGCTGATTTTAGAATGTATGAAGAAGAAATAATTAATAAACCATACATGTTAAATGTTGACTACTTGATTTTTGGCTATGATATGAATGATGATGGAGTTGTTACAATAAAAGATGTATGGTTGAAGAAGGTTTGGGAAATTACAAGAAGAATGGAAGATTGGCCTATTAATTTACAAATCAAAGATAATGTTGTACATAAAATAAGACCAGGAATTTGGTATGCAGAGGATATGGCAAGAACAGACTATACAGTTTTTGAATCACTTGAAGATTTTATTTCGGCCATAGAAGAAGCAGTTTTTCAGAATCCTAAGACACATAATAATGCTGGAACATGGAAATCTGCTTTTTTAAGAAGTTATAAACGGGAAACGGGGATTGATCTTAGTATTCCAAGATGGTCTGAGATAAAAGATAAATATGATTTAAAATCTGTTAGGAAATTAGAAAAAGCAAAAAGTGATTTGGAAAAGGCAACAGATCAATATGAGAAAATTAAAGAGAGAATACAACTGTATCATCAAAAATTGCACGCAGAGCAAGAAAAAAATAATGTGAGCAAAGTTGATAAAATACAGGATGATATAGAAAAGCAAAAAGAGAAAGCGGAAAAAGCTAAAGAAAAAATAAATAAGGCACAAGCTAAAATTGATGAATTGGAAGGGTAAGATAGAAGGAATGGACAGTCTAAGGTAGATTGTCCATTTTTTAGAATTGATAAGAATATACGGACAGTTTATAATAAATAATGGCTATGCTTCTAGAGACGAACTTGTAAAAGATGCTGAGACATTAGAACTTGATAATTTTGCAGTTATTGCGGTTCAATTAGATAATAGTACATTTACAAAAAACATAAAAGATGAAAAAAGATATAATTTATGAAAAATGTATTTACTAAGTGCTGACAAGAGAAGAAAATAGTGCTAGTATGAGCTTACAACATTTGTACACACATGAAACGCAAAAGTTGTGACGAAATTAGAGATAAAGAAGGATTAAGAGAAATATGAGAAAAGAAGCATCCTTAGAACAATGGAAGGTATTATATGAAGCGGCAACCCGTATAAAAGAACTGAAACCATGGGAAAAGTTTTGGGATATGGATTTAATCTGTGTTAGAAACGGTGATGAAAAGGACGCCGCATTTTACAGTATACTTGGCCGGGGCGGAGATTGTTATGGAATAGCTGTTTATGAAGGGTATGAGGGATTAAACAGTTTCATGATGCTTGCAATGCAGGAGAGCATGAATCTGACGCCTCAATATGCAATGTTTAATCAGAAAAATCTTACTTGTTATTGGGGAAATCGAGAAGAATTAACAAATAAACAAAGAAAAATCGTAAAGGATTTGGGTTATAAATATCGTGGTAAAAATCAGTGGCTCTATTTTCTATCCTTTGAACCAGGATATTTTCCATATAATATGGATGAGGAAGAAGTGGTTCGAATGGGCAGATATCTGCAGGATTTGGAATCAGCGCTGGTATATTACGACGAAGCGGATATACAGGTTGATTTTGAACATGGGAATATGTTTCTGTTTTCCTTTGGAGAAGATAAGAAGAGCTGGAGTTTTGGTGAAGAGGCATTACCGTTTACTACATTTCAGTTTAGAAGTCTGGTCATTACAGATGATAAATTACTTTCAGATATGGGAAAAATGCCGGGATGTGATGCTGTCTTAGAAGCAGAAGTATCTGTATTGGGTGCACGTGTATCTGATGAAAAATATGATCGCCCTGCAAATCCGGCATTGTCACTGTTGGGGGATGCCCGGACGGGAATGATGATTAAATTCGAAATGGTGAAGCCGGATGAGGATGCTGTGATTACGCTTGCAGAGATGCTTGTGGGATTTATTCTTCAGTACGGAAGGCCAAGAGAAGTACGAGTGTCAAATATGATTGTGGAAGCCGGACTTGAGCAGATCTGCGATATTTGTAAAATTAAACTCCGCAGAGTAAAGAGACTGCAGGGCATGGAGGAGTTCGTGAATGGCTTTCAGCGGTTTGGAATGTAATGGTTAGATACCTGTGTTTAAATGCACAGGTATTTTTTCTTTCTTTTTCTTCGAAAATTCCTCCTTTTTCTGAAATTTCCCCCTCTCAGAACAAGAAAATAATGTTATTGTGAGAGTGGGGAATAATATCAGCCGGAGAAATATGTAAACAAATAAAAGAGCCGGGGATTGAAATGGAACGAGAGGAATAGTGTAATGAAATTTATAATCGTTGAGGATGAAGTGCGGATTCGGGAGGGAATCCGGCGGTTGATTTTAAAAATGGACGACAAACATGTAATTGCAGGTGAGGCAGGAAATGGAAAAGAAGGATTGGAAATTATCCGCAGAGAAAAACCGGATGTGGTTATAACGGATGTCCGCATGCCAATTATGGATGGATTGGAAATGCTGGAGATACTTCATAAAGAAGGATGCACGGCAAATACAGTTGTGTTGACCGCATATTCTGAGTTTGAATATGCCAGGACTGCAGTTAAGCTTGGAGTCACAGAGTACCTCTTAAAACCTATCGTTCTGGCTGAATTTTTTGAGACAATAAATCGAATCAAACAAATGAAGCAGAAAAAGAATCAATGGAAGAGAACGAAGCAAATTGGGAGTTTGGATCAAATTATTAAAAATGTTTTGAGTGGAGATTTGTGTCTGGAGCAAGAGACTATAAATTATACAGAAACAGAATTTGGAATTGATGAAGAGATTCCGCTTGCCCTGTTAATTTGTTGCTTTGAAGATTGGATAAGTAAAAATTGTGAAAGATACATACGGAAAATTAAGACAATTATGTTTGATAAACCAGAGATAAACTTTTGTATATGGGAAAATGAAAAGCAGAGGGAAATAGGACTTCTTTTATATAATTATGAAGATGGCCGTAGTATAAAACGATGGCTCCAGGGACATTTTCTTTGTAGAGAAGAAAGTATGAAGGGAATGGCTCTTGGATGGGTGGAATCAGAAAATATTTTTTTGTTAAAAAATAGTTATGAAGCTCTGGAGAAGTATTTGGAATGGAATATTTTGTTAGGAGAAGAAGTAATTATTTCTTATCCCGATATTAAGCATATTAAAACATCAGTATGCATGTATCCGATGGAGATAGAGAATCAGATGAAAATTGCAATTTGTGCAAATAATTATCGGATGATAGAAAAATGCACCCGGAAGTTTCAGCGATATTTTGAAACCCAGAAAATGTATGACCCGAAGCAGGTGAAGGAGTGTTATATCCGTTTCCTTTGGATGGTGATTAATTTGTCTAAGGAAACAGGAAATTTTAATTTTGAAAATATAGAGCAGAGAGGATTTTTAGAGAGAATTTCGAATGTCCGAACAAGACAGGGACTGCAGAATATTATTTCAGAGCTGATGTTAAATTTGCAAAAACAGGAAGAACGGATAGAAAATTTAAATGTAAAACGTACGGTGGCACTCATTCATGAGTTTTATCAAAGTGGTATTACGTTAGATGAGATTGCAGGTAAGCTGGGGGTTACGCCGGAATATCTCGGAATGCAGTTTCATCAGGAGACAGGGGTGAATTTTAGTACTTATGTAAAAGCGCTGCGTATAAATAAAGCAAAAGAATTGTTAGTCGGAACACAATTAAAGCTATATGAAATTGCAGAATTGGTAGGATATTCTGATTCAAAATATTTCAGTAAAGTTTTTAAAGCGGATACCGGGCAGCTTCCGGCGGAATACAGACGCACTCATAAGTAAGGAGAAAAACAGTAAGATTACCTTAGAAATACCCTCCTTTTTTGGTTATGTAGAGTTTTCGAAGAACTCATTTGAAGGTAACATATAGTTATCTTAAAAAGAAACAGGAGGATAAGGAATGAAGTTAAAAAAAGTATTGGCATTAGGCCTGGCAGCAGTTATGGCAATCGGAGTATTGACCGGCTGCGGAGCATCTGATGATGCAAAAGAAGAGGAAACAGGTAGTTCGGCAAAGAGTGTGACGATTTGGTATTACTGGGAGACAGAAGGACATCAGGTGGCGCTTGACAAAGTAATTAAAGATTACAATGCATCTCAGGATACATATGAAGTGACGGCAAAATATGTGCCATTTGCAGATTTTAAGAAGCAATTATCAATTGGAGCATCAGCGGATGAACTTCCGGATATTGCAATTCTGGATTCGCCGGATCATGCTTCTTATGCGAAAATGGGAATTTTCGAAGACCTGACAGGAAAATTTGATGTAGATGATTATTATGAAGGAACTGTAAATTCATGTACAATAGACGATAAATTATATGGCGTACCGTTTGGAGCAAACTGCCTTGCGCTGTATTACAATGAAGATATGTTAAATGAGAAAAATTTAAGCGTTCCTTCTACATGGGATGAACTGAAAGATGCAGCAAAGGCATTGACAGAAGGTTCTGTGACAGGTCTTGCATTCTGTAGTGTACAGAATGAAGAAGGTACGTTTAACTTTGTGCCGTGGTTGTGGTCTACAGGTGCTAGCTCTTATGAGATGGATTCTGAAGGTGGAATCAAAGCTCTTACATATGCAAAGGATTTGATTGATGCAGGTGTAATGAGTAAAGAGTGTATCAACTGGACACAGGGCGATGTTATGAATCAGTTTATTTCCGGTAATGTGGCAATGATGGTAAACGGACCATGGCAGATTCCGACTATGCAGGAGGAAGCGCCGGACTTGAATTGGAAGGTTACTTTAATTCCAAAGGATTCTGAATATGCATCTTGTCTCGGAGGAGAAAACTATGCAGTAATCAAAGGAAGAAATACAGAGGGTGCGCTTGATTTCCTTACCTATGCGACAGAAGAGGAGCAGGTAAAATATCTGATGGATAAGTTTGGATATATTTCAGCAAATCAGACAATTGCAGAGAACCAGTTTGAAGCAGGTTCACCTTATGAACCATTTGTAGAAGAACTGCAGTATGCGAAACCAAGAGGCCCATTAGCAGACTGGCCAAGCGTATCAGATGCAATTTCTCTGGCATTCAACGAAGCAATGACAGGAGTAGCTACGCCAGAGGATGCGGCAGCTAAGGCACAGAAAACAATCGATTCTATCGTAGAGTAATCGTGCTTGCCTGAACAGATACGGATAATTTAGAAAGATGCGGAGTATGCGGTAGTTCCGTGTACTCCCTTTTTTTGACCTCGAAGAAAAAATTGCTTTAAGTAAAGGGGCGGATAGATTTGAAAAAAATAAAAAAATATTTTCAGTATGATAATATAGGACTTCTTTTTGTACTTCCGGCTTTTCTGTACATGGCGGTTTTTGTCGGATATCCGATTGTAAGAAATATTATATTGAGCTTTCAGGATGTGTCGGCATTTAATCTGGTACAGGGAGAAAAAAAGTTTATCGGACTGGCAAACTATATTGAAATTTTTAAGGATCCTGTATTTTTGACTTCACTGGTAAATACCCTTGTGTTTACCATATGTTGTATTACAGTACAGTTTTTGATTGGTTTTGCCCTGGCGGTATTTTTTAATAAAAGATTTCCGATTGCAAAACCAGTAAGGGGTATTCTTCTGGTTCCATGGATGATACCAATTACAGTAACTGCATTGATTTTTAAATTGTTATTTGCAACAGATATTGGTGTTTTAAATTATGTTTTGAAAAGCCTGCACTTAATTTCAACGAATGTAGAGTGGCTGACATCACCAAAAACAGCGATGTTTGCATTAATCTGCGCCAATGTATGGATAGGTATTCCATTTAATATGATTCTTATTTCAACAGGACTTACAACAATTCCAAAAGAATTATATGAAAGTGCAGCCATAGACGGTGCGACAAACAGACAGATGTTTTTTAAGATTACGCTGCCACTGCTGCGTCCTACTATAGAGTCTGTGTTGATTCTTGGATTTATTTATACTTTTAAAGTGTATGACCTGGTTTACGTCATGACCAATGGCGGCCCGGTAAATGCTACGCATATGCTGTCGACGTACTCATATAAATTATCCTTTACGATGTTCCAGTATAGTAAAGGTTCAGCTGTCGCAAATATTTTGCTGTTGATACTTATGATTGTTGGTATCTTTTATTTGAGAGCGACGAGAGAGGAGAGTGAGTCATAATGGATGGAGAAAAGAGATTAAGTAAAAAGAAAACAATTCTTTGCTGCATTTTCGCTGTGATTATTGCAGGAATTCTGTTATTTCCTTTATACTGGACATTTATAACATCATTAAAAACGGAAACAGAGATTTTCCAGATTCCACCCACCTTTTTTCCGCACGTTATGAATACAAAATCATATGCTGCGCAGGTGGAGACCGGTGATTTTAATATGTTCAAATCTTTTGGAAACAGTTTGCTTATTTCACTTGGAGCTATGGTGATTGCAGTGATTCTGGCAGTGCCGGCTTCATACGGAATTGCGAAGTATAAATATAAAGGAAGAAAAGTAATGCTATTTTCTTTCCTTATTACACAGATGCTTCCGGTATCGGTACTTTTAACACCATTGTTTATTTTGTTTAAAAATGTACATTTATATAATACATGGTGGTCGGCAATGCTGGCTGATGCAACGATAGGGATTCCGTTTTCTATTTTGATATTAAAAAATTATTTTGCTGCGATTCCAAAGGATTTGGAGGAAGCTGCATATATTGATGGCTGCAATCGTTTTTCTGCTTTTGCAAGAATATTGCTTCCGATAGCGAAACCGGGAATTATGGTATGTGCTATTTTCTCGTTCCTGTACGCATGGGGTGACCTGGCATATGGAATGACATTTATTATTGATCAGCAGAACAGGCCGATTACAGCAGGTATTTTTAATTTTATGGGACAATATGGAACAAAATGGAGTTACTTGACTGCGTTTGCGATGGTTACGATTATTCCGGTATTATTGATCTTTATTTTCCTGCAAAAATATATTGTAGGCGGAATGACAAGCGGAGCGGTAAAAGGTTAAGTTCATGTTAAGAGAAAGGATTGGTAGTTTATGCTGAAAATAGAAGACCAGAAAATTATTTACCATTATGATGCAGAGGAAGTCTGGATTGAAGGATGGGGAAAAAATGGTCTGCGTATCAGAGCAACAAAAAATGCGAAAATGCCGGATGAAGACTGGGCATTAAGCGACGGGAGCAAAAGTACTTGCGAGACAGAGCTGCTTGATAATGGAGCAAAAATTGTGAACGGAAAAGCAGAATTACATATTTCAAAGGGCGGTAAGATTACCGTGTATAATCAAAATGGAAAGCTTTTGCTGGAAGAATACTGGAGAAACCGTCGGGATGTGACAGATAAAAAATGCAGTGCGATAGAAGTAGAAGCAAGAGAATTTCAGCCTAATATAGGCGGCGATTACCATGTGACCATGCGGTTGGAATCTGTTGATAAAGATGAAAAATTATATGGCATGGGACAGTATCAGCAGCCATATCTGGATTTGAAGGGATTAGATTTGGAGCTTGCACACAGGAACTCCCAGGCCAGCGTGCCATTCCTGATATCTTCTCTTGGATATGGACTTTTATGGAATAACCCTGCTGTTGGCCGTGCGGTACTCGGAAAAAATATCATGAGTTTTGAGGCATACGCATCAAAGGTTCTGGATTACTGGATTACGGTAGGGGATACTCCGGCAGAGATTGAAGAGGCATATGCCGGGGTAACCGGGACTGTGCCGATGATGCCGGAGTATGGCCTTGGGTTCTGGCAGTGTAAGCTGCGTTACCAGACACAGGAGGAATTGCTGGAAGTGGCAAGGGAATATAAGCGGCGGGGATTGCCGATTGATTTGATTGTAATTGATTATTTCCACTGGCCGAAGCAGGGAGAGTGGAAATTTGATCCAACATACTGGCCGGACCCGGATGCTATGATACGGGAATTAAAAAATATGGGAATTGAACTGATGGTTTCCATATGGCCGACGGTAGACAGGCAGTCAGAAAACTTTGATGAAATGCTGGAGAAAGGTTATCTCATAAGGACAGAGCGGGGGCACCGCGTAGGACTTGATTTTGAAGGTGCTACCATTCATTATGATGCAACGAATCCGGCCGCAAGGGAATATGTCTGGGAAAAGGTAAAAAAGAATTATTATGAAAAGGGCATTAAAGTATTTTGGCTGGATGAAGCGGAACCGGAATATACGGCGTATGATTTTGATAATTACCGTTATTACCGGGGAACAGATCTTGAGATTGGAAACATTTATCCGGTAGATTATGCAAAGACATTTTATGAAGGAATGCAGAGACAGGGACAGGAAAACATTGTGAATCTGCTGAGATGCGCATGGGCAGGAAGCCAGAAATACGGAGCACTTGTGTGGTCCGGAGATATTGCTTCCAGTTTTGAAAGCATGAGGAACCAGCTGGCGGCCGGATTGAATATGGGACTTGCAGGAATTCCGTGGTGGACGACAGATATTGGTGGTTTTCATGGTGGAGACCCGAATGACCCGGCATTCAGAGAATTATTTGTACGGTGGTTCCAGTGGGGAACATTTTGCCCGGTTATGCGTCTCCATGGAGACCGTGAGCCAAGACAGCCCCAGTTCGGTATTACAGGTGGAGCAACCTGTCGTTCCGGTGCGGCAAATGAAGTCTGGAGTTATGGAGAAGAAGTGTATGGAATCTGTAAGAAATACATGGAACTCAGAGAGCGGATGCGGCCATATACGAGGAAGCTGATGGAAGAGGCACATAGAAAAGGGACACCGGTTATGCGGACATTATTTTATGAATATCCGGAAGATATTAATTGCTGGTCTGTGGAAGATGAATATTTTTATGGGTCAGACGTGCTGGTTGCTCCAATCCTTTATGCGAGCCAGATAAGAAGAAGAGTGTACCTTCCGGGAAATGTTGTGTGGATTGAGTATGCGACAAAGAAAGAATATGCCGGAGATAATTGGATAGAGGTAGATGTAACGATAGAAGATACACCAGTATTTATAAAAAAAGATGCGGAAGTTGAAAAAATGATGAGGTGATAATATCCTGTTTTTGATATTCTGGTTTAAAATGACAAACAAAATGTAATAGAGTAAGGAGAATTTTACTGATGGAAATTAAGAAAGTAACAGATAAAGCTTTTCGAAAATATGGCCGTGTGATTACAGAAATAGATTTTTCTGATTTGGTGGAAAAACTTTCAGAAACAGAATGTCCGGAAAATGTCGTGTATGAAGCTTCTGTGGAAATATTGGAATCAGTTCCGGTATTTGAGGAAATTCGGTCAAAAATATATGGGGAACTTCCGATTGAAATCGGATATTGTAATGGAAATAATTATATGCTGAATGCGTTAGAATATCATCGGGCGTCTGAAGTAAATGTAGCAGGAACAGATGCAGTTTTGTTAGTGGGGTGGATGCCGGACGTAACAGATGACTGGACTTATGATACCTCTCTTGTGGAAGCATATCTGGTGCCAAAAGGAACGGCGGTGGAGCTTTATCCGACTACGCTTCATTATGCACCGTGTAATGCATCGGAAGACGGCTTCCGCATGGCAATTATCCTGCCCCGGCAGACAAATTTCAAGCTTGAACAAAAGCATGAAGACGGAGAAGATGCACATTTGACGGCAAAAAATAAATGGCTGCTGGGGCATCCAGACGGAGGGCTTCCGGAAGGTTCTCCAATGGGACTTATTGGAAAAAATATCAGTTTATTATAATTGTGAGTAGAAAATGCAAGGAGGCATATCAATAATGGCAAGTTTATCGTTAAAACATATTGAAAAAAAATACCCAAACGGCTTTCATGCTGTAAAAGATTTCAACTTGGAGATAGAAGATAAAGAATTTATTATTTTTGTTGGCCCGTCAGGATGTGGTAAATCTACAACATTACGTATGATTGCAGGACTTGAGGATATTTCAGATGGCGAATTGACAATTGATGGAAAACTTATGAATGATGTAGAACCAAAGGACAGGGATATTGCAATGGTTTTCCAGAATTATGCACTTTATCCGCATATGACCGTATATGATAATATGGCATTTGCGTTAAAGATGCGAAAGGTTGCGAAAGATGAGATTGACCAGAAAGTCCGTAAGGCAGCCAAAATTCTTGATTTGGAAAAGCTGCTCGACCGTAAGCCGGCAGCTCTTTCCGGAGGCCAGAGACAGCGTGTTGCTATGGGACGGGCAATTGTTCGTGAACCAAAAGTATTCCTGATGGATGAACCCCTTTCGAATCTGGATGCAAAATTAAGGGTGCAGATGCGTATAGAAATTTCTAAAATACATCAGAATCTGGATGCGACGATTATTTATGTAACACATGATCAGACAGAAGCTATGACTTTGGGAACAAGGATTGTTGTTATGAAGGACGGGGTTGTTCAACAGGTAGATACTCCGCAGAATTTGTATAATCATCCCAATAATCTTTTTGTTGCGGGCTTTATCGGTTCGCCGCAGATGAATTTTATGGATGCTGTCGTAAATATATCAAATAATAATGCAGTTCTTAAGGTTGGAAATTGTGTATTAAATATTCCAGAATCCAAGAAACAGACCTTAATTGACGGAAACTATAACGGGAAACAGGTTATTCTTGGTATTCGCCCGGAAGATATTCATGAAACAGAAACAGGGAATTCCACCAGTTTTTTTAAATCTAAAATCAAATTTTATGAATTGCTTGGCGCGGAAGTATATTTGTATTTTGATATGGAAGGGACACAGGTGACAGCGTGTGTTGGTGCAGGAACAAAACTTACAACCGGATCTGAAGCAGAATTTAATATAGATATGGAAAAGATTCATTTGTTTGATAAAGAATCTGAACTTTCTATTTTATAGGATTTTCATTTTAGTCTCCGAATGTCAGAAAGGTAGCTGACATCCGGGGGCTATTTTTATTATAAAATTTAAGAAAATTTAAGAAATAGTTTAGTAGGTATTTAAGAAGTATGCTTTATAGTGTATAGTTGTATAGGGAGAAAGGAAGAACATATGAAAAAAAGGAATCAAATCATATCGGAAATCATGTGGATACCATTATTTCTTACGCTTGCATGTAATGCACTTGCTTATAATGGGACAAGACTTTTCATGTCAGGACGGTTTCATTATAATTTGTCAAATCCTGTTGATGAACAGATACCTGTTGTTTCATGGACGGTCATTATCTATTTCGGGTGTTATCTGTTCTGGATTGTCAATTATATACTTGGCTGCCGGCAGAATCAGGAAAAAGCATTTCGTTTCATGGGCGCGGATCTTGTGGCGAAGCTGGTTTGTATGGCTTGTTTTTTATTATTTCCTACGACGAATACCAGGCCGGTTATCGAAGGAAGCTCTATCTGGGACGAGCTAATGAGATTTTTGTATCAGGTAGATGCGGCAGATAATCTCTTCCCGTCGATTCATTGTCTGACCAGCTGGTTTTGCTATATTGCCGTAAGAGAAAATAAAGAGATACCCAAATGGTATCATGTGGCATCCGTTTTGATGGCATTAAGTGTTTGTGTTTCTACCCTGACGACAAAACAGCATGTACTGGTTGATGTAATTGCAGGAGTTGCGCTTGCAGAGCTCAGCTACCTGTTTGTAGAAAAAAGTGGATTTTCAAGATGGTACATGAATCTTACATCAAAAGTATATGTCAGATTGAAGAGGAAGGGTGGAAGTCTGCGTGAATAGGAAAATCAAAATAGGGGTTACAATAGGGGTCTGCATTATTATTTTGATTTTAGCAAAACAGTTTTTTGAGCAGAAATTTGATTCCGTGGAAGCTTTACAGAATTATATGAAAGGCTTTGGTATTATTGGGCCATTAATACTTACGTTGTTTCAGGCGTTTCAGGTGGTGGTTCCGGTACTCCCGGGATATTTGGGATGTGCGGCAGGAGCAATCGCATTTGGAAGTATGACCGGATTTTGGTGTAATTATATAGGAATCAGCGCAGGCTCTATTGTTGCCTACTTTCTGGCAAGAAAATATGGAATTGACATTGTGCTTGCCATGTTCCCGAGAAAGCAATATGAAAAATGGAGCAAGCGGATAGAAAAGAGCAAATCCTATGACTGGTTCCTTTTTGTCGCTACATTGCTCCCGCTATTTCCAGATGATTTCTTGTGTTACTTTTCGGGATTGATAAAAATGGACAGAAGAAAGTTTATATGGATTATTATTTTGGGGAAACCATGGTGCATCCTGGCATATAGTCTTGGATTTGGACTGATACAATAGAGGAGAATGAAAATGAAGAAAAAATTACTTGGATACTATGATTATACAGTGATACTTACTTATTGCGGGATGTTATTTGCCGTTTGCGGTATATTACGGGTGATGAACCAGGATTACTGGACGGCGGCAATCTGCCTGATGGTGGCAGGCGTTTGTGATATGTTTGACGGAACGATAGCGGCGACGAAGAAGAGAACTGACAGTGAGAAGAGATTTGGGATTCAAATAGATTCATTAAGTGATTTGATAAGCTTTGGCGTCCTGCCGGGAATCTTTGTTTATATGATTTCCGGGAAAAATACAGGGGCAGGTGTGGTTGTCGGTTTCTTTATTTTGTGTGCCTTGATACGGCTGGCATATTTTAATGTGCTGGAGGAAGAAAGGCAGAGAACAACTACAGAAAAAAGAAAAAGTTATCTGGGGGTTCCGGTAACTACAGTAGCAATTCTGCTTCCGGCAGTGTATTTGCTGTATGATTATAAAATATGTAAAACAGGAATCTGGTTCTCGGTGCTTCTGGTTTTCATGGGAGCAGGCTATATTTCACCGATTGAGATTAAGAAGCCGGGGCTTATCGGCAAGGTGGGCATTATTATTCTGGGTGCTCTTGAAGTGGCAGGATTGATATTTTTTATGGGATGGGATGTAATGTAGGATGAAGGATACATTGATGTTACGGTTTTTATATAGAACAGTTCCGGGGAGAATGATTTTAAAATTACTGGTGCGGCCGGGAGTGTCAAAGGCAGCAGGGCGGTTTCTTGCATCTAGGGCATCGGGATGGATGGTGCCATATTATATTCAGAAATATAAAATAGATATGAGTGATATAAAGATTCCGGAAGGAGGATTTCCGTCGTTTAATGCCTTTTTTACCAGAACGAAGAAGGGTGAAGTCTGCAGGAAAGCAGAGAATGAGCTGCTTAGTCCCTGTGATGGTTTTCTGACACCGGTAGGGATTAGTAAGGATACCGTGTTAGATATAAAACATACGCAATTTTCATTGGAGGACCTTTTGAAAGACAGAAAGCTTGCGGAGAAGTTCTATGACGGGACGGCGCTTATTTTCCGGCTGACGCCTGCGAATTATCATAGATATTGTTATGCGGCTGACGGTAAAATCATATGTGGCAGGAAGATTCGGGGGAAGCTTCACTGTGTCAGGCCGATTGCGGTCAGAACACTTCCTGTATATACACAAAACAGCAGGGAATATCAGGTGACGCGGACAGAAAATTTCGGACTGGTCCTTCAGATGGAGGTAGGAGCTCTTTTGGTCGGGAAAATTAAAAACCATAAGAAGCCATTGCAATCCCGTGATGTATGGGCGGCTGAGGAAAAAGGTTACTTTGAATTCGGAGGTTCGACAATTATTGTTCTGCTTCAGAAGGATGCGGTGTGTGTTGACGAAAGCTTATATGAGAGAGAGAACGAAGACGGAGAAATTCCAGTATATATGGGAGAAAGTGTTGCAAAAAGCTGTGTTTTTTGATATGATACTCAGGGTGTTATATATGCTTGTAATTGGTCAAGCGTTTCTACAGACTACCGTAAATAGTTACTATAACAACTGCCTTTCCGGTTTTTATATAATAGGGAAAGACAGTTTTTTTGTGCGAAAAATTGTTTGAGGAAAAGAGCCGGAGCGAATAATCATAAAATGGAGGAAGAAAAGATGAAATATGATGTAATTATTATCGGAGCAGGGCCAGGAGGTATTTTTTCAGCCTATGAACTGGCAAAGAACAGACCGGAACTTAAGGTGGCAATATTTGAGACAGGACATTCGTTGGAGAAACGGCATTGTCCGATTGACGGGGAAAAGGTTAAAACCTGTATTAACTGTAAAACCTGTGCGATTATGAGTGGCTTTGGAGGCGCAGGAGCATTTTCGGATGGAAAATATAATATTACGAATGACTTTGGCGGAACTTTGCATGAGTATATCGGAAAAGAAAAGGCAATAAAGCTTATGAAATATGTGGATGAGATTAATCTGTCTCATGGCGGTGAGGGAACAAGGATGTATTCGACGGCAGGAACGGGGCTTAAGAAATCCTGTATGCAGAATAAGCTGGCTCTTCTGGAGGCATCGGTCCGCCACCTGGGAACGGATATTAATTATATTGTGCTTGAGCGCTTATATGAAGAATTAAAGGATAAAATAGACTTTTATTTTGACACACCGGTAAATCATGTGGAGGTTCTGGAGGACGGATACCGCATACAGCATAGCAAAGGGGAAGCAGAGTGCAAAAATTGTATCATTTCCGTAGGAAGGAGCGGAAGTAAGTGGATGGAGAAGACGTGCCGCGAACTGGATATACCAACATGTTCAAATCGTGTGGATATCGGCGTGAGGGTAGAACTTCCGGCAGTTATATTCTCACATCTTACGGACGAATTGTATGAAAGTAAGATTGTATACCGGACAGAGAAGTTTGAAGATAATGTCCGGACTTTCTGCATGAACCCGAATGGAATTGTAGTAAATGAAAATACAAATGGAATTATTACGGTCAACGGACATAGCTTTGAGGATGAAAAAAGGAAGACGGAGAATACAAATTTTGCACTTTTGGTCGCAAAGCATTTCTCAGAGCCATTTAAAGATAGTAATGGGTATGGAGAGGGAATTGCGAAATTGTCCAATCTGTTGGGCGGTGGCGTGATTGTCCAGCGTTTCGGTGATTTGGAAAGAGGGCGCAGGAGTAACCAGAAGCGTATCGATGAGGGAATCGTAAGACCGACACTTGCGGCTACGCCGGGGGATTTGAGTCTTGTGCTTCCGAAGAGGATACTGGATGGGATTATAGAGATGATATACGCACTTGATAAGATTGCTCCCGGGACGGCGAATGATGATACGCTGTTGTATGGTGTGGAAGTGAAATTTTATAATATGGAGGTAAAACTGGATAAAAACTTGGAGACAAAGTACAAGGGATTGTATATAATAGGAGATGGAAGCGGGGTTACGCATTCCTTGTCCCATGCTTCTGCCAGTGGTGTTTATGTAGCAGACAGAATTAGCAGGACAATTTAACACAAACAGTCAGGAAGGAGGAGAAAATGCCAGAGATTATGATTATCGGAGCTGCGATTGTCGATGTTCTGGTACGGCCTGCGGATGAAGCGGTGTTTGCATCAGGCTCCTATCCGGCAGAAGATATTCATATGTCAGCCGGGGCGGATGCGTTGAATGAAGCAACCGTTCTCGCGGGACTTGGGGCTGATGTACAGCTTGAGACTGTGCTTGGAAAGGATCAGGCGGGAAAAATCATTTTGTCCCATATCCGGGACAAAGGGATTGCTCTGAGAGAAGGCTGTATAAAGGAAAACATTAAGACAGGAATTAATGTCGTACTGGTCAGAGAGGATGGCAGCAGGAGTTTTCTTACAAACCGGAATGGAAGCCTTAGAGTTTTGAGAATCAAAGATATAGCCATGCCTTTTCCAAGGGATGTAAAGATTCTGTGCTTTGCCAGTATCTTTGTATTTCCTCATGTAGGGGTAAGGGAACTGGAGATTATTTTCCGTCAGGCAAAGAGTCAGGATATTATCGTCTGTGCGGATATGACGAAATGCAAGAATAAGGAGACGGCGGAGGAACTTGCGCCGGCTTTCCAGTATGTGGATTATTTATTTCCAAATGATGAAGAGGCAATGCTTCTTACGGGAGAGTCGTCTGTGGAAGCGGCGGCGGAAAGCCTGAAAAATGCCGGGGTGAAAAATGTAATTATCAAATGCGGCAGAAAAGGGTGTTATGTCAAAAGGGAAGCGGAAGCATACTGGATGCCTGCAGTGGAAGGGACAACGTGCATTGATACAACGGGAGCGGGCGACAGCTTTGTGGCAGGATTTCTTTACGCATTATCGCGGGGAGAGGAGATAGCGGCGTGTGCCCGGTATGCAAACCAGTGTGGCGCGCATGCAGTAGGAGTGATTGGAGCAACAGAATGGCTGTAAGAAAATAGGAGAGGAGAATGAGAATGTTATACATAGGAGTAGATTTGGGAACATCTGCGGTTAAACTTTTATTGATGGATGAAAAGGGAAAGATTAAAAAAATCGCGTCGCGGGATTATTCCTTATATTTTCCGCATCCGGGATGGTCGGAGCAGCATCCGGAAGACTGGTTTGCCCAGTCTGTGGAAGGAATAAAGGAACTGACGGCAGAATGTGATAAATCACAGGTGGCAGGTATCAGCTTTGGCGGGCAGATGCATGGGCTGGTTGTGCTGGATTCGGAGGACCGGGTAATTCGTCCTGCGATTTTGTGGAATGATGGAAGAACGGGAGATGAGGTCCGGTATTTGAACGAAGTGATCGGCAAAGAGAAATTGTCGGAATATACAGCCAACATTGCCTTTGCCGGATTTCCGGCGCCGAAAATCTTATGGATGAGAAGAAATGAGCCGGAAAATTTTGCCAGGATTGCGAAGATTATGCTCCCAAAGGACTATCTGGCATACAGACTGTCAGGAAGTTTCTGCACAGACGTCTCCGATGCATCCGGTATGCTTCTTCTGGATGTGAAAAACAGATGCTGGTCGAAGGAGATGCTTGATATTTGCGGGATTACGAAGGAGCAGCTTCCGGAACTTTATGAAAGCTATGAAGTTGTGGGTACATTGAAGAAAGAAATCGCGGAGGAACTGGGATTATCCAGCCAGGTAAAAGTTATTGCGGGGGCTGGAGATAATGCGGCGGCAGCAGTAGGAACAGGAACTGTGGGCGATGGCATGTGCAATATTTCTCTTGGAACCTCGGGTACAATTTTCATTTCCAGTAATGAATTTGGAGTAGATAGAAATAATGCGCTTCATTCGTTTGCACATGCAGATGGCCATTATCATCTTATGGGATGTATGCTGAGCGCTGCTTCCTGTAATAAATGGTGGAATGAAGAGATATTAAAGACAAAAGATTTTGCTGCTGAGCAGGCGGGGATTGTCAGACTTGGTGAAAATAATGTCTTCTATCTTCCTTATCTTATGGGAGAGCGTTCTCCGCACAATGACCCGAATGTAAGAGCAATGTTTATCGGGATGTCCATGGATACGACCAGAGCGGATATGACACAGGCTGTTTTGGAAGGGGTTGCATTTGGACTTCGAGATTCTCTGGAGGTGGCAAGAGAGCTTGGAATTTGTATAGAAAGAACCAAAATCTGCGGCGGCGGTGCGAAGAGTCCGCTTTGGAGAAAAATCATTGCCAATGTGATGAACCTGAAAGTGGATGTAATTGAAAGCGAGGAAGGCCCGGCTCTTGGAGGGGCGATGCTGGCAGCAGTCGGATGTGGTGAATATCCGGATGTAAAGACCGCGGCAGATAAGATTGTAAAGATTATAGACACGGTAGAGCCGGAAGAAGAGCTGGTAGAGAAATACGAAGAGAAGTACCAGCAGTTTCGAAAAATATATCCGGCTGTCAAAATATTATTTTAATGAAAAATTCAAAAGATGCCATATGAATCATAAAGTATTTAACACTTTTTTCATCACATCTGCCACGGAATCAGTTACGTAATCTGCATAGTCAGATACGCCGGGAGCAGCAGAGGTCATCGCATAGCTCGTTCCGGCGAATTTCAACATTTCAATATCGTTGTGCTGGTCGCCAAAGGCAAGCCCGTTTTCTGCGGGAATATGAAGGTGGGCAAGAAGTGCTTCGAGCGCGGTACCCTTGTCTGCGTTCGGGGCGAGAAAATCCACCCAGATTTTCCCGGCAGTCACGGTTCTTATCTCGGAAGAGAACCGTGACTGTAGAAAAGGGGCCAGTCTTTCGGTGCCGTGGAAGTCAGCGATGGCCAGTTTGAGAAAAGGCTCCTGAATATCATGAAGGTCTTCAACGGCTTCAATTTCATTATGGACGACATTTCTCATATGGTTTATAAATACAGGGTCTTTGGAATCTGTGTAGTGTCTTGATTCACAGGAAAGAAGCAGATGACAGTCACCATATTCCCTTCCAGCATCTATAATACGAAGTCCCAGCTCCCGGTCAATTTGTCCGCGGGCAATCGTTTTGCCGTTGTGGATGCAAAGGGAGCCATTTTCGCAAATATAAGAAATTTCATCTTTTATTGGTTCAAACATTCTGCGCATGCTCTGATACTGTCTTCCGCTGGCGGCAATAAAGCGGACGCCCTTTTCTTTTAGCTTTCGAATAAGGTCAAATATCTCCGGGGCGGGGGCCTGCATATCATAGGTGATTAAAGTGCCGTCAAGGTCACTTGCAATATATTCAATCATAGTAAAATCTCCTTTTTCTGCTTAATCGTTCTCGGTAATCCTTGCGCTTTGAATTCCCAACTATTATAATATAAATATAGAGCGAATGGAAGAAAGGAAAGAAAGATTATGAAAATCGGAATAGGAAATGACCATGCAGCGGTCGAAATGAAAAATGAGATCATGGAGTATCTGGAAGGAAAAGGAATAGAGGTTGTAAATTACGGTACAGATACCCACGAAAGCTGTAATTATCCGGAATATGGCGAAAAAATAGGACGTGCGGTTGTAGCCGGAGAAGTAGACCTTGGTATCGTAATTTGCGGAACAGGAGTGGGAATCTCACTGGCGGCAAATAAGGTGAAAGGTGTACGTGCGGTTGTCTGCTCTGAGCCTTATTCAGCTAAGCTTTCAAAGCAGCATAATAATACGAACGTGCTGGCACTTGGCGCAAGAGTTATTGGGATTGAAATGGCAAAGATGATTATTGACGAATGGCTGAATGCAGAATTTATGGGCGGAAGACATCAGACAAGAGTAGATATGATCATGGCGATTGAGGACAAGTAAAAAAAGAATGCAGTGAAAAAGCGAAACCGTAAGGTTTCGCTTTTTCTGGTTTTCGCTCCATTGTTGTACATAGCACAAACGGATTAATGATTGCAATTAAAAAACCAATAATTTAATAAAGAAAAAAAATAAACATCCATGTAAAAAACAAAAAGCTTAGAGGGGGTAGGGATATATTTTTAAGAGCTTTTGTTTTTTACATAATTCTAATAAATATTAGAATCACGCTTATTATATGGCAAAACACAAAGATATGCAAGATAAAATTAAAGAAAAATGTAAAAAATAGTAAATATTTGTATTCATTTATGGATTTCGCACATTTTCATGAAAGATCATATATTAATATAGAAGGTATTCTTATGGTAGTGTCAGAAATAAGAGTAGTAGAAAGGGGAATGGAAATGCCATACTCAATTATGTTGGATGCCGGACATGGAGGCCGGGATCCGGGAGCAGTATACAGAGGACGGCAGGAAAAAGATGATACGCTGCAGTTAACGCTTGCGATAGGAGAAATCTTGCAGAATAATGATGTGAATGTAGAATATACAAGGACAACAGACGTATACGAGTCACCTTATCAGAAAGCGATGGAGGCAAATGAAGCAGGGGTTGATTTCTTTGTATCAATCCACCGGAATTCATTTCCGACAGACAATGAGGTTATGGGAGTGGAAAGCCTGGTATATGATTTGTCAGGAATTAAATATACAATGGCCCAGAATATTAACGACCAGTTAGAAACAGTTGGATTTGTAAATCTGGGAGTGAAGGCGCGCCCGGGTCTGGTGGTACTTAGGGATACACAGATGCCCGCAGTGTTAGTAGAGGCGGGATTTATCAATTCAGACGTGGATAATCAGTTGTTTGAGGATAATTTTCAGGATATTGCGCAGGCGATTGCCAGTGGGATTTTGGATACGCTGAATTCGGCTAATATGGTTCAAGAGCCTTATTACAGAGTGCAGGTCGGGCTGTTTCGGAACAGAAATTATGCACAAAGGCTCCTGGATGAGCTTCTGGAGCAGGATATTCCGGCAGTTTTGGATGATTCCGGAGCGTTGATTAGTGTGCAGGCAGGGGGATCGAAGGAACTGAGTGATGCGGTAGCCCTGGAAAGAAGGCTTAAGCAGGCGGGCTATGATACACTTATTATAAGTTAAAAAACGGGCGGTAGCATTTACCGCCCGTTAAAAATATTTGAAATTTGTTTAGTTATCATCCACTGAATCAGCAGGCTCAGCTTCTGCCTCTTCCGGAAGATAAGCGTGTACACTTGCAATCCGGTTCTTATCTAATGCCTCGACAACAAGCTTGATTCCATCCTGGGTGACAACAAAATCGCCAACTTCAGGGAGGCGGTCAAGGTGTTCTATAATAAAGCCGCCGAGGGAATCATAATCCTCAGATTCCAAAGAAAGGTGAAGACGGTCATTCAGGTCATCCAGATTCATGAAGCCTTCGATCATATATTCGTGCTCGCCAATTTCTTTGATAAATTCTTCTTCGTTTTCGTCGTATTCGTCATGTATTTCACCGACAATCTCTTCCAAAATATCTTCCAGAGTAATCAGTCCGGCTGTTTCCCCGTACTCGTCTAATACAACTGCAATGTTAAATGATGCCTTTCGCATCTCCACAAGAAGCTCGGAAATATTTTTGTATTCATATGTGAAATATACTTCCCGCATAATATCGCGGATGTGGAAAGAGCCGGTATTATCATAGAGAAGCAGGTCCTTCATATTAATCGTACCGATAACATCATCAGTAGTGCCTTCAAATACAGGTAGTCTTGTGAATTTGTCCTCACGGAAAATCTCAAGCAATTCTTCGTAAGTGCTTTCGACATCAGCGAATGTTACATTTACACGCGGAACCATAACATCTTTCGCTTTTGCGTCGCCAAGGTCGAATACGTTATATATCATCTCTTTTTCTTCCGATTCTATGACTCCGTCTTCATGGCTTACATCTACGATGGTACGAAGCTCATTTTCTGTCATGGTCCGGCTGCCTGCCTTTGGATCTACATGGAATAAATACAATACTCCATAAGACAAGCCGTTAATAATAAAAATAACAGGTGTCATGATTGTCATAAAAATATTTATAACCGGAGCATAAAGCAATGACAGCTTCTCTGCATGGATGGTTGCCATTGTTTTTGGGGTGATTTCTCCAAATAATAAAATGGCAACGGTTAATATACCGCTGGCAGCTGCTACCCAGGGTCCGCCGAAGCTGTATGCAAGGGTCGTAGTAAGAGATGCGGCGGAAAGATTCACGATGTTGTTGCCGATTAGGATGGCGCTTAGCATCTTGCCGGAATCTTCCGTAATTTTCAATACAGTGTTTGCTCGTTTTCTGCCTTCATCTGCAAGGCTGCGGATTCGAATTTTGTTTACGGTTGTCAATGCTGTTTCCGCAGATGAAAAGAAAGCGGAAAGAGCCAACAAAATAATTAGAATAATAATCTGCGTGACGTCACTCGAGTCCAATGATAAATCAACTCCTTTAAAAATTTATAGGTGAGACTAATATACCTCATTTCAAAGGATTTTGCAAGTCTGCGTTGAATTTGGAGGATAATTATTGTATACTTTAGTGAACGAATTTATTTTTGGAGAAGTATATGAATACAAATTTTTATGAAAAACTGATTACTGTTATACCGAAGGAAAGAGTTCTGATTGATGAACCGATGAGAAAATATACAACATTCCGTATCGGAGGTCCTGCAGATTATCTTGTCTCTGTGTGTGATATGAGGGAAGTAAAAGATGTCGTTGCAGTGTGCAAGGCGGAGCATGTCCCTTATTATATAGTAGGAAACGGAAGCAACCTTCTGGTATCGGATAAAGGATATCGAGGGGTTATTATCCGTATCTTTAAAGATATGGCAGAGATAGAAGTCCGTGAAAACCGGATTGTTGCAAAAGCGGGCGCGCTTCTTTCGCAGATAGCGGCGAAGGCGCTGGAGGCAGGGCTTACTGGTTTTGAATTTGCGGCCGGGATTCCGGGAACGCTGGGCGGAGCCTGCAGGATGAACGCCGGCGCTTACGGAGGTGAGATGAAGGATGTCCTGGAAGAAGTTGTGGTTCTGGATGACCAGGGAGAAATCCGGTGTTTGTCCGCTGGGGAGCTGGAGCTTGGGTACAGGACCAGTGTGATTGCAAAGAAAGGATATACTGCACTGGAGGCAACAATTTCTCTGAAAAAGGGAGAAAAGGAAAAAATAAAAGAATATATGGAAGAACTCAGGGAAAAAAGAGTTTCCAAACAGCCGCTTGAATATCCCAGCGCAGGCAGTACCTTTAAAAGACCGGAGGGATATTTTGCAGGAAAGCTAATCCAGGATGCAGGGTTAAAAGGTTTTTCTGTGGGTGACGCCCAGGTGTCGGAAAAACACTGTGGGTTTGTAATAAATAAAGGAAATGCAAGTGCGGCAGAGGTTCATGAACTGATGCGGCAGGTATCGGATAAAGTTGAGGAAAAGTTTGGTGTCAGGCTGGAGCCGGAAGTAAGAAGATTGGGAGAGTTTTGAGATGAGATTTGTGATTGTCACCGGAATGTCGGGAGCAGGAAAAAGTACAGCGCTTAAGATGCTGGAGGACGTGGGATATTTCTGCGTAGATAATCTTCCTGTGCCGTTGATTATGAAATTTGCAGAACTGTTTACTGCACAAAATGGGGCGAAAATGGAAAAGGCCGCTTTGGGGGTTGATATTCGAAGCGGAGAAAAATTTGCGCAGCTTGAGAAGGTGCTGAACGAGTTAGATAAGGCGGAATTTCATTATGAAATATTATATTTAGAATCTAGTGACGATGTGCTTGTTAAACGTTATAAGGAGACGAGAAGATTCCATCCCCTTTCCGGCAGTGAGGGAAGAATTGATGAAGGAATCAGACAGGAAAGAAAACGTCTTGAATTTTTAAGAAATAAAGCGGACTATTTGATTGACACAAGTCATATGCTTACAAGGGAACTGAAGCAGGAATTGAACAAAATATATGTGGAGAATAAGGATTATAAAAATCTTTATATTACCGTGCTGTCATTTGGATTTAAGTATGGGATACCAAATGATGCGGATCTCGTATTTGACGTGCGTTTCCTGCCCAATCCTTACTATATAGAAGAATTTCGTCCGTTGAGCGGCAATGATAAAGAAGTCCGGGATTACGTAATGGCAAATGAAAAGGCAGGAATTTTTCTTGATAAGCTTACGGACATGATTCAATTTCTGATTCCAAATTATATTGCGGAGGGAAAGACGCAGCTTGTAATCGGCATTGGGTGTACCGGAGGCAAGCACCGTTCTGTAACACTTGCAAATGCACTTTATCATGCATTGAGTAAGGCGGAAAATTATGGAATCAGAATCGAGCACAGAGATATCGAGAAAGATGCGGTAACGAAGGCGGAATAGGAGAAGCTATGTCATTTTCTGGAAAGATAAAGGAAGAACTTGCCGGTCATGAGACAAATGCAAGACATTGTAATCTCGCGGAACTGTCGGCGATTATTCAGATGAGCGGAGAGATTTCGGAGGACGAAGAAGGAAGATGCATTTTAAAATTTCATTCAGAAAATTTTCAGGTTGCAAGAAAATGCTTTACATTAATGAAAAAAACATTTAATATAGAGACTGATGTTTCTGTTAGAAGAAACATGATAAAAGGAAGCGACAGTTTTTTCATATATGGGAAAGGAAAGGAGCTTCTGGCGGTTAAGAATACAATTGTACAGGCTGTGTGCTGCAAGCGGGCTTATATAAGAGGAGCTTTTATCGCGGCAGGGTCTATGAGTGACCCGGGAAAGTCTTATCATTTTGAGATTGTCTGCAATTCTAATGAACAGGCGGAATATCTCCGGAATATGATTAACAGCTTTGGAATGGAAGCGAAAATTGTATTGCGTAAAAAGACTTATGTTGTGTATTTGAAGGAGGGCTCCCAGATTGTTGATATTTTGAACGTAATGGAGGCTCATCTTGCTCTTATGGAACTGGAAAATGTTCGGATTATGAAAGAGATGCGTAATTCTGTAAACCGAAAGGTTAATTGTGAGACGGCAAATATCAGCAAGACAGTATCGGCGGCAGTAAGACAGGCAGAAGATATTGCATATATCAGAGATACAATTGGTCTTGATAAACTTCCGGAACGGTTGAAGGATGTTGCCCTTACACGTCTTATGTATCCGGAAGCAACGTTAAAAGAGCTTGGCGGACTGATGGAATCGCCGGTAGGAAAATCAGGCGTGAACCATCGGCTCAGAAAGCTAAGCGAATTGGCAGAAAAGTTAAGGGAGCAGTAAGGAGGAACAGTAATATGGTTAAGAGAACTGTAACAATTCAGACAGAGTTGGACATGGATACACGTCCGGTGGCACATCTTGTTCAGGAAGCAAGTCAATATTCCAGCAAAGTGTGTATCGTAATGGATAATAAGAAAATTAATGCAAAGAGTATCATGGGGATGATGAGTCTGAACCTGGGAAAGGGAACTAGTTTTACAGTAGTTGCAGAGGGCGATGACGAGGAAAGAGCAGTAAATGGAGTAGAAGCATTTTTTGTATCGCGTTAATCATAAAGAATAAATACGGGTAAAGAAAAAAGGCATGGATGGTGCCTTTTTTTCTTCCCTTAGTGAATCAGGAGGATGGTGTCTTATGAAGCGATTGTTATTTGTTTATAATCCGCGTGCGGGCAAAGAGCTGTTAAAACCTAAGATTTCTGATATCGTAGATATTTTTGTCAAGGCAGGATATGAGGTTGTTATTTATCCGACACAGGCTTATCGGGATGCTTATAAAAAAATAAGAGAATATCATGCAGAGGACTTTGAACTTGTTGTATGCAGCGGCGGGGACGGTACGCTTGATGAAGTAGTGACTGGAATGATGAAAAGGAAGGAAAAGGATCCGATCGGGTATATTCCGACAGGGACAACCAATGATTTTGCCAATAGTCTTCACATCCCCAAGGGTTTGCTGAAAGCGGCTGATACAGCGGTCAATGGGAAAGCGTTTGCCTGCGACGTGGGACGGTTTAATCATGATACGTTTGTGTATATTGCTGCATTCGGACTGTTTACGGATGTTTCTTATGAGACAGACCAGACGATGAAAAATATTCTTGGTCATCTTGCTTATCTTCTGGAGGGAGCAAAGCGGTTATTTAATGTCCCCTCTTACCGGATTAAAGTGAAATATGAAGGAGAAGAGATAGAAGAGGAATTTATTTACGGTATGGTGACAAATTCCAGATCTGTAGGCGGGTTCCGCAATATGATAGGAAAACAGGTGGTTTTTGACGACGGGCTCTTTGAAGTGACACTGATTAAAAGACCGAAAAATCCGATTGAGCTGCAGGAAATTATTGCGGCGCTTCTCATTGAGCAGGTTGACACAAAATATATGTATACTTTTAAGACCGGATATATTACATTTGAATCTCTGGAAGAAATTCCATGGACTCTGGATGGGGAATTTGGAGGGGAACATGATTATGTGGAAATTGAGAATCGGCAGCAGCAGCTCCAGATTATGGTTCCGGAGGATCAGATAGAAGAATTGAGAAAAGTTTCAGAAAAATGTTGAAAAAAGTACTTGCCTATTTGACGTTTGTTTGTTATAATAGGCGAGTACGAGATGAACAGACATATTGTATATGTGATAAGGCTCCGTGGTCAAGCGGTCAAGACGCTAGCCTCTCACGCTGGAATCAGGGGTTCGATTCCCCTCGGAGTCATTGAAAAAGCCAAGCTTGAAAAAGTCTTGGCTTTTCTTTTTAATAATTTTTGCTTGCCTTTTTCGACTAATTGAGGTATACTAACAGGCATAGAAAGAACAAAGGCGTTCCAGCAGAGGTTGGAGTGCCTTTTTTATTCTTACTATTAGTCTAATAAAAAAGAAAGGATATGTGGGAGATATGAGTGAACCGATTAAAGTAGCAGAAATATTTGGGGAAGATGTATTTAACGATACTGTTATGCAGGAACGCCTTCCGAAGAAAGTCTATAAGGATTTAAAAAAGACGATTGAAGAAGGAAAACAATTAGATCTTGCTACAGCAGATGTTATTGCGCATGAGATGAAAGAGTGGGCGATTGAAAAAGGCGCTACACATTATACTCACTGGTTCCAGCCGCTTACAGGCGTTACTGCTGAGAAGCATGATTCGTTTATCTCTGCTCCGTTGCCGAGTGGAAAAGTTTTGATGAGCTTTTCAGGAAAAGAATTGATCAAAGGAGAACCGGATGCGTCGTCCTTCCCGTCAGGCGGACTTCGTGCTACATTTGAAGCGAGAGGGTATACGGCGTGGGATTGTACTTCACCGGCATTTGTAAGACATGATGCTGCCGGGGCGACACTTTGTATCCCTACAGCATTCTGCTCTTATACAGGAGAGGCCCTTGACCAGAAAACACCGCTTCTCCGTTCGATGGAAGCGATTAATGAACAGTCATTAAGGCTTCTTCGTTTGTTTGGCAATACAACATCTAAGAAGGTAACACCGTCTGTAGGACCGGAACAGGAATATTTTCTTGTTGATGCAGAAAAGTTTAAGCAGAGAAAAGATTTGATTTATACAGGACGTACTTTATTTGGCGCGATGCCTCCGAAGGGCCAGGAATTGGATGACCATTATTTTGGAACGATTCGTCAGAGGATTGCGGGATTTATGAAAGACGTAAACGAAGAGTTATGGAAGGTCGGCGTTTCGGCAAAAACACAGCATAATGAAGTTGCTCCGGCACAGCATGAGTTTGCACCGATTTATGCGGAGGCAAATGTTGCAGTTGACCACAATCATCTGGTAATGCAGACGTTGAAAAGAGTTGCCTGTCAGCATGGCATGAAGTGTCTTCTCCATGAGAAACCGTTTGCGGGTGTGAATGGTTCCGGTAAGCATAACAACTGGTCGCTTACGACAGATAACGGCAAAAACCTTCTTGACCCGGGAAAGACCCCTCATGAGAATATTCAGTTCCTGCTTGTACTTACCTGTATCCTGAAAGCAGTAGATGAACATGCAGACTTGCTGCGTGAATCGGCGGCAGACCCGGGAAATGACCATAGACTTGGCGCAAATGAAGCTCCTCCGGCAATTATTTCTATTTTCCTTGGAGAGCAGCTGGAAGATGTGCTGGAGCAGTTGATCAGCACAGGTTCTGCTACACACA
>CALFCS010000108.1 GCA_937950565.1 uncultured Lachnospiraceae bacterium
CCCCCGCAAGTTGAAAAGAAGTTTTTACTTCTTTTCAACTGCGTCAACTATAAAAGATGGTTTTTCAAGGACAAATGCCGAAGGCGTGACCGTGGATGCGGCCCGCCATTTGGGGGACGGGTGACACCCCCTTATATGCAGGCAGGAAAGGCGGGGCCGCTTCTGCGGCCCCGTCTTTCCAAAAAAGGAGAGTGTTGCTGAAAGTCCGCGCTTATATCACATCGTCTTGCAGGGCGTCGTAGCCCTGTTCGCCGGTGCGTACCTTGATGACGTTTTCCACGTTGTAGACAAAGATCTTGCCGTCGCCGTAATGGCCGGTGTAGAGGACCTTTTTGGCGGTGTTCACCACCAGACTGACGGGCAGCTTGCATACCACGATGGACACCTGGATGCTGGGAAGCATGGTGGCCTCCACCCTGGCGCCCCGGAAGTAGCCCTCGGTCTTGCCCCGCTGCTCGCCGCAGCCCATGACATTGATGGCGGTCATGCCGGTGATGCCGATGTCAAACATGGCCCGCTTCAGAGCGTCGAACCGCTCCATCTTGCAGAGAATCTCGATTTTGGTCATCTTCACGCCGCCGGAGGAGGCTGCGGCGGGAGCCTCCACGGGGGTGACAAGCTCGACGGGGACCGCCTCCTGGACGGGGACACCGCCCTCGGGGACGGCCAGGTCAGCGGGGGTGTCGTCATAGACAAAGGCGAAGCCGCCGTAAGCGGAGGGCAGGCCGTGCTCGGTGATATCCAGGCCCTTCAGCTCCTCCTCCGCGGAGACACGCAGGCCGATGGTGTGCTTCAGGATCAGGAACACGATGGTGATCATGACGGCAGCCCAGACGGCGGTGGACAGTACGCCCAGGCACTGGATCAGGAGGAAGTGGGGGCCGAAGCCGTAGAAAAGCCCTTCGGAGGTGGAGAACAGGCCGGTGAGGATGGTGCCCATGGCACCGCAGACGCCGTGGACGGAGATGGCGCCCACCGGGTCGTCAATGCGCAGCTTGTAATCCAGAGCCCAGACGCCAAAGACCACCAGGACGCCGGCCACCGCGCCGATGACAATGGAGCCCAACGCATCCGTCACGTCACACGGAGCGGTGATGGCTACCAGCCCGGCCAGGGAGGCGTTCAGGCACATAGAGACGTCCGGCTTCCCATACTTGACCCAGGTGAAGATCATGCAGGTGACGGTCGCCACCGCCGGGGCAATCGTGGTAGTGACGAAGATGGAGCCCAACTGCTCCAGAGAGGTGGCCGCAGCGCCATTGAAGCCGTACCACCCCAGCCATAGGATGAATACGCCCAGAGCGCCCAGCGGAAGGTTGTGGCCGGGGAAGGCATTTACCTGCGTGATCTTACCGCTCTTGTCGCGGCCAAACTTGCCCATCCGGGGCCCAAGAATCTTGGCGCCAATCAGGGCGCTGATGCCGCCCACCATATGGATGGCGCAGGAGCCTGCGAAATCATGGAAGCCCAGCTGGGAGAGCCAGCCGCCGCCCCAGATCCAGTGTGCCTCTACCGGATAAATCAACGCTGAAATCACTCCGGAATAAATACAATAGGATAAAAACTTTGTTCTCTCCGCCATCGCTCCCGATACAATTGTTGCGGTTGTCGCACAAAATACCAGGTTGAATACAAAGTTGGACCAGTCAAAATTTGCATAACTGGTAAAAATATCAAATCCCGGTTTACCAATCAGTCCGACTATATCTTCTCCAAGAAGAAGACTGAAGCCAATCAGAATAAATACAACCGTACCAATACAGAAATCCATCAGGTTCTTCATTAGGATATTTCCTGCATTTTTTGCTCTGGTAAATCCAGTCTCTACCATAGCAAAGCCTGCCTGCATCCAGAATACCAACGCGGCTCCAATCAAAAACCAGACGCCAAACACCTCACCACTTATTGCACTCATAATCTCTTCTGCCATAATAACCCTCCTCCGTCATAAAAAAATGGAGCTGGGACACTTTAACCCAAAAGCGCCCTTGCTCCATTTCTTTCCTTTGACATTTTATTTATAAGTGATAAAAAAAGAAGCTATGGATATATCCACATCCATAACTCCTTTGTTATACAAATCGTATGTTAGCACGATATTTCAACGTTGTCAATATTGCACCTTAAAAAATACAATTTCACCCCGGCTATTTCTTATACAATTCCATAAATCTCTGAACCATCTGTGCACATTCTGCACGGCTTGAATTTCCTTGTGGCTGCAGATATTTCTTACTTTCCGGACTGCCATCCAGTGTTTTACCGGAGATAATACCGGAGCCAACTGCCCACCTCATTGCATCTATGGCAAATTCCTGCACCTCTCCTGCATCCGGGAACCCCTCATAGCTGCCATCCGTCTCGACAGTATAGCCCTTGCTTTTCGCATAGCGGTATAGCATCGTCGCTACCTGCGCACGTGTTACATTATCATTTGGTCCAAAGTTCTTTGTGTTGCTATATCCGGTTACAATTTCCTTGTCTGCCGCCCAGAGAACGCAATCCGTAAACCACTGATCCTTTACTACATCTTCGAACAGATTCGTATAAACCATTCCGGGCTTACCATTCATTTTCCAGAGAATGGATGCAAACTGTGCTCTTACCAGATTCTCTGTCGGAGCAAATGTGGTCTTGTCCTTACCGGTCATGCTTCCCGCAACATAATTATCATACACCGCCTGGTACCACCAGTCGCTTTCTTTCACATCTGTATATGGAAGCTTCTTAACCGGATCCGGGTCTGTATTTGGATCTGACTCCTCTTCTACATCTGCAATAAAAGTTGTAATTGAATTCGCTTTCATAACCGCCTGAAAGCTTCTATTTTGTTTATCTACCGTAATTCCTGCAGTTTTTGTTACGTCTGCCCAGTTCTCACCATCCGACAAAGAGCCGCTGGTACGAATCGCTGTTATCTCATCTCCAACTGCCTGAAATTCTCCCAGATCAAATTTCCACATCTGATCTTTCCCAGCAGTATTCAGCGCTACAACAACCACTTTCTTTCCTTTCGGGTCATATGCAGCCAATGTATTCTCATCAGAACTGATAATCGTATATCCCGGACGGATATATCTTGAAAACTGCCCGTATGCATAATATTTTTTCGTCAGGATAATCTCTTTCTTATCATGGTCTGCAAATGCAAGTCCCCAGTATCCCTTATTCATATTTATTGTCTGATTCAATGCCGCACGATCTTTATAATCCACTGTACTGCTGTCAGCCATTTCCGAATCTATATGCGCATCAATCGCATTCCAAAGTATCCATGCTGTGGACTGCAGCTCATTTACATCTTTCACCATGGTCTGCGCAAGTCCCAATGCTGCTGCCATTTCTCCTGCATTGGTACCCGCAGTATAGGTACCGTCCACCTCCGACATCCACAGATTCTTTCCTTCGTTCTTGGCAAGTGTGCTGAGTTCTGCCCGTTTAGAACCACCATAAGTATGGGTGTCTATTCTGGAAATGACCTTCTTCGCTTCTTCAGACAGCTTATTATAAGAACTAATCTGTGTATCAATACTCGTCTCATCTGTTCCAGAAATGATTATATCGATTCCCTTCTTTTTCAATTCCTTATCCAGAGCCACAATAATTTTCGATTGAGACTCACCCTGATCAAAATGACATCCCTCCTGCTTATTGCTGTTCGCACCCCAGTAATTTGTATAAGGTTCATTCATCGGATCCGTACTTTGGAACGTAATAACCCCTTCTTTGTTCCAATGTTCAATCACATCTGCCATATAAGCTGCAAACGCATTGTAAGAATCCGGGCGCAGGTTATCTTTGCTTGAATTTACCGCTCCTGAACTGCATCCGCTGTTCGTCATAAAATACGGTGGAGAATTAGAAAATGCTTCCGCAATAAAATCCTTCCCGCTGGATTTCGCTGCTGCTTTTAATACTGCCATCTGGTTCTTATCTGCATCCCAGTTATAATTCCACGCGTACCCACATGTTTCATCCACCCGTGCAAAATTTTCCTGATACCAGGACAACGGTTTCTGCTCTGTAATAACAATCTTTGTTACATCTGTTGCGTATCCCGGCACTGCGGAATCTGAACGAGTAATATGTGCACTGTGGAGAAATTCCGGATTACTATTTACCCCTTCTTCTCCTGATTTTATAACTGCCATTTTCACAAAATCCAATGCCCAGCTGCTGTCTGAATCCTTAATCTTAATTCCACCTACATCCAGAGTGTTATCTCCTGCGTTCATGGCAACATTTCGGAAGGTTACCAGATACAATACATGATTGTTTCCTGACGCAATGATATTCTTATTTATTTCCTCCGTGGAAACAGTGTAATCTGTCCCATTTACCTTGATTGCCGCATTTCTGTCAGGGTTACTGCCTGTCAGTGTCAGTAAAAGCTTAACCGTATAGTTAGCTTTCTCTTTCACATTCACAGTATAGTGCAGGCTGTCTCCACTACCAATCTCATCATTCACACCATTAACCCAGCCAATCATCCGGAATTCGCCGACACGGTCTCCCCGGTTGATACCAAAATCCGGATCAGAAACCGTATAAGTCACACTGCTCATTTCTGCATTCGTACTTGGAAACATCTTCGTTCCTTCATACTTCGGTATCCGCCCCGCTGTCTCCAAATCATAAAATACAGCCTTCGGATTTGCGGAAAGTCTCTTCACTTCTCCTACCAGATCACCGCCTCCAACATTATAGCGTCCGATATTCATGTCCAGTCCTTCATCACTGAAAAATAACCTGGCGGCCTGCGAAGTTAACGCTTCATCATATCCCACACGGTTCGCCCACCAGCAAAGTGACGTTCCCCAGCCTTCAAATTCACCAAGCCCGTCTCCATCCGTATCGTGGAATACAGATGCATTCTCCAACTGAAGCTTCACTGTCCGCTCCGCATCTGCGGCTTTTACACGGCCTCCATTTACTGAAAATACAGATATACAAAGCGTCGTTGCAATTATGGCTGCAATGCCCTTCTTCAAACATCTCATTTTTCCTTCCCCTTTCCATTCATTACGTAACATAGTGATATTATAACATAATAACATTATAATTTCTTGAATAAACTGGAAATATTTTGGGAAATCAGTCACATTTTTATCTTTGTATAAAAATACCCTCTCTTTCCGGCTTCCGCCTGACTTTCTTGCATCCATCCCATTATTCCACATTTTTCAGCACTTCATCCATCCAGCGTTATGTTATCATATTTCATTTTCCTTGTTAATTTTTCTTGACTTTAGTCCGAAATCAGACTATACTATATTCAATGTCAAAGTCCGAAATCAGACTTTTTCTATACGAATCAATCAGGAGGAATATACGTTTATGAATCTTCATATGCGTCAGGAATTAAAAGAATACAACAGACTTTACAAGGAAATGAACAACATTTACCATGACATTGCCCTAAAGCTCGGATTATCAGACAGCGCTTTTGATATTTTCTATGCCATTGCGGAATGTGGAGATGGCTGTACACAACGGGATATCTGCCAGATGAGCTTTATCAGCAAACAAACCATACACTCTTCCATTCGAAAGCTTGAACAAGAAGGGTATGTTTTTTTTAAAAAAGAAACCGGACGCAGCAGACATATTTTTCTCTCTCCAAAAGGAGAATTGCTTCTACGCGAAAAAATATTTCCGGTTATTGAAATTGAAAACCAGTCCTTTGCAGACATGACTCCGGAAGAATCCGCAGAACTTCTGCGATTAAACAGCAAATATACATCCAGATTAAAAGAACATGCAGACTCGCTATAGTCTTAATTTATAAAAATTACAGGAGAACACAATGAAAATTCAATTATCCGATCATTTTACTTACAAAAAATTAATAAGATTTGTCATGCCTTCGATTATCATGATGATTTTTACATCCATCTACGGTGTTGTAGACGGATTATTTGTTTCCAACTTTGTGGGAAAGACGGCTTTTGCAGCCATCAATCTAATCATGCCCTTCCTGATGGGAATCAGCGCGCTGGGCTTCATGATTGGAACCGGAGGAAGCGCCATTGTTGCAAAGACTCTCGGTGAAGGAAATAAAGAAATGGCAAATAAATATTTTTCCATGCTTGTTTATGTAACAATCATCGGAGGAATCACCATTTCCACCCTGGGATTTATCTTTATGCGCCCTGTCAGCATCTTTTTAGGTGCATCCGGCACACTTTTGGAAAACTGTGTGTTATATGGACGGATTACATTAATATCCCTGACAGCCTTTATGCTTCAGAATGTATTCCAAAGCTTTTTTGCTACTGCCGAAAAATCAAAGCTTGGACTTTATGTCATCATTGCCGCCGGTGTAACCAATATGGCGCTGGACTTCTTATTTATTGCCGTATTCCGCTGGGGCATCGCCGGAGCCGCAATCGCCACAGCAACAAGCGAATTTATCGGCGGATTATTCCCGGTTTTCTATTTTTCACGGAAAAACAGCAGTCTGTTGAGACTGGGGCATATATATTTTGACGGCCGGACACTGTTAAAAGCTTGTACCAATGGTTCTTCCGAACTTATGACGAACCTGTCCATGTCCATTGTAAATGCTTTATACAATTTTCAGCTCATGAAGCTTGCCGGGGAAAATGGCATCGCAGCATACGGGACAATCATGTATGTAAACTTTATTTTTATATCTATCTTCCTTGGTTATTCCATCGGAAGCGCACCGATTGTCGGCTACCACTATGGAGCGGGAAATCATGCAGAGCTTAAGAATCTCTTACAGATCAGCCTGCGGCTCGTAGGATGCTGCGGAATGATGCTTGTGATTCTGGCACAGCTTCTCGCCGTACCGCTCGCCTCCATATTTGTAGGTTATGATGCCAAACTTTTTGATTTGACCTGCCATGGATTCCGGCTATATTCGCTGGCGTTTCTCATCAATGGATTTAACATCTTTGGCTCGGCATTCTTTACCGCACTCAGCAACGGGCTCGTATCCGCCGCTATTTCCTTCCTGCGGACGCTGGTATTCCAGGTAGCTGTTGTACTACTTCTTCCGCTCGTTCTCGGAATTAACGGCATATGGCTGGCAGTCGCTGTGGCAGAAGCACTGACACTGCTTGTAACAATTACCTTCTTTGTACAAAAAAGAAAAGTGTATCATTATTAAAGACGTAGTAAAGTTTACGGCTTTACTACGTCCCTGATTAACAAATATCGCATGCCTGAGCATCCAGTATCCGGATTCGATGGGGCTTTTCTATTTTACAAGCACCTTCTCAATTTCTGCAATGTACATGGTATGGTAATCCTTACCCGGATACCATTTTGTATCATTTTCTTTCTCATCAAAGCATTCCGGCTTCATTTCCTGATGATAAAGCTTCCTGCACACCAGAATCATCTCTGCCTCTTCTACACCAACAGTGCCGTCTGTCACATACGGATGAAGTCCTGCTTCTGCCCACTTGTCTTCTACATCTTTTCCACTCACGCGGCCACATACATTCAGCGCCTTCCTGTAATCCTCCGCCAGGAAGGATAATGTGAACTTATCTGTCTGATCGATAAATTCCTTTGTATAACGCTGCGGACGGATATATGCGGTCGCCACATTTTTGCCCCACATAATGCCAAGTCCGCCCCAGCTTGCTGTCATCGTATTACTTTTTTTCTCATCTCCTGCTGTCACTAACATCCATTGTCTGCTGATCTTTTCAAACGGATTAAACTCCAGCTCAGCACATGATACCTCATGAAATTCCATACTTTTTCAAATCCACCTTTCCATCTGTTACTTTTATTCCTTCTGCTTCCAGAAGCTCTGCCTGCGCTCCGGCTCCTCCAAATGCAAATTCCCCGGACAGTTCTCCTTTTGCATTTACCACCCGGTAACACGGAATCGAGTCCGGATCCGGATTTCTGTGTAATGCATTTCCGACCGCCCTTGCCATTTTTTTGTCACCGGCAAGCTCCGCTATCTGGCCATAAGTCGCAACCCTTCCTCTGGGAATCTTTTTTACTGCCTCATAAATTCTTCTGGATGGACTGTCTGTAACAAGGTCGTAGCTCTCGGATATCATTCTTCGGATATCCGCACCCGGAACAGTTCCATCTAAAATAATCGTATTCCAGTGTTCCTTATTCTGATGCCAGCCTGCGGTTACAGATTTATACGCAGCTCTCCAGAAATCTCTCCACTCAGGAGATACTTTTACATTAAGATGAACAAAACCATCTTTTACATAGGTCCAGAGGAATGCTTTCTTACTGCCCTTAACCCTTACCAGCTGCCAGTTCGGATCGTGAAATGGCGCCTCCTGATAGGTATTTGGGAAAGAAAGGCCAAAAGCCAGCGCCTCTTCTCTCGTTCTCAATGTCCGCCCTCCTTCTTTTGGCAGAAATTCTTTTTCTGTCTGTTCATTTGTTCTTTTTCCCTTATAATTATAAGGTAACAGCTTTATAAATTGCAAGTATTCATTATATCATGTGATATTTTACCCCCTTCATTCGTTTTCTTTATATAGGAGGTACAGCTTATGAAACATGCGGAAGAAAATAAGGTTCTGGAATATTACGAAGCATACAAAGACACTGTCTACAAGCTGGCATATTCTTACTGCAAAAATAAAAACCAGGCCGAAGATGCATTTCAAGAGGTATTTTACAAATTCATAAAAAGCAATCCAAAATTCAAGAACCCTGAACACGAAAAAGCATGGTTTATACGAACTACCATTAACATATGCAAGGACATATTGAAATCTAAGTGGAACAATGCTGTCGTGCAGTTAGAAGAATGGGACCGCAGTCACACATTCCAGGAAGAACCAGGTGATGTATTCGATGAATTGCGTGAAAACATTCTGGCTCTCCCGGAAAAATACCGTGTCCCCATCCATCTGTACTACTACGAAGAATATTCCGTGCGAGAGATTGCCCGCCTCCTGCATCGAAGTGAAAGCGCTGTACAGACACAATTACAGCGCGGAAGAGAGAAAATCAAAGAAGCAATGGAAAGGAGCGATAAACATGAAATTGAATCACGATATTTACAAAGCATCCATGGAGAATATCCGGATTTCTGATGAAACCGGAAGAAAATTACTGGAAAATGCCATGCAGAAAAATGTACAGCACAAAAAGAAATGGCGGACACAAATAGCGGCAGCCATTGCAGGAATCCTCCTTGTCAGCCTCAGTGTAAATGGCATTTGCTATGCAAGAACCGGAAAAAATGTATTAGAAATGTTTGCAAGTCTGTTTGAAAATATTAGTTCCGGCAGTCCATCCGAAGAACTTACCGCCATGGCGGATGGTGCGAAAGAATTGAATCAGTCCGTAACACATGGAAATCTCCGGTTTACACTGGAACGCTATATATTTGATAAGCAAAACGGTGAAGTATTTATTGTAATGCGTACAGATTCGCTGAATGGGACACCATTGGATGTCGATTCTGTAAACAAATACTATCATATTTCTATATTGGGAGAATATGGCAGCATGGGTAAACACTCCGCCCCTGCCTTTAATGAAACCAAAACCTCCATGCGGATGTTCTATAGAAATACAGACCAATTTGCCGAGTCCGATACCCCTCCCGACAAAATAACCGTTGAAATTGTACACTGCATTTATGGAGATTCGGAAGATACCGCAGAAACAGAGGCAATCGGGACATTTACCCTGACAGAACCGACCGGACAGTTAAAAAGCCGTTCTGTTGACTGTTCTTCTTTAAGATATTGTGTCTCAAAAGCCCGGATTACAGGCGGCGGATTCTCTTTGGCATTTGACAAGGATATTTGTAATGTCTTAGACACACCGGATGCGCCTTTCCACAATATTGACATTACAATGGCTGACGGAACCATCTACCGTATTGAAGTTGACAAAGCGTATCAATGGAATTACAAAGTACCGGTTTATGATTCCGAAGGAAAGCTTAAAAATGAAGATGATTTCACTTCAAAAGAACTGGATGCTCTGAAAGCCACCCGGAACCAGGACGATACAGGAGCATCTGCAGACAATATCCGCTCTGTCAGTTCTTATAGTTTCATTTCCAATGCTGAAAATGGACGTACCTATTTCTACGCTGCCTTTGATGATTTCATCAATGTAGATGATATCGCCTCTGTATATATTGATAATGTAGAAATGCAGCTGGAGTGACCCAGGTGGTCAGTAAAGAACTGATCTATCTATAAAATCCAGGCCGCACTTTAGGATTTTATCCCAAAATGCGGCCTGAATATATTATAGGAATTGCTTCAAAAAGCAAATAGGATACTCAACATGCTCCCTAATAATAATTTCTTCTTTCCGTTTCCTTTCATCTTCTTTTACATATTAGTAATTACTTATTTTTTGTTGAATCTTTATAAAACACTCCAAAAACTAGTGATATTACCATACAACCAATCGACATACCTGCATTATCAATTTTACCTATAAATAACAAAACGAATCCTACAATTTTTTCTTTGCAATATTTTTATAAATGTTTTTCTTGAAATCATTCTTTGAATGAAAGAATTCACTTTCCGACTTTGTTAATACATTCTTTTGTGCAATTGCCTCCACCGTACAAATTAAATCAGCTGCTTGTGAGAGTTTATACTGATTCGTCTCTATCTTTCTAAATTCTACATTAGAAAACATGGTATTAAACACAGACACAAGAATCTGCGCCAACTCAACCTGTCCATAGTCGTAGTAAACAATAATTTTATCAAAGGACAAAAAGTATGTATCCTTTGCCCGAAGCTGATTTGCAATCTCTTTTGTCAATTTATCCGTATAAGCTAGTTTTGATTTTTCTGCACAATCTCCCTGATTAATTGCGGGACAAATGTATTGAATATCCAGCAAACGAGTAAAATGATACAATGCATTAAACAAAGCTTTTCTTTGTTCTCTCAAATCATTTTTATAAACACTTTCTCGCCTGATTAACGGACCTGTATGAATCGTATGCTCCGGATATCCCCAATTACTTATTTGCCTTTCTAAAGCTTCAATATTCTTTGAAATATCTATTTCCTGATTATGTAAGACCATTGCAACATAATAATTCGGAGAAGCCGGATTATATTGCCCAAAATCTCCGGATTCATCTATAAAAATACTAAGTACTTTTTCCTTCATGTAACCGCCCCTTTAATGTATAAAAATGGCGGGGTAAATCCCCGCCGGCCGGTGGACCAGGACCTTTCGGTCAGCCCAAATATTAATGCACTTCGTGCAACAGATTCATATCTGTATAAATATTATATGTTGTTTTCCTTAAAATATCAACTAGTTTTTATATTATTTTAACCTCGCAGAGCGAAACTAAAATAAGCGAAACAAAACTACGCAGGCAGTCTGCAGGCTTGCCTCCAGTGCGTTCTTCAAAAGCTGTGATCGTATTTAAGTTTTATATTTGCCCTGTTTTTGTTCACTTCTTATTTGGTCTTCTCTTTGTTTTTAACATAGCAATGATGTCATCCATTACTAAATTTTCATCAAGCGGAATCCATAACCATTTCCCGTTACTGACAAGTACATATCCAATGACTACCTTGATAATATCTGCGGATTGTACCATGATGAATTATCTCTCAAAAATAAATTTCCAATTCTTTGTGATTGCGGATGGCATCATCTTTCCGAAAGTTTCGGCATCACGAATAAGTTCCTTTTTGCCAAAATGAAAGAAAAAGAACTCGCCGATACCATCATTGTATCCAAGTTGAAATTCAAGTTCTTTTTTGAAATACGGAAACACAGGCTTTAATCTTTCATCAATTGCCCAAACGAATGCAGAATCATGTTCCGCAATGCAGTCAATTATCCAAGACTCTTGCTCCTCAAACCATACCCAAAATGCCTTTGCTGCTTCTTCGTTCATATTTTTCTTAGAGAACAAAGTAAACATATCATATCCTCTTTCTTCATTAATATTATTTTACAATCTTCCGGAAATTCTTCTTTCCTTTTTTCAATACAATTCCTTCACCCGCAAATGCATCTGCCGCAAATGCCTGGTGAATATCGGTGACTTTCTCTCCGTCTACAGCTACGCCGCCCTGCTGAACTGCGCGCCGCGCCTCAGATTTGGATGGAACAAGGCCACTCTTTACAAGAACGGTAAGAATATCAATGGCACCGTCCGTAAAATCTGTGTCCGTTAATGTCGTGGTCGGCATATCTGCTGCCGCTCCCTGGCTGAATAATGCCTTCGCAGCATCCTGTGCCTTCTTTGCCTCTTCTTCTCCATGAACCAGCTTGGTAAGCTCATAGGCAAGAATCTCTTTTGCAGTGTTAAGCTGTGCACCTTCCCAGGAATCCATCTTATCAATCTCTTCAAGTGGAAGGAAGGTCAGCATACGGATACATTTTAATACATCTGCATCCGCTACATTTCTCCAGTATTGATAGAATTCAAACGGGGAAGTCTTCTCCGGGTCAAGCCATACAGCGCCGCTCTGTGTCTTACCCATCTTCTTTCCTTCTGAATTCAGAAGCAGTGTAATCGTCATGGCGCTTGCGTTCTTACCGAGCTTGCGTCGGATCAATTCTGTACCGCCAAGCATGTTACTCCACTGATCATCCCCGCCAAACTGCAGATTACAGCCATATTTCTGGTACAATGCATAGAAGTCATAGCTCTGCATAATCATGTAGTTAAATTCAAGGAAGCTTAACCCCTTCTCCATTCTCTGCTTATAGCACTCAGCCGCCAACATACGGTTGACAGAAAAATGTGCTCCAACATCACGAAGCACCTCAATATAATTCAAAT
>CALFCS010000109.1 GCA_937950565.1 uncultured Lachnospiraceae bacterium
TGTATTTGTCACAAACAAATCATCACCTACAAGCTGTATATGAAGTCCCAGTCTTGTACTGAGAAGCTCCCAGCCGTCCCAGTCTTCTTCATCCAGCGGGTCTTCAATCGAAGCAATCGGAAATTCCTCTGCCAGTTCTTCATAATAATCAATCAGCTCTTCCGCAGAGCGAACCATATTTTCCCCCTGGAAGACATATTTTCCGAATTTTTTGTCATACAGTTCTGTCGCAGCAACGTCCAGTGCAAGCACAATATCCTCTCCCGGTTTATACCCTGCTTCTCTTACTGCATTTACGATAAATGTAAGCGCCGCCTTTGCATCCGGAAGATCCGGCGCAAACCCGCCTTCATCTCCTACCCCGGTGCTGAGCCCTTCCTTCTTTAAAAGATCTTTCAGCGCATGATAAATCTCCGCGCACATACGAAGACCTTCTTTAAAACAGCATGCGCCGACAGGCATAATCATGAATTCCTGAATATCAATCGAATTGTCGGCATGTTTTCCTCCATTCATGATATTCATCATCGGCACCGGCATTTTCTTTGCATTTGTTCCGCCCAGATAGGCATAAAGAGGCTGCCCAAGCGCTGTGGCCGCCGCCCTGGCCGCTGCCATAGACACTCCCAGCATTGCATTTGCACCAAGGTTTGATTTGTCTTGCGTGCCGTCAAGCCTAAGAAGCGTCCTGTCTACTGCCGCTTGTTCAAACACATTGATACCTATCATTTCCGGAGCAATCCGGGAATTAATATGGTCCACAGCCATAGATACGCCCAATCCTCCATATCTCTTTTGTCCATCCCTAAGCTCCAGCGCTTCAAACTGACCGGTGGACGCTCCCGACGGCACACTTGCCCTCCCACGGAATCTGTCCCCCGCAAGTACTTCTGCTTCTATTGTTGGATTCCCTCTGGAATCTAGAATTTCTCTTGCGAACACATCCGTAATTGGTAAATATTTATGCATTCTCAATTCCTCCTTCATAAAAGTAACTGTCCTGTTACTTATGAAGGATATTATGTGCGGAATCTCTTTTTCTTATTCTGCCACAAGACCTTCTGCTTTAATTACATCGACTACCTGGCCGACATATTTTACACAAAGCTCATCGGTCGATGCTTCTACCATAACCCTGATGACAGGTTCTGTACCACTTTCTCTTACGAGAATACGTCCGTCATCGCCAAGCGCTGCGGCAACTGCATCCACTGCTTTTATCACTTCCGGATTCTCACGTGCTGTCTTCTTATCAAATACTCTGACATTCTGAAGAAGCTGCGGATAAATCTTTACCGGCTCAGCAAGCTTTGCGAGCGTCATTTTCTTTTCCAGCATAACCTCCATAATCATAAGGGAAGTCAGAATACCATCACCTGTTGTCGCATGTTTGCTGAATATGATATGTCCGGACTGCTCTCCGCCAAGGCAGAAATTATTCTGCACCATATTTTCATATACATATTTATCGCCGACTGCCGTCTTCTCATATTTCATGCCGATTTTATCACATGCCTTATATAAACCAAGATTAGACATAATCGTTGTAACAATCGTATCTCCGTTCAGACGTCCGTTTTCTTTCAGATATTTACCGCAGATATAAAGAATCAGGTCACCGTCTACCACGTTACCATTCTCATCTACTGCAATACATCTGTCCGCATCTCCGTCATAGGCAAAGCCTACATCCAGCTTCTTCTCTTTTACATACTGCTGCAATACTTCAATGTGAGTAGAACCACAATTTGTATTGATGTTCGTTCCATCCGGCTCACAATTAATGACATAAGTCTTCGCACCGAGTGCATCATATACACTTTTTGCTATCGTAAACGCACTTCCGTTTGAGCAGTCAAGACCAACCCTCTTTCCTTCAAAAGAACGTGTCGCAAGTGAAATCAGATAACCGATGTAACGGTTTCTTCCTGCCGCATAATCAATCGTGCGGCCGATTTTCTCTTTCTTTGCAAGGGGAAGCTCGCCCATTTCTCCATCAATGTAGCTTTCAATCTTATTTTCAACCTCTGCTTCCATCTTATGCCCTTTTCCATTGATAATCTTAATTCCATTATCATAGAACGGATTATGGCTTGCCGAAATCATAATACCACAGTCGAACCCTTCTGTTCTTGTTACATAGGACACACTTGGTGTTGTTGTAACATGAAGAAGATATGCATTTGCCCCGGACGCAGTAAGACCTGCCGCCAGCGCATACTCAAACATATAGCTGCTTCTTCTGGTATCCTTTCCAATCACAACCTTTGCCTGATGCTCCTGGCCATAATACCAGCCCAGAAATCTTCCTACCTTAAATGCATGTTCTACTGTCAGGACTTCATTTGCCTCTCCTCGAAAACCATCTGTTCCAAAATATTTACCCATTTTTCCAATCCCCTTTATTATATCGTTTTAATGATGGAATAATCTTATTCCCGTAAATGCCATTACCATGTCGTATTTATTACATGTAGCAATCACATTGTCATCTCTTACAGAACCGCCCGGCTGTGCAACGTATTTCACACCGCTCTTATGCGCACGTTCAATGTTATCGCCAAACGGGAAGAAGGCATCTGAGCCAAGCGCTACATCTGTCAGTTTGTCAAGCCATTCTCTCTTCGCTTCTCTTGTAAATACTTCCGGCTTCTCCTTAAAGATATTCGGCCATGCATCATCAGCAAGTACATCCATATAATCCTCGCCAATGTATAAATCAATCGCATTGTCACGGTCTGCACGGCGGATACCGTCTATAAACGGAAGGTTCATTACCTGCGGTGACTGTCTTAACCACCAGTTGTCTGCCTTCTGTCCTGCAAGCCGTGTACAGTGGATTCTGGACTGCTGTCCTGCACCGATACCGATTGCCTGACCGTCTTTTACATAGCACACAGAATTGGACTGTGTATATTTTAAGGTAATCATAGAAATCGCAAGGTCAATTTTTGCCTGCTCCGTGAGAGCCTTATTCTCCGTCACAATATTAGAAAAGAATTCATCATCAATCTTCAGTTCATTTCTGCCCTGCTCAAAAGTGATTCCATATACTTCCTTATGTTCCAGCGCCTCCGGCACATAATCCGGATCAATCTGGATTACATTATAATTTCCTTTCTTTTTCTGTTTTAAAATTTCCAGCGCCTCCTCTGTATATCCAGGAGCAATCACGCCGTCGGAAACCTCGCGCTTAATCAGCCTTGCCGTATCTGCATCACAGACATCAGAAAGAGAAATAAAATCACCGAAGGAAGACATTCTGTCCGCCCCTCTTGCTCTTGCATAAGCACAGGCGAGTGGAGACAACTCTCCCAGATCATCCACCCAGTATATTTTCGCAAGAGTATCACTCATCGGAAGACCTACTGCCGCCCCTGCCGGTGATACATGTTTAAAAGATGTTGCCGCCGGAAGTCCGGTTGCTTTTTTCAGCTCACTGACAAGCTGCCAGCCGTTGAAAGCATCCAGGAAGTTGATATATCCCGGTTTTCCATTTAATACCTGGATTGGAAGCTCGCTCCCATCTGCCATATAGATTCTGGAAGGCTTCTGGTTCGGATTACAGCCGTACTTTAATTCTAATTCTTTCATTCGTATCCTCCTTACTGATTCTTATTTACAATCTTTGTCTCATAGGTTCCATCTGCAATATTAATATAACGCACGAACAAAGATACTTTATTGTCTTCATTCAGGCTATTCCATAAAGTATCTGTAAATGCATCCATATCATCTGGAATTGCAACCAGCTTCGGCTCCCCTTCAAAGCTTGGAAGCGGATTGCCGTCACATTTGTATGTATGAATAAAATGTCCTTCTCCCGCCGCCGGATTCTCGTATGCAAACGTATAACGGTTACAGCTCTGCGGATTTCCATTATTACTCTTTAAGATAGACATTGCATAATTATAACTTCCATTTTCAATATGCATTACTCCGGAAATTCTTGGAGTATAATTCGGGCCGTCCGGCTCAAATTCCCGGCTTCTCAAGCACTGTTCAAATGTCATCTGTTTATCCATGCCTTCATAGATCGTATCTGTCTGATCCCCGTTTGTCACAATCGTCTTATTACCAAGCACACGCACTGGTGCATAAATAATCAGACTTGGATCTATAAGCTTAGACGGATCAAATGCTTGTGTACGAATCCCTTCTCCCTCTTCTACGAAGATACGGTTTCGGCTGTTCTCACTTCTTCCCATAATAAAATATGCGGTCACTGCTTTTGTTCCGTCAGCACTTTTTCCTATGATGATGCCACGCCCCGGATATGAATTCTCCTGCAGTTCTTTTTCAAGATTTAACATTTCCATGAATATGTCTCCTTCTTTCATTCGTTCATTTTCGCTACGCTTTTCATTATATATAAAATCTATATGTTTTTCCAGTAGTATTTGTGCTAAAATAAAGGAATCAAGATTTTATGGAGGATTTTATGAAAAAACAAAGATTATTTTTACTGTGCCTTATCGTTTTCACATTTCTTTTATGCGGCTGTAATACCGGGAAATCTGCGTCCGAATACGTCGGGGAACAGATTACATCCATGAAAGAGGGGAACACGGACATCTTCTCACCCCTTCTTGAACAAGGAATCGCGAAAAGCAGTTCTTCTTATGCCCTGTCTTTTACAGAGGAATTAAAGGCCGATTACCTTGACTTTCTGCAGACTACAGCCCGGGCTGCCCAGTTTAAGGTGTCCCCTGCAAAGAAAACCGGAAAAGACACTTATTCCGTAACCGTAACCTTTGCTCCTCTGGACATCAGGAACACCATGCAGGATATTGTTTCTTCTTATCAAACTTCTATGGCCTCTGCCGATTTGACAGCAGAAACTACTGCTCTTCTTACCGAATGTGAAAAAGCAATTTCTGATTCGCCTGTTTATACATCAGAAACTTATATTACACTGGATGTGTCTGAGAAAGAGGACGGTTACCAGATTGATGCCGGCGACATTGACGAATTCTACAACCTGGTATTTTCCGGTTTTGATTATATGTATCCTTTCGAATCTGTCTGCGAACTGTTAAACGCCCGTGACTTTATCCTCGCAGAGCTTAACGGGATCTTCAAAGGCGATGTTTCCGGACTGGTAAAACATATAGATGGAACAGAAGAGGAGCTTCTTGCCGAGTGTCAGAGTCAGATAAACTTTACTATTCCGGAGCAGTTTTCTTCTGATTATACTGACAGGTACTATGCCGCCTTAAAAGCTCTGCTCGGCGTTTGCCAATATGATGTCGGCATTCCCAGAAAAGAGGAAGGGCTGTCCCGCTATACAGTCGATATAACCGTAACTCCGAACAACGGTCTTCTTCAGACAATAAATGAACTGGGAAATTCCACTTTTTCTTCCGTGCAGGCATTTTCCAAAACAACTGTTGAAAAGCTGGAGCAGTACGCAGCCGCCCCTGTATATGGGGAACCGACTGTAGTACCCGTTTCCTTTTCCCTTTTTTCCGCTCCCACCGAGGAAGACACCGCATCTTTTGAACTGCTCGCAAATACAATCCTTCCGGGAGAATAAAAGAATTGATTTGAATATTTAGGATATGCTATGATAATTAACACCAGACAACAAAAAAAATGGGGCGAAAAACGATATTATTCCCTGGATTTTTATCTCAAACAAACTTACGGGGAAAAGTTATATAAGCTTTCTTTAAATGGCGGCATGACCTGTCCGAACCGTGACGGCACGCTGGGAAGAAGAGGCTGTATCTTCTGCAGCCAGGGCGGCTCCGGAGACTTTGCCTGCAACTCATCTCTTTCTGTCACAGAGCAGATTGAGCAGGGCAAAACGCTCGTCAGGAACAAGCATACAGGCAGTGGGTATATCGCATATTTCCAGGCTTATACGAATACTTATGCGTCCCTTGATTATTTAAGAAAATTATATACAGAAGCGATTCTGCATCCGGACATCCGGATTCTATCCATCGCCACCAGACCGGATTGTCTCGGAAGTGATGTGATTCATCTTCTTACGGAGCTGAACCGGATCAAACCGGTATGGGTAGAGCTCGGTCTCCAGACAGTTCATGAGGAAAGCGCTGTATTTATCCGCCGGGGTTATCAACTGCCTGTATTTGAAAAAGCGGTAGCGGATTTGCGCCGTGCGGATATTTCAGTCATTGTCCATACCATTCTGGGGCTTCCGGGTGAAGACACCGCAATGATGCTGGCAACGATGCATTACCTGAACACTCTGGATATCCAGGGTGTAAAGCTTCAGTTACTGCACATACTAAAGGACACAGATCTCGCCACATACTATGAAAGTCATCCGTTTCCTGTCTTATCGGAGGAAGAATATATCCGGCTTCTTGGAAAATGTATCGGACATCTAAGACCGGATATTGTCATTCACCGCCTGACAGGAGACGGTCCGAAAGCGCTTCTCATCGCCCCTTTATGGAGCAGCAATAAACGACATGTATTAAACAGCATACATGCCTGGCTGAAAGCACAGGACATCTGGCAGGGAAAGGAGTTATTATTATGACAGAAGTATTAAAATTATATAAGCTGATTATTCTCTATATGCTGAATAAAGTTGATTTCCCGTTAACAAATTCACAGCTTTCAGAATTTATTCTGAATGAAGGCTACACAACCTATTTTAAGCTCCAGCAGGCAATTTCTGAATTGATAAATTCTGGATTTATTCGTGAAGAATCCACGCACAGCCGTACTTTTTACCATCTGACAGAAGAAGGCGCCGAGACAATCCGATATTTTAAAAATGATATTTCTCCCGCAATCAAGTCAGATATTGATAAGTTTCTTCACGAAAAAAAATACGAACTTAAAGACGAAGTTTCTGTAAAATCAGACTATTACCGTAACTCGAACGGGGAATACTCCGTCCGCTGTCAGGTCATCGAACAAGGAATCCCGCTGATTGACCTTACCATAACTTCTCCTACAGAAGAAGAAGCATCCAGAGCTGCAAATAGCTGGCAGCAAAAGAATCAGGAAATATATGCTCTGATTATGAAGAATTTATTTTCCAATCGAAAGGAGTAGATTTTATGAATTTTCGTAAATTAGGTGAATTATATAGCAGTTTTTTTCGAGTCGGCATCCTTACCTTTGGAGGCGGGCTGGCTATGCTGCCAATGCTGCAGCGTGAAGTCGTAGACCAGAGAAAATGGTGCACGGAAGAGGAAATTCTGGATATGTATGCCATTGGACAATGTACTCCGGGAGTCATTGCCGTAAATACTGCAACTTATGTTGGTTATAAGCAGGCTGGCTTTTTCGGAGGTGTATGCGCCACCCTGGGAGTGGTATCCCCATCTCTGATTATTATCAGCCTGATTGCCTCAATCCTTCAAAACTTTATTCATCTTCCGGCAGTTATTCATGCACTTGCAGGTATCCGCATTGTCGTATGTGCCCTGATGCTCAATACCGTATTCACGATGGCACAGAAGGGAATCGCAGACAAGCTCGGCATCGCAATATTTACCGGCGGTTTTATTCTTGCATGCTTCACCCCGGTTCCTACAGCCATGATCATCGTACTGGCCGGAATCATTGGAATCATCGCAAAGAAATTTGGAGGAAAAAAGGAATCATGATTTATCTGACATTAGCTTTTGAATTTTTTAAGATTGGTCTGTTTTCCATCGGAGGCGGCATGGCTACCCTGCCCTTCCTTATGGACCTGACTACCAGGTATGACTGGTATACTGCCAGCGAGCTCACAAACATGGTGGCAATCAGTGAAAGTACCCCCGGCCCGGTAGGCATCAACATGGCCACCTATGCCGGTTATAACGCGGCAGGTGTACCCGGCGCTATCGTCGCCACCCTGTCTCTCACAGCCCCCGCGCTGATTATTATTGTATTAATTGCAAAATTTCTGGATAGTTTTAGCGAAAATGCCACCGTCAAAGCAGTATTTTATGGAATCCGCCCTGCAGTCGCAGCATTAATCGGATATGCGGTATGGGAGCTTCTGAAAATCGCCCTCGCCACTACAACAGGAGACACTTTACAGCTTGACTATACCGGAATTCTTATCTGCGCGGGCACCTTTATCCTGCTGCAGGTAAAACAGTTGAAAAAGCTTCACCCGCTTGTATGGATTATCGCAGGCGCTGTAATTGGAATTGTGTTTAAGATGTAATATTCCATCTCCTCTTCCATCCACAGCGCGGCTATCCGTCCAGCAGGAACTCGCTCATCACATAATTGCTGATATCAATTCCACGCTCTGTAAGCTTTACAAATCCATCCCGGGTCTCCAGAAGCCCCTCTTCCGTCATTGCATCTATAACGGGGCCATATACTTCTCTCATATCACACTGAAATATCTCGCAAAACCTGCGTTCTGACACTCCCTGCATCTTCCTGAGGCCAAGAAACATAGACTCCTCCATCTGCTCCGCTACACTCAGCTTCTGCGGCTCTTCTCCCTCACACCAGCGGTGGTTGTCTATAAGAGAGGCTGCGCCGCTCCCGATACCAAGATATTCTGTCCTCTCCCAATATCCCAGATTGTGTCGGCATTCATATCCCGGCTTTGCATAATTTGATATTTCATATCTGCAGTAACCATAACTCTCCAGTATCTTTTTCGTATCATAATACATCCTGCGCTCTGCATCCTCATCCGGCAGCTCCGCCTGATATCTTTGTCCCGCTTCTTCTCCCTTTTTGTACCAGTCGTAAAACGGCGTTCCCTCTTCGATGATCAGGCTATATGCGGAAATATGCTCCGGATCAAGCTCTGCCACTGTTCTTAATGTATGTTTCCAGCTTTCTTCTGTCTGGTATGGAATGGCTGACATCAGGTCCACATTTATGTTACAGAAGCCCTCTCTTCTTGCCATCTGAAAGGTGTCCAGAAATTCCTCAAATGTATGAATTCTCCCCAGGGCTTTCAATTCTTTATTCTCTACAGACTGCAGACCGATACTGAGCCTGTTAATCCCCGCCGCTCTATAGCATTTTAATTTCTCTCTTGTCACGGTTCCCGGATTCATCTCGATTGTAATCTCTGCATCCTCTTCGACAGAAAATGTTGCTCTCACAGCCGCAAATATCCTGTTTATCTGTTCTTCCTCCAGTATGGACGGAGTCCCGCCACCCACAAAGATGCTTGTCACACGATAAGCCTTTGCCATATCTGCAAATCCACAGATTCTATGACAAAGGCTTTCTACATACTTTTCACGCTCCTCCCATGTGGAAGGAGCGGACAAGAAGTCACAGTAATTACATTTTTTTATACAAAATGGAATGTGAATATATAATTCTAAAGGTCTCATTATTTATCATCCAGCTTCAATACACTCATAAACGCCTTCTGTGGAATTTCTACATTTCCAACCTGGCGCATACGCTTCTTGCCTTCCTTCTGCTTTTCCAGCAGTTTCTTCTTACGGGTAATATCACCGCCGTAGCATTTGGCAAGCACATCTTTGCGCATGGCTTTTACTGTCTCCCTTGCAATAATCTTGCTTCCAATAGCTGCCTGAATCGGAATCTCAAAGAGCTGTCTTGGAATCTCTTCCTTCAGCTTCTCACACATCTTTCTTCCACGCTCATAAGCGGTCCCTGCATGTACAATGAAAGATAAGGCATCTACTTCTTCTTTATTAATCAAAATATCCAGTTTCACAAGCTCGGACTGCTCATAACCATCCATTTCATAATCAAAAGAAGCATATCCTCTGGAACGGGATTTGAGCGCGTCAAAGAAATCATAAATAATCTCATTCAGCGGCAATCGGTAATGCAGCACCGCCCGTGTCTCTTCAATGTACTCCATTCCACCGTAAACACCGCGCCGCTCCTGGCACAAATCCATAATTGCCCCGATAAATTCAGAAGTTACCATAATCTCCGCCTTCACAATCGGCTCCTCCATATAGTCAATCTCTGTCGGGTCCGGCAGATTCGAAGGATTCGTAAGCTCTATCACCTCTCCATTCATTTTATGAACCTTGTATATAACACCTGGCGCTGTCGTAACCAAATCGAGGTTATACTCTCTTTCCAGGCGCTCCTGAATAATTTCTAGATGCAGAAGTCCAAGAAATCCGCACCGGAAACCAAACCCTAATGCGATGGATGTCTCCGGCTCAAACTGAAGAGATGCATCGTTTAACTGCAGCTTCTCCAACGCATCACGCAAATCCGGATATTTCGCACCATCCGCCGGATACATTCCACAGTAAACCATCGGATTGACCTTTTTATATCCCGGGAGCGGTTCCTCACACGGCTTTTCTGCATTGGTAATCGTGTCGCCCACACGGGTATCCTTCACATTTTTCAGGCTGGCAGTAATATATCCTACCATTCCCGCCGACAGCTCCTCACACGGAATAAACTGCCCGGCGCCAAAATATCCAACCTCTACAACCTCTGCCTTTGCTCCGGTTGCCATCATGAGAATCGGTGTCCCTTTCTTTACCGTACCAGCTTTCATACGGCAAAATACGATAACACCTTTATAGGAATCATATAAAGAATCAAAAATCAAAGCCTGAAGAGGCGCATTCGCATCTCCTTCCGGCGCTGGTATCTTCTCCACAATCTGCTCCAGCACATCCTCCACATTCAATCCGGTCTTTGCCGAAATGAGAGGCGCGTCTTCCGCTTCAATTCCTATCACGTCTTCTATTTCTTCAATTACACGCTCCGGCTCCGCACTGGGCAGATCGATTTTATTAATCACCGGCATCACATCCAGATCATGATCCAGGGCAAGATACACATTTGCCAAAGTCTGTGCCTCCACACCCTGTGCCGCATCAACAACAAGAATGGCGCCGTCACAGGCAGCCAGACTTCTGGAAACCTCATAATTAAAGTCTACATGTCCCGGTGTATCGATCAGATTAAAAATATATTCCTCACCGTTTTTTGCCTTATATACGGTACGGACCGCCTGTGACTTAATCGTAATGCCCCTCTCCCGCTCAAGTTCCATATTATCCAGAACCTGAGACTGCATCTCACGGCTCGTCAGAAGACCCGTCATCTCAATAATCCGGTCTGCCAGTGTTGATTTCCCATGATCAATATGTGCAATAATACAAAAATTCCTGATTTTACTTTGGTCTATTCCTGCCACTTCTATCCTTCTCCTTCATCTATCTATTCTGTATGAGCATTCCCGCTGTGCTTTACAATAAAAAGCTCCACGCTCATTTTATCACTTAATCTCCCGGTCTTCACCAGTTCTTCTGTATCTGCAGCATCTTCCATAATTTTCCTCAATTCTTCTTCGGAAAAATTTCTGCACTGCTGTATATATTTCCCTGCCACAAAAGGATGCAGGCCTGCTGCCTTTGCAACCGCCCCTTTATCATATCCCTTTTTCTTCAAGTCCTTCACCTGTAACAGAAGCCGGAACTGACGGGATAAAAGGTAAAGAATCCGCATCGGCGGCTCCTTCAGAGCAAGCAAGTCATAATAATAATCCAGCGCCTTCTTCTGACGCCTTACTGCCACAGCCTCTACCATATCAAAAATCCGGTTCGTAATTTGAACTGTACAGACGGCTTCTATATCCTCGACTGTAATCTCCGTTCTTCCAAGCGTATAGGAAAATAGCTTTTCAAGCTCATGGCTCAGATTCTCCATATCGTCTCCGGTTCTGGCAACCAGATATCTGGCCGTCTGCTCCCTGATCTGCTTATTTTCTTTTTTTACCTGCCCGGCGATCCAGTAGAGCAATGTTTTCTCATCCTGACGTCCAAGCTCGACAGCACGCCCCTTTGCCTTCACTGCCTTGTACAGCTTCCCCCGCTTGTCCACTTCCGTTTCCACAAAAAGAAAACAGGCTGTATCCGGCATGTCTTTTATATAGCTCGCCAGTTCCGGCGTCGCATTTTTAAAAAAACCGGAATTTTCAACAACAATCAATCTGCGTTCCGCAAAAAAGGGCATTGTCTCCGCCAGGTCAATAAGCTCCGCCGGATTGATTCCCTTACCCTCATAATAAGCATAATTCATCGTATCACCCGCAGGGACAACCGCGTTCGTAAGCTTTTCTTTGTATTGTTTTTTCAAATATGCTTCTTCCCCATATAAAAGATATACATTCTTCAATTGTCCTGTTTTGATATCTTCATTTAAACTTTTCATCTTTCCCTCTGAGAATGCTTTTACAAATCACTGTCTGTCTATTATACATGATTTCCTCACATTTCACAATCAGTTATCCAAAAACCCACCTATCTTCATTTTATCATCCTTCACTACTACCTCAACTGCCCCACTCTCCTGCGTATTATAAATCTTACAACCGATATCTGCAAGTCTTTCAAGTGTCTCTTCATGTGGATGCCCATACCGGTTTTCTCTCCCGGCAGATATCATAGCATATGTCGGCTTTACCAGCTCCAGAAATTCTTCTGAAGATGAATTTTTCGAACCGTGGTGTGCGGTTTTCAGTACTTCCCATCTGGTATCCGGATATTTCGCCCGGATAATATCTATAAGTCCCTTTTCTCCTTCTCCTTCCACATCCCCGGTCAGAAGCATGTCAAATTTCCCAAAGGTAACAGCAAGTACCATAGATGCCTCATTTCCCTTTTCCCCTTCATAATCGTCTCCCGGCTGCAGACAAGTTATCCGAAGCTTCTCTTCTTCTATGTTTCGTCCCGGTTCCATGACAACTACCTTCACGCCCTCTTTTTGCGCTTCTCCTGCAATTCTTTTTAATCCATCATCCCATACCTCTTCACAGGGTAACACAAGAACCCCTATCTCTACACCTGTCCGCTGCCTTGCAAGCATTTCCTGAATGCCATTCCTATGGTCGCTGTCACCATGCGACAGAAATACATAATCCAATCGTTTTACTCCCTTTGACAGCAGACAGGATTCGATTCGATATTTTCCAACATTTTTCACATCACTGCTGCCACCGTCAATGAAATAAGTCGTACCGGACGGAGCCCGCATAAAAATCCCATCCCCCTGCCCGACATCCAGCATCGTAATGTTAAGACTTCCTGCTCTTCCAAAAGGATAGACCAAAAATATTATGCCTGCCACAAGCAAAACAAAGCCTGCCAGCTTACCTGCCCCGTTCTTTTTCACATACCTCCACAATATGCCTGCCGTAACAAGTAATGCATAATACACCGCCACCTGCCACAACTGCGGTTTTCCTGTCACGACCCTTGCCCCTGGAATCTCAAGCGCAATATCACAGCTCTTTTCATACAGCCATAGAATCCACTCACAGACTTTAAGCAGCAATTTTCCCGGATAAATCAATCCTCCCGCCGCATTTGCGAAAGTGCACAACATACCTCCAAAAATCCCTGCAGCCAATAATATTGACATCAACGGAATCACAAACAGGTTCAGTATTATCGAATACAAAGAAAACTCATAAAAATAATATAAAAGTACCGGAAACAGCATCACCTGGATACTAATGCTTGCCCACAGTCCCTGAATAGGCAGCGATGAAAAAAACGGAAGAATTACGATTGCTGCCACCACTGCTCCAAAGGAAAGCCAAAAGCCTCCATCATAAATGGCAAGCGGCCTCCAGATAAGAACAACCACTGCCGCCACGGACAAAGCTGTCGGGCTGTCATAATGCCTTCCCACAAGATCAGCCCCCACCCGGAATAAAAACATCACAAGCGCGCGCATGACCGATATGGTAACTCCTATCATCAGCACATAAAGGAATAGGAACATCCCTCCCACAATTCCACCCACTGTATAAGAACCTGTCAGTCTTCGCAGAATCTGATAAATTCCCACCCCGATAAAGGAAAGATGCAGGCCGGAAATAGCCAGAACATGCCCGATTCCATTTGCCTGATATAATTCCTTTACTTCCGAAGCCATGCCGCCCTTCTCACCAAGCAGCACAGCAGACAGCACTGCCGCTTCTTCCTTGCTCATATTTTCGGTATATATATTCCGGCAATACTGCCGGAATTCATACAATTCATTTCGAAGTATATCTTTTTTGTTTTCTGTTACCATCAAATCAGATGCCCATACACAGACATGGATTCCTTTTCTTTCATAATACAGCTTCTGGTCAAAATTTCCCGGATTACGCGCAGAATCGAAAAAGCCGATTTCTCCGTTCACCCTTACCTTCTGTCCGATACATACCTGTTTCTTTTGTTTGTCATAAATCATAAGCTGGAATTCTTTTAGAAATTGTTCCCGACATTTTACAGAGTTGTTTTTTAGATATAGAATCTGATAATTTTCTTTTATTTCTTTGTCATATACCTGCCCCCACAGAAGAATCTCTTCTGAATCTTCTGCCTGTCTTTCCAGCAGGGAAGGCCTAAGCTCCGGCACGAACTTCTCCTTCCCCACATGAATTCCAATACTCAGAAATAAAAACAGGAGCAGACACACACTACATAAAGGTCTGTCTCTCAATTTTCCTCCATTTCAATCATCTCCGTATCTTTCGTCAATGGTTTACTCAAATCCACCGTCTCCTGATACACAATATTTGTTTCGCCATTTACCAATATCTGAACCTGGGTCGCCGCTCCTGCATCCACAAGAGAATTGACCAGAGAATATACCGTCACTTTCGGATTTACCTGCTCCGCGATATTCAGAAATCCTTCATCAAAGTTCACATAACAGATACTATCTTTTACCGATACGCTTAAAAGCTTTGTCTGTGCAGGTATGGATGCTTTATTGTCAGCCCCGGAAGGTCCCTTTATCAATTTCTCCACAACCAATTTTTCTATGGACATATTGCTGTTATAACGAGTCGTTACTTCCTCTGTGACCAACCTGTCTCCGCTGCTGTTTGAGAAATATAATTTTAAATCTGCTGTCTGGTAGGAATGAAGCGAAGAACCTGTATTCTGTATGAAATCTTCTCCCTGCATATATCCGATTTCATTTCCCTTTGCACCCACAAGCGGCATGCCATCAACAAAAAACCTGACATAGCTCACCCCGGGCACCTGTACAAGCGACTGCACGACAGCGGCACGGAGCAGCACCTCTGATGCAGTATCCAGCTTTCGGTATTCCGCATTAAAATAAAGATCCAGCTTTGTTGTCTTAAGCTCCCAGTCTGTCACCTTCACATTACTGACAAATACACTTTTATAGCCAAGCGTATCCGGCTTTTTTTTCAAAAGTTCCAGCACCTCATCAATCCGTTCTTCCGGTGTCTTACTTTTTATTTCGCAGAATTCTTCTCCCAGCCGGACCTCCTCCGCATCTTGATAATAAATCCGGTATTCATTTTCCTTCGGTTCTTTTTCCTTTCTGCATCCTGCCAGGAGCAGCACACAAAACACAAGCAAAAAAATCAGACACGTTCTCTCTCTTTTCATTATGCCGCCCCTTTCTATGCCACATACGTCAGAGGAATACGTACGGTAAATGTCGTTCCTTCTCCCGGCTGACTATATACCTTGACCGCTCCTCTGTGAAGTACAATTGCATTTCTTGCTATCGAAAGCCCCAGACCTGTGCCGCCGATTTCTTTTGAATGAGACTTGTCCACCCGGTAGAAACGCTCGAAAATATGCTCCGTCTCTTCTTTTGCAATTCCTATTCCAGAATCTGCCACCTCAATATATAATGATTTATGGTCTGCATTCAAGGATACGTGAACCCAGCCATTCTCTTTATTATATTTAATCGCATTTTCTACAAGATTGGTAATTGCAAGAGACAGCTTCATCTCATCAACCTCTGCGGATACCGGACGGAAGCTTTCATAAACCACTTCTATATTCCGCTCCGCCGCAATCGGACGCAGCCGTTTCAAAATTCTTTCTACCATATCATTAATATTTTCGGTCTGGATATTCATCACATCTGCAGTTTTATCCATTTTTACAAGAGTCAGAAGATCATTAATAATCTGATTTTCTCTTTCAACCTCTTCTGAAAGATCCTGCATAAATTCCTGATACAGCTCTACAGGAACTCCCTCCTGTGAAAGAAGTGAATCCGCCAAAACCTTCATAGAAGTAAGCGGAGTTTTCAGTTCATGTGACACATTTGACACAAATTCCTGTCTGGAATCATCCAGCACCTTCCAGCGCCCCAGCATTTTGTTAAATGCCTCCGACAACAGGGTAGTCTCCATATATGCATTTTCATGCAGATAATCATCCTCATACCCTTCTGTAACCGCCTCGATAGACTGTGTAATTCTCCGAAATGGTTTTACTGTTCTCTGCGCGATCACACAGGCCAGTATGAATACAATGATGCCCAGCATGATTTGTATCATCCGTGCTTTTCCTTCCAGTATATTCATACCGTCCGCAATCACATCTGTAGATACACTGACCAGCATAACACCTTCCGTGCGGTCAGTTGCTTCTCCTATAATTGGTGTTGTAATTTCAATATACTGATTCCTGTCATCATATCGGCTCGTACCCTCTCCCGAAAAACAACGGAGCACATCTCCTGAGACAATCGTCTTTCCAACATCCATACCATATGTATCTTCAATAATCTGGAATTCATTATCAATCAGCAGCACTCGTCCGTCATAAATTCCTGATAATTGGTCAAGTTCTGCTTTGATAATTTCAGATGGTTCTCCCTGCAGGTAAAGCAAATCTCCCAGCTGGTCACATAGAATTGTACATTGATTCTGTATCTCGGCAGTCCGTACCTCTACTGCCCGCTTTTCATAACTTTTAAGAATCACCGTTTTCACAATACTTACAGGAACAACGCCTATCAGAATCATCAAAATAATCAATTGAAAACGGAGACTCTTAAATATACTTTTCTTAAAATATCTGTTAAGCCCTAAAATAATAACCAACTCCCCACTTTGTATGTACATATTTCGGGTCGCTCGGATTCTTCTCTATCTTCTCCCGAAGTCTTCTTATATGTACATCGACGGTTCTGGCATCTCCTGGATATTCATATCCCCATACAATATTCAGCAAATTCTCTCTACTGTACACTTTACTCGGGTTAGAAGCAAGCAGCTCAAGAAGGTCAAATTCCTTTGCCGTCAGATTAATTTCCCTGTTTTCTATCATAACCTGCCTGCTCTCACAATCAATCGTCATATCTTTCTTTACAATCATCTTGCCGGACGTCTGAGCGCGGTCACGCTTTCCTGTCCTGCGCATGATTGCCTTGATTCTCGCCTTAACTTCAAGAATATTAAACGGCTTTGTTATATAATCATCCGCCCCATATTCCAGGCCGAGAATCTTGTCCATATCGTCGCCCTTTGCAGTAAGCATAACAATCGGAACATCTGAAAAATCACGCACCCGGCGGCAGACTTCGAATCCGTCGAATTTCGGAAGCATCACATCAAGAAGCATAAGGTCATATGTATTTTCCTCCACAAGCTTCAGAGCCTCCTCCCCGTCATAAGCAGCATCTACTTCCATTCCATCCTGCTCCAGACTGAACCTGAGCCCTTTCACAATTAACTTTTCATCATCTACGACCAATATTCTTTTTCCCATACTTCCTTCTCCCTTACTAAATTCTGACCTTGTCCTTAATCCGGTTAAATAAACCTTCTTTAATTCCCTCGATTTGTTTTAATTCCTCTACCGACTGAAATCTCCCGTGTTCCTCCCGGTAACGGATAATAGACTCTGCCTTCACTTCCCCGATTCCGCTAAGTGTCATAAGCTCCTCTTTACCTGCAGAATTCAGATTCACCTTTCCATCCTCCTGCATCCCGGCTCCCCCGGCAGCCGAACCTGTTGTCGGACCTGCAGTCTCGTCTCTTCCGGGCATATATACCTGCTGCCCGTCACTTAACCTTTCTGCCTGGTTCAAAGCTTCTGCTGCCGCCGACTCATTCATCCCGCCGGCCGCTTCGATTGCTTCATACACTCTGCTTCCTGCCGGAAGTCTGTATACTCCCGGTGCATTTACCGCACCACATACATACACATAAATCTCTTCTATCTTCTCTTTTGTATTTTCCTGTGCCTCCTGTTCCTTCTCCTCACTTCCGGAACTTTCTGAAACGTCTGCTTCCTCTAGCTCTGTCATCTCTTCTGTGGCACAGCCACATATCAAACACATGAACACGATAATAAGAAAGCCGCATAAATGCTGCTTTAACCTGCGCATAGTCTTCCTCCTTCATAGAAGTACGACTATAAATACCCCTCTTTGCGCCGACTAAATTCATTTTACTATTTCCACTGAAAAATTGCAACTCCAATCAATGCAATTCCCATCCCGATTACCTTTCTCCACTCCAATGGTTCTTTATCAACCCCGAAAAGTCCCAGAAGTTCGATAAGATATGCCACGACAAGCTGTGCAATAACGATTAAAAGAGCCGCCTTTGCAGGTCC
>CALFCS010000110.1 GCA_937950565.1 uncultured Lachnospiraceae bacterium
AGAACACCAGCCTTCCAAGCTGGATACGTGGGTTCGATTCCCATCACCCGCTTTCGTGTTCCAGGAAACAATGTTTTAGGGAGACGAGTTCCACGGAAAATGTGATAACAGATGCCGGGGATAAGGAAGTCTGTTGGTACAGACTTTTTACTATGCGGTTAAACGAATGTGAGTCTGTAGCTCAGCTGGATAGAGCAACGGCCTTCTAAGCCGTAGGTCGAGGGTTCGAATCCCCCCAGGCTCGTTAGAACCACAAAAATTTAATAATACTAAGAATGCTTAGTTGGACAAGATAGTTCATAAGTAATCAACATGGTGGGTATGGTGCAGTTGGTTAGCGCGCCAGATTGTGGTTCTGGATATCAAGGGTTCGAGTCCCTTTACCCACCCTTTTCTTTTGCTCTGTGGAGATTCCACAGAGCGAAAGTTCATTCATATGAACTCTATGATGGGCTATCGCCAAGCGGTAAGGCACAGGACTTTGACTCCTGCATTACGTTGGTTCGAATCCAACTAGCCCAGTTTCATTATGGGCGTGTAGCTCAGGTGGTAGAGCACTTGACTTTTAATCAAGTTGTCCGGGGTTCGAATCCCCGCACGCTCATTGCGAGAGAGTAGCGCAAATCCAGTGTTTACAAGGGTTTGAGCTATTTTTTCTTAAAGGAAGCTTTTGCTGGATTTATTTTTTGAGACAAAAGTGAGACCAATTTCATATGTTACATGCGGATATGGCGGAATTGGCAGACGCGCCAGACTTAGGATCTGGTGTCTTCGACGTGCAGGTTCAAGTCCTGTTATCCGCAGGTTCAATCCTCAATTCCTGGTACTAGGGATTGAGGATTTTTTTAACATTGTCCTTTGTTGGGGGCTTATGTTTTTGTTGACATTTACACTTATATAATATATCATAACAGTAATAAAAAATATTAATAGTAAATTTTAATGATGTGAAGAAAATGATTATAATGTCTAAGAATCTTTGACATGCAGGAGGTAAGTATTTATGAGGAAATCGATTGCTTTGAAGACGCTTTTGCGGGCGCCGGTGAAAATGATATTGACCTTTCTTTTGATAGCTGCGGCTTCGTTTGCTTTGTTTTTCAGAGTGACGGATTATGCCGTTACTACAAGGGAGGCGGCCAAAGCAGAGAGCTTTTACAGTGGTGTTGCCGCATTGGATAACAGCGTGGTGCCTGTGGTTACAGATGAAGGTTATTATATAGAGCCGGAGCCGAAAGCATGGCCGACAGATGAACAGATAAAAGAATTTTCGTCACTGCCCGGCGTTACCCTGACCGATACAAGATATATAACCGATGGACTGGTAGAGAATTATAAGCGTGTGATAGACCAGGAAGAATCTTTTGCAGAGTGTGATTTTGTCGTGGAAGGTACTTATGACGGATATGAGGAGTATGATGTAGAACTGAAGTGGAGCAATTTATATCTGGTTTTACATGACGTTACAGTACATGCCGGTGACATTGAGCTGAATCCGGACCATACGATGAAAATAAAGGTAGGGCTGCAGGATGATTATTTTTATCATGTGAAAGAGCAATATCCCAAGTCATATTTTGATACGTTGAAAAAAGGAAGCCGGTATCTGATTCTGGGTTATTACAGCGAACGGAGCGGGACTGCTTTTGAACTGGATAGAGGATATACGTATCATGAAACAGATTTTCTGCGGGAGATAGACGGATTAGGAGAGGATTATCTGGAAACGGAGGAATTCGCCGAATATAAGGGAATTATTGAGGCAACCAATCAGAGGGTTATGGCATATGACATGGTATATACGGCAGATATGCGTGCGATTCCATTTGTAAATGAACACAAAATCATAATTTCTCAGGGTCGTCCCCTGACAGGGGAAGATACGGATTCCTGTGTTGTGAGTGAGGATTTTCTGGCGGCATACGGGCTGTCAGTTGGTGACAAAATCCATGTGCAGCTGGGGGACAGGCTTCTGGGGCATCATGGCAATGGCGGCACACGTTTTCGGACAGCGGAGGAGATGTCAGATTTTATTGCTTCTGCAGAGCTTGAAATTATCGGTGCATACCGGTTTAACAGTGACTATATGGAGCGTCGGAATAATCCGGAATGGAGTTACGGACCGGGAACGATTTTTGTTCCACATTCCCTTTTGCCGGTCATTGTTCCGGATGACCATGAAGTTGATATGGGCGAGTTCAGCCTTTTTATTCAAGACCCGAATGATACAGAAGCGTTTCGTGAGGCCGCAGAGCCACTGGCGGCGGAGCTGGACTTAGCGCTTCGGTTCTCGGATGGGGGATGGTCAGGCATGAAAGACAGCATTGAGACGGGTTCGCTGACTTCATTTCTGACTACCGTGCTGTATGTGCTTGGGGCGGCGCTGGCATTGTTCCTTGCAGTGTACCTCTATGTAGGCCGGAATCAGGAATCTTATGCGATTATGCGGACTCTGGGAGTTTCCGGAAAAAAGGCGGGAAATTCCATTACGCTGCCGTTCCTGTTCGTATTGGTATTTGCAATGGCAATTGGCGGCATGGCAGGACTTTTCTACGCATCCCGTACGGTTGCGAAGACGCTTGCATCTATGTCGGGCAGCACTGCGCCGGAGAGTCATGTCTATGTCCTGGACGGGGCGATTCCGGTGGAGATGGTAGTTTTTTGTCTGGTATTTGAACTGGCATTTGCCGTTCTTCTGATATTGTTTTTCCTGGGGAAAATGAAGAAGACATCCCCATTAGAGCTGCTGCATAAGGGAACCGGGCGTACGACAAAGCGGGCAGGAATTTGGCGTAGTTTCTTCACGGCATCAAAACAGGTAGCGGAGATTGCAGATGCAGCCCCAGTTCCGGCCGGACTTGACATGGCAAGATTTTCAGTTATAGAAGGAGTTCCGGTAAATGGGAAATATAATGCCTTTCATCAGGTGAGTGCTTACGTTTTGCGTCATATGAAGCGGGGCATCGGGAAAACAGCGGTATCTCTTGTGCTTACGGTTGTGCTGGCTGCCGGGATTGGGACATTTGCGTTAGCAAGGCTTACATACCGGGAAGCATACCGGGAAGCTGAGGTGAAGGGCACGGCAGTGGAATTTGCCTCGAGTTCCATCGCTCAGCTGGCTAAATCGGATTTGATTAAAGATTTTTATTATTATAGCCGTCTTGACGTCCGTGTGAATGGAGACGGGACCCGGAGCGCAATCACTTTTACAAATGATTTGGACAAATATCTGAGAAAGGATTACAAGGTCATTTATGCCGAAGGGTATGACGAATCCATCTTTGACGGTACGGGAGAGGTATGTCTGGTGGAACAGGCGCTGGCAGAAAGGCTTGGGATTAAAGCAGGTGACGACATAACTATGATGTCGGAGGACTTGTATAATTTTATGCCACAGATATATGAAGAAGACGAGATTGAAGATGCGGTCTGGCGGGCCGGAAAACAATATAAAGTGACAGGAATTTTAGAAACTGAGGATGCGGACAAGGGCGCAGGTATTTTTACTGTGATAAATGATGGGGCGCAAAGACTTTATGGCCAGCCGTTCCCGGTGGGATATTGTGAATTTACTTTGGCAGACACTGGAAAACTTACAGAGCTTAGCAGCTTGCTGGAAGAACTGAAAGCAGAAGGAATGGAATATGCGAAGATGGCTTCTTTCCATGTCGATTCGGAAATTTTGAAAAATACAAAACGTGTCCGTGACCTTCTGGAGTCTTTATTTCCGATTGCCGTAGCTGCCGCTGTGCTGATCGGCTTGTTCGGCCCTTGGCTTATCATCATGCAGTCAGCGCAGGAAGCGGCATTCCTGCGGATTCTGGGTGTGACAAAAAAACGCGCCCGGTGCATACTTGTATTGGAACAGATGGTTTTGTGTATTGCCGGAATTGTCCTTGTGGCGGGAATTCTTGCCATATTCAGTCCGGAGCTCTTTATCAGGAGTATAAAGACAATATCCTTCTGCTGGATGCTGTATTTCCTTGGAAATCTGTGCGGGGCATTTGTGGCGGCAGTAGAAGTGACCAGACACAGAGTGTTAGAGCTTCTTCAAGTGAGAGAGTAGTTGTTTTTTTACAAAAAATATGGTATATATATTATATGTTTGTAAATTCTTCATAAAAAATCAGATTTGAGGAATATGCAGTGGAAAGGAGAAGATAAAGATGGGATTTTTGACAGGAAAAACAGTGATTGTTACAGGAGGCGGACGTTCTGTATTAAGTGACGGAAGATGTGGTTCTATCGGATACGGAATTGTTACTGCTTATGCAAAAGAAGGCGCTAATATCGTAATTACCGGACGTAATGTAAAGAAGTTAGAGGATGCGAAGGAAGAGATTGAGCGTTTATATGGAGTAAAGGTTCTGCCGGTTCAGGCAGATGTGTCAGCAGGCGCTGATAATGAGGCTGTTGTAGCAAATGTTGTAAAACAGGCAATGGACACATTTGGAAGAATTGACGTGCTGATTAATAATGCACAGGCTTCTGCTTCCGGTGTTACATTAGAGGATCACACAACAGAGCAGTTTGATCTTGCAGTTTATTCAGGATTATATGCAACGTTCTATTATATGAAAGCGTGTCATCCATATCTTGCTGAGACAAAAGGAACAGTTATCAACTTTGCATCAGGCGCAGGTCTTTTCGGTAATTACGGACAGTGTGCATACGCAGCAGCAAAAGAAGGCGTTCGTGGACTTACAAGAGTTGCGGCTACAGAGTGGGGCAAAGACGGAATTAATGTAAATATCGTTTGCCCGCTTGCATGGACAGCACAGCTTGAGAACTTTGAGAAGGCATATCCGGAAGCATTTAAGCAGAATGTAAAAATGCCGCCGGCAGGTCATTATGGCGATGCAGAGAAAGAAATCGGACGTGTATGCGTACAGCTCGCTTCACCAGATTTCAAATATATGAGTGGAGAGACAATCACACTTGAAGGCGGTATGGGACAGAGACCATAAAGCGATTAAAAAGAAAGAATTAGGAAAGTGCCAAGATTTTTGGCACTTTTTTTATTTCATAGGAAACTATGTTCCCTATGAAATAAAAAACCTCCGGGAGGATGCGCACTCGCACGAAGATGTATGATGTCGCAAGCGACCGCGCTCGGCACGAGAATGTGCTTTGCACATTCTTTTTATATTCAAATTTGCAAAAATATTGGAGCGAAAAATGTTTAGTAAAAGACTTAAATTGTGCAATGTGTCGGAAAATAGTTTCGTAAATTAGAGATATTGATTAAAAATAGATAAAATGATAAGATTTAGACAAAATTAATTTAGTAAAAAACTTTCCGGGAAGAAATAAGGATGAAAAGGAGGGCATATGAACATACACGATATTGCAAGAATTGCCGGAGTATCTGCTTCTACAGTTTCCAAAGTAATGAATGGCAAGGATAAAGATATCAGTGAAGAGACAAAGAAAAAAGTATTAAAAGTAATTGAGGAAAAGCAATATGTGCCATATTTTAAATTCCGCGAAAAAGAGGGATTAAAAAATCATCTGATAGGATTGGTTGTTAAAAAAGGAAACAGAGAGCGAGACGTGCTGGTGATGGAGGCAGAACGGGAGGCTCGTAGAAAAGGATATGGTCTGCTGGTTCATTATGTAGAGGATGATGACGAATTACAGGAATGTCTTGATAAGATGATGAACAAAAAGGTGTCCGGATTATTGCTGGACAGCAGTCAGTGGGTTTCCGGGGATGCATGGGAAAATACGACAGTGTATCTGGGACAGACGAAGGAATTTGATGAAAGGCAGAAGACAACCTTTTATTATCGGCTGTCAGAAGCCGGGAAAATGGCGGCGGAGAGCCTTATGGCAGAGGGACATCAGAAAATTGCATGCATTATACAGGAAAAAGAACATGCAGTTATGCAAGGGTATATGCAGGCTATGAAGAATGAAAATATTTCTGTGCAGCCAATGTGGGCATACGAAGGCAGTTCTCTGGAGGATATTGAAAAGTATGGAGTACATCAGACCTTAAGTGAAAACGTCACGGCTGTTATCTGTGGTTCACCGGAGATTGCCTGCTGTGTCTGGAAGCTTATGGAGAGGACCAAAACGGTGATTCCGGATGCCTTGTCCATGATTGTGGTGGGAGATGGAAATATACTTGATATTCTTGGAGACGGGATCACAGCTGTGAAACTTCCAGTTGAAGACTTAATCCGTGATGCGGTGGGATGCCTGATTCAAATGATTCAGGATGAAAAGCACATAGAGCTTATGAGAAAATTTTCACCTTCTCTTGTGAAGCGTAAAAGTATTGTACGCCCGGCGCAGGAAAGGCAGGGAGAAAAAATAGTAGTTGTCGGAAGTATGAATATGGACATTACAATAGAAATGCCAAGAATTCCGGCTAATGGAGAGACGCAGCTGGCTGAAAGACTCTTCATGTTTCCGGGAGGAAAGGGTGGCAACCAGGCAGTTGGCGTCGGAAAACTCGGAGGCCAGGTATATATGATCGGGTGTCTGGGGAACGATGTTGACGGGAAGCAGCTTTATGCAGGTCTGGCTGAAAATCATGTACACATGGATGGCGTTACATTTGATACACAATTTCCGAGTGGGAAGGCATATATCAGTGTTGACAGAAACGGAGAAAGCTCCATTGTTGTTTATCAGGGGGCGAATATGAACCTGGATATCTCGCAGATGAAACGATACAGTTATTTGTTTGAAAATGCGAAATACTGTCTGCTGTCCCTGGAAATTCCGGCTTCAATCGTAGAATATGTGATTCATGTATGCGGCAGGAATCAGACGGAGGTGATTTTAAAGCCATCGGCAGTGGAAAAAATTAAGGAAGAACTGTTTTCGGAGATTGCTTATTTTGTGCCGAATGAGAAGGAACTTCATATGCTTGTTGCAGGGGAGCAGAGTGTGGAAGAAAAAGCAGAAATACTGCGCAGAAAGGGAATTAAAAATGTCATTGTAACATTGGGAGCCAGGGGCTGTTATCTGAGGAATGAAGAAATGTCCGTGCATTTTAAGGGGACAGGATTTGAACCGATTGATACAACCGGAGGAGCGGATTCCTTTATCAGCGCGCTGGCAGTGTATTTAAGCGAGGGAAGGACGCTTGTGCAGGCAATACAATATGCGGTTTATGCATCAGGCATAACGGTTACAAGATATGGTGTCCAGCCGGCATTGCCGGATAGAAAAGCAGTAGAGATTTATGAAGATGAAATTTATTCAAAATATAAGCTGGTGGAAGAAGAAAGTGGTGAAAAGACATGATAGATGAGAAACTAAAAGAAGAATGGGAAGAATTTGCGGCAGCAGAGGATGAAAGCCCCATGGACCTCGATAAAAATATAAAACTTCTGAAAAGGCTGGAAAAACCGGATAGACGAATAGATGTTGTGCTTGATACGGATACTTACAATGAGATTGATGATCAGTATGCACTTGCCTATATGCTGAATTCCGATGAGAAGTTGAATGTAAAGGCAATCTATGCCGCCCCGTTTGTGAATTGCAAATCAAACGGGCCGGAGGATGGAATGGAAAAAAGCTACGCGGAAATTCTTCACGTGCTGAAGCTTATGGGACGGGAAGAGATGGCAGATTCCGTGTATAAAGGTTCCGGGGCATTTCTTCCGGATGAAAAGACTCCGGTAATATCAGAAGCCGCAGAGCATCTCGCCGCGTATGCAATGAATTATACAGAAGAGAACCCTCTGTATGTTGTAGGGATTGCCGCGATTACGAATGTGGCGTCCGCTATATTGCTGAATCCTGATATTATAGACAGAATTGTGATTGTATGGCTTGGCGGGAATCTCCTGTCCTGGCCGAACAATAAGGAATACAATTTATATGAGGATATTGCGGCGGCAAGAGTTGTGTTTGGGTGTGGGGCTGCACTGGTACAGCTTCCGTGTATGGGAGTCGTTTCTTCCTTTACTGTGAGCGGGCCGGAGTTAGAGACACATCTGAGAGGAAGGAATGAATTATGTGATTATCTTGTGGATGTTACAACGAGGGAAGCAGAAGCCTGCGGGGGCGGCCCGACATGGAGCCGGCCAATCTGGGATGTAACGGCAGTCGGATGGCTTCTGTCAGAGGAGTTTATGAATGACAGAATTGATTATGCCCCGGTACCGGAGTATGATAACCGGTATGCCTATAGAAAAAATGGTTCTTTTTATAAATATGTGTACTATATCAACAGAGATAAATTATTAGAAGATTTGGTTAATAAATTGAGAAAATAAGGAGGAACAGACGATGAGTGAAAAGAAAAAAATGGACAAGTTGACGATATTTTTAATTCCGATTGGTGTAGCGCTTAACTTTATTGGTGCACAGATTGCAATGCTTTTAAAGCTTCCGGTTTATCTGGATGCAATTGGAACGATTGTAGTCGGAGCGCTTTGCGGCGGCTGGCCGGGAGCAATTGTAGGTGTAATATCCAATACGATTAACTCCATTACATATCCGACTTATATCTGGTATGGAATCATTAGTGCGATTTATGGTGTGCTGGCTGCATATTTATCGAAGAAGAAGGTGTTCTGCTCTCTGTGGAAAGCGGTTCTGGCATCTTTGTTATTTGCAACGATCGGAGGAGTTTTGAATTCCTGCATTACCTGGATTTTATTTGGATTTAATTTTGCAACGGATACAACAGCAATTTTCGCAATTCCGCTTCATACAGCATTGGGATTCCCGAAGTTTGCAGCACAGATGATTGCGGCAATCTGTATGGATGTTGCTGACAAGTTCCTGGCAATTCTGGCAACCTTCTTTATTCTGAAGAGTATGCCGAACCGTTTCCTGGTGAAATTACGTCTGGGGGAAATTTATATTAAAAATGAGGAGAGATAGGCTTGGATAAAAAATTTATTGACAGCTTCCGTGGATATCAGACATTTGACGACTGGTTCACAGGGCTTCATCCATTATCAAAACTGAATATATTGTTTGCGCTTGGATTTTCGACCATGATCATAAATGCATGGCAGTATGGATTTGCATTATGCATCGGATATTTCGTGGTTGCATTCACAATCGGAAAAGGAAAAAATTTCATGAAACCATTTAGCGTAATTATACTGATTTTTGGTTTCTTTACATTAGTAATCAGGCAGTTTTCGGTAGAGGGGACGACGGTTCTTATAGAACTTTTCGGCATACTGCCCATTACAAAGGAAGCGCTGATAAATGGACTGAATACTGCTTCTTATCTGCTTGGATTTTCTGGTGCGATTATTTTGTTCTTTCTTACAACAGAGATGAGGGATTTGATGTATGCACTGGAGAAAAAGGGAGTTTCCCATGAGGTGTCTTATATTGTGCTGGCGTCTTTTCAAACCATTATAGATTTGAAAAAGAGTACGAATCTTATTATGGAATCACAGAAAGCCCGGGGAATTGAGACGGAAGGCAGTGTTATCAACAGAATAAAAGCTTTTTTCCCTATTTTAGGTCCTCTGGTGCTGGGAGCAATATCCAGCACCGAGGAAAAGTCAATTGCAATGGATGCAAGAGCTTTTTCTGTAAAATGCAGTCATACTTTTTTAAGAGAACTAAAACCGGTTCCGTTTATTGAGAAATTGGTTGTGATTGTGATAGATCTGCTGTTCTTTGCGATAATTGGGATGAAGCTGTATCAAATGTTTGGATAAAGGAGAGATAAGATGATAGTAGCGAATTTGCAGAATGTAAATTATAAATATCCTTTGACAAAAGATTATGCATTAAAGAATATTAATTATAAATTCGAATCCGGTAAATTTTATGGGCTGATCGGTGAAAACGGAGGTGGAAAAACGACGCTCTGCAATCTCCTGAGGGGATTGATTCCTCACTTTTATCATGGAGAGCTGGAAGGGAAGACAGAAGTATTCGGGATAGATATCAAGAAGCATAAAGCGGAAGAACTGGCTGTAAAAATCGGATATGTATTTCAGAATCCGTTTAACCAGATGAGCGGTGTAAAGAGCACTGTGTTTGAAGAAATCGCAATGGGCCTTGAGAATCTTGGAGTAGAAAAAGAAGAGATTATCCGCAGGGTGGAAGATGTATGCAGACTGCTTCATATAGAGGAACTGATCACGAAGAATCCCAATGAACTATCAGGCGGACAGAGACAGAGGGTGGCATTTGCCTCTATTATTGTCATGGACAGCGATATGCTTGTTATTGATGAACCGACGAGCCAGCTTGACCCGCAGGGAACGGAAAATGTGTTTGAAATTATCCGGACACTCAAAGAAGCCGGAAAAACAATTCTTCTGGTGGAACATAAGATTGATTTGATCGCACAGTATTGCGATGAGGTTCTGGTTATGAAAGAAGGAGAGATTATATGTTCTGGAAAAACACAGGATATTCTGTCTGATATCAGCCTTCTTGACCAGAATGTGCAGATTCCCCAGGTTGCTGTATGGGGGCATGAGATGAGAGATGCAGGGAAAGAGCTGGAATATATTCCAATTACAGTCGGACAGGCAATAAAGCTGGCGAAAAAAAGAGGTGAAAAATAAATGTCAATAGAGTTAAGAAATGTTTCTTTTTCTTATCCAAATGGCTATATGGCGAATGAAAATCTAAATCTTCTGATTCACGATGGAGAAAGAGTCGCGATTGTAGGCCAGAACGGTGCGGGAAAGACAACGGCCGTAAAATTGATGAATGGATTAAATAAGCCGGTAAAGGGCGATGTGTTTGTGGATGGAGAAAATACGAAAGATAAAAGCTGTGCGCAGATATCGAGGAAAGTAGGATATGTGTTCCAAAATCCGGATGAGCAGATTTTTAACAGTACGGCGCTGGCGGAAGTTGAGTATATGCCAAGATATTTTAAACTGTCTGAGGATGAAATTAAGAGAAGATGTGACAGGGCAGTTGAACTGACAGGAATCAGCCGTTATCTGAAGATGAATCCTCTGGATATTCCTTATGCAATCCGCAAGTTTGTCGCGATTGCTGCAATTATAGCGACAGAGCCGAAATATTTGATTCTGGATGAGCCGACAGCAGGACAGGATAAGCGTGGAAACGAAATATTGGAAAATATTATTAAAGAACTGGAAAAAGAAGGGACAAGTGTCATTGCGATTACACATGATATGGATTTTGTTGCAAAAAATTTCCCCAGGATTGTTGCAATGGCACATAAAAATATTATAGCAGACGGAAGTGCAAAAGAAATATTCTGGAATAAGAAGATTGTAGAAGAATCTAAAATCCGGATGCCGCAGATTGCACAGGTGGCAGCAGGACTGGGGCTTAAGAAGGAGATTTTATTCCGGAATGAATTAACAGAATCTGTGAAATAAAGGAGAAGGATAGAATGAAGATAGCTGTAGTGGGAAGCATGAATATGGATATGATTGTCCATGCAGACAGAATTCCACTGAAAGGAGAAACCATTCAGGGAGAGGATGTGGAGTATCAGCCGGGAGGAAAAGGCGCAAATCAGGCTGTTGCGATGGCGAGACTGGGCGCGGATGTAACGATGTTCGGATGTGTCGGCAGAGACCAGGCAGGAAGGGAACTTGTAGAAAATCTTGTGAATTGCGGGGTGCATACAGAAGCTATAGAATATATGGATGAGACAGTTACCGGGCAGGCTATGATAACTGTAGGCGGCGGAGATAATTCCATTGTTGTTATCCCGGGGGGAAACGAATGTGTAGATATCGAATATGTAAAAAGACACGAGGAACATATTCTGGAAGCGGATATGCTTGTTCTCCAGAATGAAATTCCAGAAGAAACAGTTGCTTATGTGATACGGCTGGCATATGATAATCAAAAGATAATTGTCTGGAATCCGGCGCCGGCAAAAAAAGCAGAAGAGGAGCTGATACGGAAAGTTACTTACATAACACCGAATGAACATGAAGCAGGGATAATCTGGGACACAGAAAAAGAAGAAATACCTGTACTTTTAAAGAAATATCCGGAAAAGCTGATTGTGACGCAGGGAGAAAAAGGAGTGGCTGTCTGCACGAAAGATGGCGAAGTAAGGCTGGTTCCGGCGAGGAAAGTAAATGTGGTAGATACTACAGGGGCGGGAGATACACTGAATGGTGCATTTTGCTTCGGATTATCGAACAATATGGATATAATGGACGCTCTGGAGTTTGCAAATGCAGCGGCCGGGCTGTCGATTCAGAAATCCGGGGCGCAGAAGGGAATGCCGACTTTGGAAGACGTGAAAAAAGTAATGGAATAATTAGATGTGAGAATTAGTTGAATTAAAAAAACGGATATTGCCAGAGATGAACTTGGAAGGATAGAAAAGTTTGTCTCTGGTGTTTTTATTATATAGGCAATTCCTGTTCCCTATATGATAAAATGGAATGGTGAAAATGGTCGGTTGAGAATTGAAAGAAGTAGTATTTTGTGGTAGTATTTTTATGGATACTGACGAAGAAGTATTTAAATATATAATTTCAGAGTATATTTTAGATAAAACCGGGATGCGGGAAAATGAAGGAGAGGTAATGAGGTATGGCTATTATTGACAGGGTAAAATATGACGTTGCCAAAGTGGAAAAAGGAAAAGTGGTGGAATGTGAATATTGCGGTTCGCCAATAAAGGGTGTATAGGCAGACTGTGTTTGAAGAGACTAATTTTTAGAAGGAGCAAGAAGTTATGCTTGAAGTGAAAAATCTGACATTCAAGGTGAATGAAAATGGAATAGAAAGAAATATTGTAAATGATATTAGTTTTGAGGTTGCAGACGGTGAGATGTTAGTGATTACCGGGCCGAACGGAGGAGGAAAATCTTCTCTTGCCAAAGTGCTTATGGGAATTGAAGAGGCTGATAGTGGACAGATTATATTAGATGGAGAGGATATTTCTTCTTATGATATCAATCATCGTGCAAATGCAGGAATTGGATTTGCATTTCAGCAGCCACCGAGATTCAAGGGAATGACAGTCATCAGACTTTTGTCTCTTGCTGCAGGAAGGGAGTTATCCAAGCCGGAATGCTGCTCCATGTTAAGTGCGGTAGGTTTATGTGCAAATGAATATATTACGCGGGAAGTGGATGGAACACTATCTGGTGGAGAAATGAAACGTCTGGAAATCGCAACGGTGCTTGCAAAAACACATAAATTATGTATCTTTGATGAGCCGGAGGCAGGGATTGACTTGTGGAGTTTTTCGATGCTGGTACAGCAGTTTGAGAAAATTCATGAAAAGAAAGAGGAAAGCCTGATTCTTATTTCCCATCAGGAAAGAATTATTCAGATGGCAGACAGAATCATGGTGATTGAGGACGGACGCATTGCACATCTTGGACAAACGGATGAGATTCTTCCGAAACTTATAGGAACAGCAGACAGTTGTGCGTGTCTGAAAAGAAATTAAAGAAAGACAGGTCAGGCATTTGTACCTGTAAGGAGGAGAATTGGGATGACTTTAGATGAGATTACGAAAAAAGTATTACAGCAGATCGACGGGATGGAGTTTAAGCAGGAAGGCGCTTATAATTTAAGACATAATGGGATTGCGTTGTGCCATGGTGACAGCGAGCATATTAAGATTAAAAAGAAAGAGGACAAGCCTGGAATTGATATTTATATTGACGGAGACACAAAAGGAGAACAGGTACATATTCCGGTTGTTGTGGACGCTTCCGGAATGACCGATGTGGTGTACAATGATTTCTTTGTTGCAGAAGGGGCGGACGTCACGATTGTGGCAGGCTGTGGAATTCATAACAGTGGTTGTAACGAAAGCCGGCATGACGGGATTCATTCTTTCCATGTTGGGAAGGGTGCGAATGTGCGTTATGAAGAAAAGCATTATGGAGAGGGCGAAGGTTCAGGCGCGAAAGTGCTGAATCCGGTTACTAATATTTATATGGAAGAAGATGCGGTATTTACTCTCGATACTGCACAGATTAAGGGTGTTGATTCTACAAAGCGGGAGACAAACATTACGATGGGAAAGGGTGCGAAGCTGAATGTGATTGAGAAGCTGATGACACATGACAACCAGACAGCCGTTTCCAATATGGAGATCCAGATGAATGGGGAAGGCAGTTCCGCGCAGATTATTTCCCGGTCTGTAGCAAAAGGCACATCTGTACAGGTATTTCACCCGAAGGCAGTAGGCAATGCAAAGTGCCATGCCCATGTGCAGTGTGACTCCATTATTATGGACCATGCAGAGGTAAGCTCCATTCCGGAAATCAATGCAAAACACATTGATGCGGCGATTATTCATGAAGCGGCAATCGGAAGAATTAATGATGAACAGCTGATTAAGCTCCGGACGATGGGAATGACGGAAGAAGAAGCAGAAGGCGTCATTATCGAAAATTTCCTGAATTAAGGGGAAGGCTGCCGGCTCGGAGGAAAATAACAGATGAAGATAAAAAAGAGATTAAGGGTACTTTCAAAGGCAATGCATAGAGAGCTTCGGGAACACAGAAGCTCTTTTATGGTATATGTAATACTGCGTACACTGGTGCTGTTGGTTATGATCCGTCAGTTGTTTAACGGTAACTATGAAAATGTTTTTCTGGGCATATTAACTTTATTTCTTCTTACTATCCCAAGTTTTATTCAGATCAATCTGAAGGTGGAGCTTCCGACTGCACTGGAGATTATCATCCTTTTATTTATCTTTGCAGCAGAAATACTTGGGGAAATAGAGGCCTATTATATCCGTTTTCCATACTGGGATACGATTCTTCATACGATGAATGGATTCCTGATGGCGGCAATCGGCTTTTCGCTTGTAGATATTCTGAACCGCAGTAAGAAAGTATCCGTCCAGTTATCGCCTGCATATCTTGCAGCCACGGCATTTTGCTTTTCCATGACAATTGGTGTAATCTGGGAATTCTTTGAGTTTGGCATGGATTACCTGTTTGGTCTGGATATGCAGAAGGATACGGTGGTTCATAGTATTGGCTCTGTGATGCTGAATCCGGAAGGGAGAAATGTTCCAGGCAGGATTGAGCATATCACGGACGTGGCTGTAAATGGGCAGAGCCTCGGCCTTGGTGGCTACCTGGATATTGGACTTATAGATACGATGAAGGATCTGCTTGTTAATTTCATAGGAGCGGTCGTATTTTCGGTTATCGGCTATTTTTATGTAAAGAACAGGGGGAAAGGCAGGTTTGCCAAAGGACTTATTCCGAGGATGAAGTCGGGGGAAGCCGATTTCCTTAAGCAGGCAGAAGAGGAGGAAAAACAAAATTAGAATGTGTCATATTGTAACCGAGCAAATAAAAAAGTGTAAAGCCTTAATAATTTAATAGGCTTTACACTCTGAGTCCTGGCAGGGGATTAATTTCTATGCAGTTTGTACAATTATACTCCTTGGTAGAGGTATTATATTGCAGCTAGAGTGCAAAGTCTATTAAATTATCAAGGTGGATTGCGTAAATTTACTTTCGGATTTAATAAGATAGAGAAAAAAGAATTCTTGAAAAAAGAACCTTTATAAAATAAAAAGAATGCGGAGAAAAGGGACTTGAACCCTTTTAGGAGTCCGCAAATGCCACAGAATAGGAGGATTTTACACATCGTTCGCCTAAAGGTAATCAAAATTAAGAATATATCAATAGATTTTATGAGAAGAATAGGATATAATATGATAAAGATGCGTGAGACGAATCAAAGAGAGGTGTTTATATGACAGCAGTAGAAGCATTAAGATATGAAGAAGAGTTAAAAGAGAACCAGAAAGCGGTTCGGCAGATGGTTATGGAAGGAATTGCAGATATTAAAGCTGGAAGAACGCAGGATTATAATGAGTTTTTTGATGAATTGGAGAATAGGTATCAGAATGCATAAATACCATATTGAGATATCTCAGGCTGCAAGACGGGATATTACAAAAAATACAGATTATATTGCCTATGATAAAAAATCCCCTGAAACGGCAAGTGTATTGGTCAGGGGATTTCGTAAACAGATTCAGAGCTTGAGCATCAACCCACAAAGGCATGAATATGATGAAGATGACGAATTGAAAAAATTGAGTATTCGAAAGCATTATTATAAGAATTATAAAATATATTATCAGATTGATGAAAATAATAATGTAGTGCACATTGTAAGAGTGTTACATATGTTGGTGGACAGTAAGGCGATTTTGCTTCAGACATTAGAAAAATAGAGTAGAAGAAGTCAGTAATCTATGGTTGCTGGCTTTTTTAGTTGCCATAGGATTTAGAAGATGCGTTTTAATATTTCTTCAATTATGCAAATAATATTACCGCTTGAATTAAGACAAAAAAACAGCGGAAACCTTGATTTTACAAGACTTCCGCTAAACAATTAAGATGCGGAGAAAGGGACTTGAACCCTCACAGGATAAACTCCCACTAGAACCTGAATCTAGCGCGTCTGCCATTCCGCCATCTCCGCTCGCAACAAATATATTATCACAAATATATGTATTTGGCAAATACTTTTTGAAATTTTTTGAAAAAAATTATAATGCTTATAATGCAAAAATTTGCAATATTTATAATGACTTAGTAATCTCTATCCCGTTTACCTCCAGGTGTTCGTCAATTGCGATGACCAGGCAGCGCCTGCCATCGATTTCCCGGGTCTCTACAAGATCGGAGCGTTCCGGATTTACTTTTACAACAACGTCTGGTGTTTCCAGCTGAAAGGTCCGGAGGCTGGCGATGTTGGAGGCAAGAAGCGTGCCGCGCTCGCCGACGTTCTCTGTAAACTGTTCATCAAAGTTTTCCATTTTCTCCTGTGAAACTCCGCTCCGTTCTAACAGATGCTTTACATCGGGTCTGGATAATTCCAGTGGGTCAGGGGATTCTTTTGTTTCTTCCAGCATCTCATTCAAATTGTCATGGATATTGCGTATCACTTCGTAGTCACAGTCATCCCCCAGCGTTTCACTGATAATAGACTGGAAAGTTGTTTTCTGGTCATTTGCGGTTAAAGGAATCCGGCTTCCCAGTACATTCGAAATGAATTCCGGCATCAGTTCCTCCGGTTTTTTTGAGTAATAGAGAATATGGTGGATATCCGAAGCTCTGTCTTCAAATGCAGGGAAGAGAAACCCCTTTACCGGAAGCTCTACAAACCAGTCACGGATCCGGTCTTCGATATTATTTGTCTCAGCATTATAGGTAAGTCCGGCTTTTGTCAGGTTTACCGGGCAGATGCTGCACATGATATGTTCATATACTGTATCAGAGGCATCGAACATCTCTGTGCCATCTGTGGATTTGCCGGGAACATCATAGGCGGCATGAATAAGAATGATATAATAATTTTCCGGGTAGTTATAATTTTCAATAACTTTGTCATAAAATTCTTCAATCAGAATGTCATCTTCCAGCTTGCTTTTCAAAAGCTTTAATAAAAATTCCTGTGTTCCGCCGGAAAGCTCCTGTTCCAGCGGAAAATCCATTGTCAGAAGATTTTTTCCGATGGTTCCGGACAACGTATGTCGAAATATGTCGAAATATTTGAAGGCTTCCTCTTCGGGAATAGATAAGAAGGCTTTTTTCAGTTCCGCTTTCTTTTCCTTCTCATGGTCCACATAACAGCCGCAGATACGGGTGATTGCACAATTTTCAGGTGTAAATTGCTTTCTTATTTCAAGTACTTCTTTTTTGTTCATTATGTACACTTCCTTTTTCAGACTGTTTCAATCTTATCATAACCCTAACATCATGTAAATGGTCAATTATACTATTGAACCAATTGACAAAAACAGATATAATGGTTTTTATAAATTTTAGTTAGGAACGAGGATGAAAGGGGGAACTGCTTATGTATGAGGCGGAGATTAAGAAGCTGCAGGAAATCATTGACGACAGTACAAACATCGTATTCTTTGGCGGAGCCGGGGCGTCGACAGAAAGTAATATTCCGGATTTCAGAAGTGCGGACGGTTTGTATCATCAGAAATATAAGTATTCTCCGGAACAGATTGTAAGCCATAGCTTTTTTGTCCGGAATACAGAAGGATTTTATGAGTTTTATAAGGAAAAAATGATGTTTTTGGATGCAAGACCGAATGCTGCACATCTGAAACTGGCGGAACTTGAAAAGGCAGGAAAGCTGACCGCGGTCATTACCCAGAATATAGATGGTCTTCACCAGGCGGCAGGCAGTCAGAATGTCTGCGAGCTGCACGGGAGCATTCACCGGAATTATTGTGAGCGCTGCGGGAAGTTTTATGATGCCGCATATGTAAAGAATTCCGAAGGCATTCCAAGATGTGAGTGTGGTGGAACGATTAAGCCGGATGTTGTGTTATACGAGGAAAGTCTGGATTCTCAGGTGATACAGAAAAGCATTCTTGCGATCAGTCAGGCGGATACGCTGATCATTGGCGGGACCTCGTTGATCGTATATCCGGCGGCAGGATTTATAGATTATTTTCATGGGAAACATCTGGTCGTGATTAATAAGAGCGCAACAGCGAGAGAAGTGGGGGCAGAGCTTACGATAGCGGCTCCGATTGGGGAAATCATGAGCCGGATAGAATGTGGAGAGTAAAAGATGCAGAGTTGGTTGTTTTTTGGCATTGTTGGATATTTGTCCGGAAGTGTTCTGTATGCGAAAATATTTGGACATCTTTTCAGACATGATGATATTGTGCAGAATAGCAAAGACGGTAATCCCGGAGCAGCAAATGCGTTTATGCAGGGAGGCTTTTGGTGTGGGATTTTTACATTGTGTTTTGATTTGCTGAAAGGATTTCTGCCAGTGTTTTTTTACCTGCATATGGGGAAATTTTATCCGACATCAGAGGCAGGACTTGCAGTCGTCATTGCGGCCCCGGTTTTTGGACATATATTTCCGGTATTTTATCAATTTAAGGGCGGAAAAGGAATTGCGACGACGTTTGGCTGTCTTTTGGGCCTGATACCGGACATTCATGCAGCGTTGGTCCTGGCATTCTTTTTTATATTCTTTTCTGTTGTGATAAGGGTAACGCCTCATTGGAGCAGAACAATGGATACCTTTTGGGTTACGGCGGCTCTGTTTCTTTTTTCAAAAGAAAGGGCGGCGGTAAAGGCTGGATTTTTGATTATTACCGGTCTGGTTTCCTTTAAACTGCGCCTTAGCAAAGAAGAAAAGGAAGAGCGGAAAGTGAGAGTGTTATGGATGCGTTAATCTTATCCTGCAGTACCGGCGGCGGGCATAATGCCGCAGGTCTGGCGATAAAAGAAGAATTACTGCGAAGGGGACATACGGTGGAAATGTTTGACCCGTACAGTCTGGTGAGTGAAAAACTGGCATCAGGGATTGGGAACAGTTATATAAAGCTTGTTCAGAAGATTCCCTTTTTGTTTGGAACGATGTACTTACTTGGGGATATTTACCGAAAGCTCCCCATCTATTCGCCCGTATATCAGCTGAACAGCCGTGTGGCAAAACGATTAAGGAAATACTTGAAGATGAATCATTTTGATGTGATTATTATGCCCCATTTATTTCCGGCGGAAATTACAACTTATTTAAAAAAACATAACACAGATATGCCGAAAACTGTTTTTGTTGCAACGGATTATGTGTGTATCCCTTTTACAGAGGAGACGGACTGTGATTATTATGTGATTCCGCATAAAGAATTGGCTTCTAATTTTATTGGGCGGGGAATTCCGGAAGAAAAGCTCCTTCCTTTTGGGATTCCGGCAGGCAGGGCATTTTCAGAAGATATAGAGAAAAGAGAGGCAAAGAGACGGTTGGGACTGGATCCGGAAATGGATTATTACCTGATTACCGGAGGAAGTATCGGAGCCGGGAAATTACAGGAAACAGTGAAGGTTCTGTTCCGCTATGCAAAGGGCAGGGAGAGGCTCCGTTTGATTGTGATATGTGGAAACAATGAGAAATTATATAAGAAAATGAAAGCCAGATATCCGGAGCTGGTGATTCTGATTAAGAGTACGTCTCGTATGGCGGAATATATGAAGGCCTGCGACTTGTTTTTCTCAAAAGCAGGAGGGCTTTCGTCCACTGAGGCGGCTGGGGCGGGGGGGCCGCTTATACATATTTCTCCTCTGCCGGGGTGTGAAGTGATTAACATGAATTTCTTTGTGGAACACGGAATGAGCCTGGGAGTTAAAAATATAAGAAAGGGCCTGCTTCCGGCGGTGGAACGGCTGCAAAATGCAGAGGTTCTGTCTGTTATGAAGAAAAATCAGCGGAAATGTATCGGCATGTCTGCAAGAGACCAGATTTGTGACTGGCTGGAGCAGTTCGCCGGAGCAGATACAGAATAAAGAGAAAAGAAAAATTCTGGGGCAGCTGTCAGCTGTACCAGAATTTTTTCTTTTTTTTAATTAATATAAAACCTGTATACTTCTTTCAAGAATTCCTTTCATATAAGCGATAGCCGTGCCATAATTAGTCATAGGAACCTGTGCGTCTTCTGCACATTTCAGGCGATATTTCATTTCCCGTTCATTTAAGGTGCAGCCGCCGCAATGGATAATGAGCTGGAATCTTCCCAGGTCGACCGGGAATTCTGTCCCACTTGTAAAGGTAAAGTTTAGTTCCTTTCCTGTGTAGCTTTTAAGCCACTTTGGAAGCTTTACTGTTCCGATATCCTCACATTGTCTGTGATGGGTACAGCCTTCAGAAATCAGTACCGCATCTCCTTCTTCTAAAGTGTCGATTACCCGCGCGCCGCGTACCACGGTATCCAGATTTCCTTTATATCTTGCAAATAAAATAGAAAAAGAAGTGAGCGGAATTTCCGGCGGTACAATGCTGCTAACTTTTTCAAATGCCTGGCTGTCAGTAATAACCAGAGACGCTCTGGGATTTAGCTTTTCTAATGTATCTTTTAATTCGCTATCTCTTACGACAACAGACACCGCCCCGGCATCCAGAATGTCACGGATTGTCTGTTGCTGCGGCAGAATCAGCCTGCCTTTTGGTGCCGCCTTGTCAATCGGAACGACAAGGACAATGATTTCTCCCGGATGAATCAGATCTGAGACAATATGACGTCCGGAATCTGAATCAGGGACGAGAGCGGCAATTCGTTCTTTCAATTCATGAATATTCGTGTTATCCTGCGAGCTTACCCATATAACTGGTTCGGGACTAGTAGTAGAGATCATATCGGCAGCAGCCGCCGCCCCGGGCTCATTCGTACCCGCCATGAGAGGAAGCGTTTCATACCGCGCTCCTCCGGGAACGAGATCCGCTTTATTCATGACAATCAGGTAAGGAATTTTTTTGCTCTTAATCCGATTTAAAATCTGTGTATCTTCTTCGGTCATACCGACAGAACCGTCTACGACCAGCAGGGCAATATCCGTTTTGTTTAGAATCTGGTATGCTTTTTGAATCCGCAAATCTCCAAGGGAACTGTTATCATCCAGTCCCGGAGTGTCAATTATGACAACCGGACCCAAAGGAAGAAGTTCCATTGTCTTTGGTACCGGGTCAGTCGTAGTTCCACGGATGTCAGATACAATTGCAAGATTCTGTCCGGTCAATGCATTAATAATACTGGATTTTCCGGCGTTTCGTTTTCCGAAGATACCAATGTGCGTACGTTCGGAAGAAGGGGTATTATTCAGACTCATATAAGTGTCCTCCTGTTTTTGAAAACGCATCCGGCCATGCAGAACCGGGTGCGTATATTATCTGGGGTTATTAGAACCGGAAATCTCTCCGGTTATTTTCCCGAATCAGTTTCAGATTTTCCATTACAACTGCACGTGCCTTTTCGTTTGGTACATTTAAGACCTCTTTGTCAATAATTTTATCTCCAATGGCTTTTGTTGCCGGGGAAGCATAATCCATAAGATATTCCTGCAGCGTCATCAGTGCATTTGGATGGCAGCAGTTCTGAATCTGTCCACTCTTACACAGGGACATAAAACGGTCCCCGGTTCTTCCTTCCCGGTAACATGCAGTACAGAAGCTTGGGATATAGTCCATTTCCATAAGCCAGCGGACAACCTCATCTAAGGTACGGTTGTCAATGACATCAAACTGCTCGGATTTCTCATCCTCCGGTTCCGGTTCACAGTAGCCTCCGACACTGGTGCGGGAGCCGCCACTGATCTGTGAGATGCCAAGATGCAGAACCCGTTCCCGAACCTTCTGGCTTTCTCTTGTAGAAATAATCATGCCGGTATATGGTACGGCAATCCGGATACATGCAACGATTTTTGCAAAAGTGTCATCGTCGATTCCGTTGGTAAATGAACTTGCATCAATATCATCTGCATTTCTGAGTCTTGGAACACTGATGGTATGAGGACCTACACCGAAGGCGGCTTCCAGATGCTCCGCGTGCATCAGAAGACCGGCAAATTCGTAGCGGTATTTGTCCAGACCGAAAAGTACACCGACGCCTACATCATCGACACCGCCTTCCATGGCACGGTCCATTGCTTCTGTGTGGTAATCATAGTCATGCTTCGGGCCGGTCGGATGCAGGGCAAGGTAGTTTTCTTTATGGTAAGTCTCCTGGAACAGGATGTAAGTTCCGATTCCTGCTTCCTTGAGGAGGCGGTAATTGTCCACCGTTGTTGCTGCAATGTTAATATTGACACGGCGGATGGCGCCGTTCTTATGTTTGATATTGTAAATGGTGTTGATAGAATCCAGATAATATTCCATCGTGTTATGTACCGGGTCCTCTCCGGCTTCCAATGCAAGACGTTTGTGTCCCATATCCTGAAGTGCAATGACTTCTCTGCGGATGTCTTCCTGGGAAAGCTGCTTACGTGGAATGTGTTTATTTTTCATGTGATATGGGCAGTAGGTGCATCCATTGATACAATAATTAGATAAGTAAAGTGGTGCAAAAAGCACAATACGGTTTCCGTAAAAATCTTTTTTGATTTGTTCTGCAAGGCGGAAAATTTTCTCGTTCAGGTTTTTGTCCTGACAGGCAAGGAGAACGGAAGCCTCGCGGTGGGAGAGCCCTTTGCGTCTTGCCGCCTTTTCAATCAGAGATTCAATGAGCGGAATATTGTTCGCATTTTCATCTGCATAGGCGAGCGTTTCCAGAATCTCCTCGTGGTTAATAAAATCTTCTGCGTGTTTTGAATTTACATCATACATGTTTGTTCCTCCTGATATAGAAATAGGTTATTTGTATCCGTCATTTTGTGAGACGGATGATTATCTGTATTATATGAAATGTCTGAGATATCAGACATTCAGGGAATCACCTCTTGCAGTGATAATCTGGTATCCGATTGCCTGCATCCGGTTTTCCAGAGATTTTCTGCATTCGGCGGCTTCCTCCCCTGTGCACAGCTTGTTGTCATACAGACTGTAATCTTTTCGTACATTGTCTGGTGACAGATTGGGCATGACTACATTAGCGCCCGCCAGGATTCCCAGTTCCCGCCCTTCCGGGTCAATGGTTCCAAGTGCAGTCGTGGCAGGAAGAAGAACCTTCGGGAGCATGAGCCTCAGCAGTCCGAGCATAAATAATGTCAGCTCCAGAGTGCCGGCTGTCTCATTTCTGAAAGGGGTATCCCGATGAGGGATAAATGGCCCGATGCCTACCATATGAGGATTCAGCTCCTTGATAAAAAGCATATCTTCCGCCAGATGTTCTGCAGTCTGATACGGAGAGCCGACCATGAATCCGGTGCCGACCTGATAGCCGATTTCCTTTAAATTCCATAAGCATTTCTGTCTGTCCCGGGCGCTAAGAGAGCCTGGGTGAAGCCTGTTATAATGCTCAGAATTATAGGTTTCATGCCTTAAGAGATAGCGGTCTGCGCCCGCATCAAAAAAGGCTTTGTAGCTGTCATAAGATTTTTCACCAATGGAAAGCGTGACCGCGCAGTCGGGATAAGCTTCCCGGATACTGTGAATGATGTCCGTCATCCGTTCATCCGAAAAATATCCATCCTCTCCGCCCTGCAGGACAAAGGTACGGAATCCCAGCTTATATCCGGCATGGCAGCAGGACAGGATCTCGTCTTTGGTCAGGCGGTAGCGGTGTGCATTTCCATTGCTTTTCCGGATTCCGCAGTAAAGACAGTCATTCTTGCAGTAGTTGGTGAATTCAATCAGTCCCCGGACATAAATGTCGTGTCCATAGTATTTGTGCCGTTCCTCTCTGGCAAGAGAAAAGAGATATTCTGCAAGCCGGGGAGTACGCCCATGAATGAGCATGCTCCATTCTTCTTTTGTAAGTGTATGGCTCTCATGGAGTTTATCAATCAAAGCCTTCATCAGTTGTCCTCCGAATATAAAAAACCCGACACCTATGGCGTCAGGTTTTGTTTCGAATCTGTCCGCCTTCTCACGCAGGTGTGACCCTTTGTGGTTAGTACGTGTTGATAAAATTGTACCATTAGATAGGCGGATGTGCAAGAAAAGAAAAAGGTTTCGCGGGAAAACAAAGTTGAAAAATTTATAAATGTGTGTAAAATGGTAGATGGTTTAAAGTGTAATTACGGAAAAGGGGGATGTTGTAATGCAAAATGTTGAGCGGGTAACGCATGATTTCCAGCCGGTTTATGATAAACAGTCCCGGATTCTTATGCTGGGCACGATGCCTTCGCCGAAATCCCGGGAGACAGGATTTTATTATGGACACCCCCGCAATCGCTTTTGGAAAGTGGTGTCGGATGTGTGTGGGGAAGAGCTTCCCGTGACAATAGAAGATAAGATTGCATTTTCCCACCGCAATCATATAGCGGTATGGGATGTGCTTGCGGGCTGCGAGATTCGCGGTGCGGACGACAGCAGCATCCGGAATCCGGTGGCGAATGATATGGGTATCATACTCAAGTGCGCGGATATCCGGGCGATATTTGCCACAGGGACAAAAGCCGCACAATTATATAGAAGATATTGCTATCCGGGGACGGGAATCGAAATTATCGGCCTGCCGTCTACAAGCCCTGCGAATTGTACGGTATCTTATGAAAAATTATATGAGGCATACTCGGTGATTACACAATATTTGAAAGACTGAAAATTAACAGAAGGAAGAGAAATGAAATGGATAATTTGATCTTTAGTTTAAATGCAACAGTCCCGGTATTTCTTTTGATGTTGTTAGGATTGTTCCTAAAAAAAATTGGATGGCTGGATGATGGATTCGTATCGAAAATGAATACATTTGTCTTTAAGGTACCCCTTCCGGCGCTCTTATTCAGTGATCTGGCAACCGTAGATTTCAGTCAGGTATGGAATATGAAGTTCGTACTGTTCTGCTTTGGGGCAACGGTTGTCAGTATATTAATTGTGTCTGGTATCTCATGCCTGTGGAAGGACAAGTCAATCAGGGGTGAATTTATCCAGTCCTCTTACCGGAGCAGCGCAGCGCTTCTTGGTATTGCATTTATCCAGAATATTTACGGAACTGCGGGAATGGCGCCGCTTATGATTATTGGAAGTGTTCCTTTGTATAATGTCATGGCAGTGCTTGTATTGTCCCTGTTCCGGCCCGGGCAGGAAGGACTGGACAGAAAAGTGCTGAAGCGGACGTTTCGCGGGATTATAACGAATCCCATTATTCTGGGAATTGCAGCAGGACTTGCGTGGTCGGCGCTTAAGCTGCCGATGCCATATATACTAGAAAGAACAGTAGATAATGTTGCGGCGACAGCGACTCCGCTGGGGCTTATGGCAATGGGCGCAAGCTTCGATATTCGCAAAGCATTTGCAAAAGTGAAGCCGGCGGTTACGGCGGCGTTCATTAAACTGATCGGATTTGCGGCTCTCTTCCTTCCGATTGCTGTACATATGGGATTTCGGAAGGAAGAACTGGTGGCGATACTGGTTATGCTTGGCTCGGCGACAACGGTCAGCAGTTTTGTTATGGCCAAAAATATGGGGCATGATGGAGTGCTCTCATCCAGTGTTGTTATGCTTACGACACTTTTCAGTGCGTTCACTCTGACCGGATGGCTGTACATCCTGCGGAGCATGGGACTCATCTAGTAGAGGACATTGACATTGCAGATTTTTGCGGTTTTTGTTGTCTAACGAACGTTGTCTGGCAATGTCTGCGCGTCAGCAGAAATGTGCCGGGTAAGTGATATTTTGATACCGAACGACAATCTTAACAGACACTGGCGAAACAAAGACAGAGATGTTTGATATCTGCGGCCGCTCTCAAACTCGCAAAGCTCAGACAGCGAGAGCGACCGCAGTTCATCTCTGTCTCTTTGTTTCGAGTGTCTGTAACAGATGTCTCTGACGGTACCAAAATATCACTTACCCGGCATATTTCATACTGACTGCGAGTTTGCGACAACAACGTTCGTTATATAACGGAAAACTGCAAAAATCTGCAATGTCATTTGTAAAGCTATGCGGGTGCAAGACCTGGTAGACTTTTCTCTTTTTGTCTATCGGTGTTATAGCATATGTAAAATTCTTTTTATACGCTTTATCACGAAAAGGTACTGTAAAGTTTTACAGTCCTATTTTTCTTTAAAACCTTATTTTTCTAGGGTTACACCACTTTTTGCAAATAAAAAAGCAATGACCCCATGACGAACTCCACAGCCCCAAGTTCCAGAGATTCCTTACCGATAAACTACCTATTATCAAACCATTCGTCAAACAGGACTGGCAGCTTCTCATCTATCTTGGTCAACAGACAATCCTGAAACAGCAATACGGCGAAACCGCTAACTGTTCTTGAGTTCTTCGCCGTCGGTAAGACATTCAGAGCATTGTTTTGGTGCGTCGTCAAGGGTGGCGTACGCCGTCAATAACTAACATATCTGCAATTTTTAAGGATCTATTGGAGCCATTGTTTTTGCTCCTGTTTCTCATAGGCTACTTTACACTATCCACGAAAATTCTTAACCCACGATTTGCTCTGTCCTGTATAGACTCTGTACGGCATGCTGAAAGTGTTGTCCTCCACCAGTAGCGGTGGAGGTTTTTATATTATAGCCAATAAAATTATATGAGCAGTGCAATCAGAAAATTTTCATTGAAATCGTACTGCCAATATGATAAAATATTCATAAATATGAATTATAAAATACAGAACAGTGAATAAAAAGGAAAGAATTATGATTATCAGCGAAAGAATATTTAAAATAATTAAGGAAAAGAATATTACGCAGGCGGAGTTTGCAAAACGTGTTGGAATTGCCACAAGCACTGTTAGTGAATGGAAAAAAAAGAAGACAAATCCTTCTGCTGATAAAATTATGGATATCTGTGTCGCTCTTGATGTAACACCTGATGAGCTTTTGACAGGAAGAGGAATTGATGAGGGAAAAGGTTTTGCGGAGGCGGAAAGCAAGGGCAGAATGACTCCTGTTGATTGGCAGTTGATTGAAGATTTTCATGGAATGAAGGAGGCACAAAAAAGAAGGTTGTTAAAGTATATGCGGATATTAAAGCAGTTGGAAGAACTGGAGGAGTTGGAGTAGATGTTCAAGGTGCAAAAATTTCACCTTGAACATTTGTAAACTTGAAGTCGATTTTTTCGACATCAAGTTAAGGACGAAAGATGGGAGGTTTTTATGGAACAGAAGACAGAAGTTATGTCTGTAGAGGATATTCAAAATAAAGTATATGTATTACGTGGACAGCAGGTTATGCTGGATTATGATTTGGCTGAGGTTTATGGATATAAAGTGAAGAATCTCAATCAACAGGTGAAGCGTAACATTGCGAGATTTCCAGAAGACTTTATGTTTCAGTTGACTAGAGAAGAGATAGAATCCGTGAAATCACAAATTGTGATTTCACGAGAAAACAATTTTTTTGAAGGTCAAGGTGGTGGAAGAAGAACATTGCCGTATGCGTTTACGGAACAAGGCATTTATATGCTTGCTACTGTTCTGAGAGGCGAGCTTGCAGAACAACAAAGTATTTTTATTATGCGTGCGTTTCGTGAAATGCGTCATTATATAAAGCAAAATCAACAGTTTGTTACACAGTCGGAGATGCGACTTGTTACAGCAAAAGTATCGGAGATATCTGTGCAGGTTGCAGGTACTGTAGATTGGAAGAATAAAGCGGAGGAAAGATTTGATAGTATTCAAAGAAGTATAGATACGCTCAATGAAAACTTTGTTTCAGATAAGGATTTCAAAAATTTTGTTATCTATAAAGGGCAGAAGTTTGAAGCAGATGCTGCATACATAGATATTTATCAACAGGCCCAAAAGAGCATTTATGTGGTGGATGATTATGTGAATACAAAGACTTTGCAACTCCTGTCACAGAAGCAATCCGGAGTAGAAGTGGTTTTGTTTACAGAAAATGGTCATGGAAAAAGAGGTTTTTTGACGAAGGCGGTAGTAAATGATTTTATACAACAATATCCACCAATGCGAATTAAACCGAATGCGGATTGCCATGACAGATTGATTGTTTTGGATTATGGTTTGCCTACAGAACAGGCATATCATTGCGGTGCATCCAGTAAGGACGCAGGAAAGAAGCTTTGTGCCATAAATGTGATATTAGAAACAAGTATGATACATCCGGTAATAGATAAATTGTTATTAGCTTCGGATAAACAGATATAGTCAATCTTGTGCGTAGTGTCCGTAGAGAGGCGTGGGTAAGAAGACCTTCTTAAAGAGCTTCCCCGCCACACGGCATGCTGACGCACAGATATTGCCAGACAACGGTCACTATACTCGAAAAAACTACAAAATCCACAACATCAACTGCCGGTAAACTCTTAAGAGTTTCTGAAATTTGTTTTATATCCTTGACAAATTCTTTACCGCTAGCTATGATATTCAATAGTTTTAAGGATACATAGGTATTCGTGATATCAGAAAGGCGTTGAAGAAGAGGAGTACGTATCATTGTCCTGACAGAGAGAGCGGCCCACAGGCTGAAAGGCGCTTAAGGAGCCAGGATACGGAAGGTAGCTTCCGAGCCGGATAGCTGAACTTTATCTGCAGGATTATTTACAGGAGAACTTATGGCAGAAGATTTTATGGCAGAAGCTAGGTTATCCCGGAGTCGTTCCCGTTAAAGAATAAGAAGAGAACCAATAAAGGTGGTACCGCGGTTATAGTCGCCCTTTTTTGTGAAGGGCGTTTTTTTATGCCCTGAATTGTGAAGAAAATGTGAAATGAATGATGAGAGATGGAGGAAAATGATGAGTCAGAATTTGGAGAAAACTTACAATCCGAAAGAGATTGAAAGCAAACTTTATGAGAATTGGTGTGAGAGAAAGTATTTTCACGCAGAGGCAGACAGGAGTAAAAAACCGTTTACGATTGTGATGCCGCCGCCGAATATTACCGGTAAGCTGCATATGGGACATGCGCTTGATAATACGCTGCAGGATATTCTGATCCGTTATAAGAGAATGCAGGGCTATAATGCGTTATGGGTTCCGGGAACGGACCATGCGGCGATTTCTACAGAGGTTAAGGTTACGAACCAGTTAAAGGATGAAGGAATTGATAAAAAGGAACTGGGACGTGAGAAATTCCTGGAGAGGACCTGGCAGTGGAAGGAAGAATACGGCGGAACCATTACTTCACAGCTTAAGAAGCTTGGTACTTCCTGTGACTGGGACAGAGAACGTTTTACAATGGATGAAGGATGCTCCAGGGCAGTAGAAGAGGTATTCATTAAATTATACGAAGAAGGATATATCTATAAAGGCTCCAGAATTATCAACTGGTGTCCGGTATGTAAGACTTCCCTGTCTGATGCAGAGGTTGAGCATGAAGAGCAGGATGGATATTTCTGGCATATCAAATATCCGATTGTCGGTACGGATGACTATCTTGAGATTGCAACGACCCGTCCGGAGACAATGCTTGGCGATACAGCGATTGCTGTACATCCGGATGATGAAAGATATAAAGATATCGTAGGGAAGACATGCAAGCTGCCGCTTACGGACAGAGAGATTCCGATTATTGCGGATTATTATGTAGATAAAGAGTTCGGTACCGGTGCGGTTAAGATTACACCGGCACATGACCCGAACGACTTTGAAGTTGGAAAGCGCCATAATTTACCGGAACTTAATATTATGAATGATGATGCTACGATTAATGAGCAGTATGGCGGAAAATATGCAGGAATGGAACGCTACGAAGCAAGAAAAGCAATGGTAGCAGATCTGGAAGAGCAGGGACTTCTTGTAAAGGTTGTTCCGCACAGCCATAATGTAGGAACCCATGACAGATGTCATACGACGGTTGAACCTTTGATCAAACAGCAGTGGTTTGTGCGTATGGAAGAACTTGCGAAACCGGCAATCAATGCAATCAAAACCGGAGAATTAAAATTTGTCCCGGAGAGGTTTGATAAGATTTATCTGCACTGGCTTGAGAATATCCGTGACTGGTGTATTTCCCGTCAGATCTGGTGGGGACACAGAATTCCGGCATATTATTGCGAGGAATGTGGCGAGATGGTAGTGGCAAGAGAGAATCCGGGTGTTTGTCCGAAATGCGGATGTAAGCATATGGTCCAGGATGAAGACACGCTGGATACCTGGTTTAGCTCAGCGCTCTGGCCGTTCTCAACACTGGGCTGGCCGGACAAGACAGAAGACCTGGATTATTTCTATCCGACAGATGTACTGGTAACCGGATATGACATTATTTTCTTCTGGGTTATCCGTATGGTATTTTCCGGATATGCACATACTGGAAAGGCTCCGTTCCACACGGTATTTATCCACGGGCTTGTGAGAGATTCCCAGGGACGGAAGATGAGTAAGTCTCTTGGAAATGGAATCGACCCGCTTGAGATTATCGAGCAGTATGGTGCGGATGCGCTTCGTATGACACTCGTTACCGGAAATGCGCCGGGAAATGATATGCGTTTCTATAATGAACGAGTAGAAGCCAGCCGTAATTTTGCGAATAAAGTATGGAATGCATCTCGTTTTATTCTTATGAATATGGAAGGAAAAGAGATTACAGAGCCGCATAGCGGTGACTATAATCCGGCAGACAGATGGATCATGTCCAGATGCAACAGTGTTGTAAAGGATGTGACAGAGAATATGGATAAGTTCGAGCTTGGAATTGCACTTTCGAAAATATATGACTTTATCTGGGATGAATTCTGCGACTGGTATATTGAACTTGCAAAATACCGCATTTACCATGCAGAAGAAAATCCGGCAGGCGCTAATGCAACACTCTATACACTGAGAGAGGTATTGAAGAAAGCGCTGAAGCTTCTTCATCCGTATATGCCATTTGTATCTGAAGAAATCTACAGTAAAGTCGTTCCGGAGGAAGAATCTCTGATGATGTCACAGTGGCCGGTATTTGAGGAAGCATGGGAAGATGCAGAAGCAGAGGCTGTATTAGAGCACTATAAAGAGATTGTCCGCGGGGTACGTAATGTCCGTGCGGAGATGAATGTGCCGAATGGAAGAAAAGCAACCGTATATGTAGTATGCGAGGATGTGGCGCTTAAGGACGGACTGATGCTTCTTGCGGAATCTGCAAAAATGATGGCGTCTGCCAATGATTTTATTGCGCAGGAGGATAAATCGGGCATTGCGGATGACGCAGTATCTGTTGTTGTACCGGATGCAACCGTATATGTACCTTTGGAAGAATTGATTGATTTTGAGCAGGAAATTCAGCGTCTGACAAAAGAAGAAGCAAGACTTACAAAAGAAATTGCCCGTGCGGAAGGAATGCTGAACAATGAAAAGTTCGTAAGTAAAGCGCCGGAAGCGAAGGTCCGCGCGGAACGGGAGAAGCTTGAAACATATAAACAGATGATGGAGCAGGTAAAAGAAAGATTAAACGGTTTAAAGAACAAACAGGCATAGTATAATTCTGAAGGGGATATGTATGAAGAAGATTCATATAAAAAAGCCCGATCTCAAAGGCGGACTTCAAAAAATCAAACATTTGAACAAAGAAGATATAAGAGCGTACTGGAAGGCGAGAAAGGAACGGCGGGAACGAATTCTTGAAGAACGGAAAAACAGCAGGTTTGCGAAGAAGATGAAACCAGTCTGGAAGATTATGAACAGGCTCTCGCTTTTGTTCCACGTTCTTCTTGCCTGTCTGATTAATTTCTCGATAGAAGCAATCTCCAGGCATTCGGTATTCGAGGCCTGGGGATATATGACAGATACGCCGCTTGTATTTCTCTATAATGCTTTTATGATTTTTCTGACATTTTCGGTTGTGTATTTGTTTAAGCGGCGTGTGTTTGTAAGAATTATTATCGGTGTGTTATGGATGGTGCTGGGAATTGCCAATGGTTACATGCTGATGGTGCGTGTCACGCCGTTTAATGCGCAGGATTTGAAGGTGGCGGCAGATGGTCTGACGCTGATTAATAATTACTTTAATCCTTTTGAGCTTGTTATTGTAGGTGTTGGAATTGTTGCTGTGGTTATCTGGCTTTTGTCTATGTGGAAGCGTGGCGGACAGTATGAAGGGAAGATGCACAGAATCTGGGCATTGGCAGGGATTGCTGTCTGCTCAGTGCTTTTTGCGGCGGCAACAAATGCGGCGGTGGAAAAGAGAGTCGTCTCTACGTATTTTGGAAATATTGCATTTGCATATGAGGATTATGGCCTTCCGTATTGTTTTATGGCGAGTGTATTTAATACAGGGATTGACGAGCCGAATAATTATAACGAAGAGACGATGATGCAGGTCAGCAATCATCGGGAGATTACCAAAAATGAGACAGGACGGACAGAAGAGGCGCTTCCGAATATTATTTTTATACAGCTGGAATCCTATTTTGATGTAGCAGAGGCGGAATTTTTCACAACGTCACAGGATGCCTGCCCGAATCTTCATCAAATGTATCAGAATTATTCTTCCGGGTATTTTAAAGTGCCATCCGTAGGAGCAGGAACTGCAAATACAGAGTTTGAAGTGCTGACAGGTATGAATCTGCGTTATTTTGGACCGGGGGAATACCCGTATAAGACGGTATTGAAGGACCGTGTGTGTGAAAGCGCGGCTACCGCGCTTGGCGAATTAGGTTATGGAACCCATGCACTGCATAATAATGGTGGAAATTTCTATAGCCGTGCAAAGGTATTTGATCATATTGGATTTGACAGTTATACCAGTAAGGAATTCATGAACATTCTGCAGCTTACAGAGAATGGCTGGGCAAAGGATGACATTTTGATCGAGCATATTCTGGAGGCAATGGATACGACAGAGCAGCAGGACTTTGTTTTCGGTGTCAGTGTGCAGGGACATGGGGATTACCCGGAGGAGAGGATTATTGAGAATCCGAAGATTACGGTAGAAGGTATCGCAGATGAAGGATTGAAAAATAAATGGGAATATTATGTGAATCAGGTGTATGAGATGGATGGCTTTGCAGGGAATCTCGTGAAAGCAATTGAAGAGAGGGGAGAACCTTCGGTTATTGTGTTTTACGGAGACCATCTGCCGACGATGGGTCTTAAGGCGGAAGACCTGAAGAGCCGTTATTTATATAATACGAATTACGTAATCTGGGATAATATCGGTCTTGCAAAGCAGGATAGAAATATTCCTTCTTATCAGATTATGGCGGAAGTGTTTGAACGTCTGGATATTCACAGCGGAACCGTATTTAATTATCATCAGGAAAGGCGTCAGACAAAGAATTATCTGGCAGACCTTGAGCTCCTGCAATATGATATCTTATATGGTAAGCAGTATGTGTATGATGATGAGCTTCCAATTACAGAAGGACATATGATGATGGGAGTCAAGGATGTAACACTTACAGATATTGTTCCCTACCTGGAGGAAGGGTATAGTTTATACGGTGCAAACTTTACCAAACAAAGTAAAGTATATGTAAATGATGAAAAACAGAAGAGTACATTTTTAAATAATACAAGGATTGTTCTCCCCGAGACTGTACTTTCGGAGGGAGATGTGATTCAGGTAATCCAGATGGGCTCGAGTAGCACACCATTCCGTAAATCGAACGAATACGTATACCGGGACGGAGCACTGAATGTGAGAAAGGGAACCGGTACCGACATTACACGGTCCTGGACGGTGCAGCTGGAGGAGGAAGAGTAAGGGGATTGAAAAGCAGTGGCAAGAAATAAACCTGAAAATTATGAAGAGGCGGTAGCTTATATCGAGGAAATTCCTAAATTTACGAAGAAGCACACGCTGGAGCATACAAAAGAATTTTTAAAAAGACTTGGAAATCCGGCGGCAGACCGCAAGGTGATTCATGTGGCAGGCACGAATGGGAAGGGCTCTGTGTGTGCATATATCCAGGCGATTCTGGAATCAGAAGGAAAAAAGACTGCATTTTTTACTTCCCCGCATCTTGTGAAAATCAATGAGCGGATGCAGATAGGAAGGCGTCCGGTTTCTGACGAAGTGTTTTTTCAGGCATTTGAAGAGGTCTTAGAGGTAGTGAATAAGATGGGTGAGGAAGGAATTTTGCACCCGTCTTATTTTGAATTTCTGTACGGGATGGGAATGAAAATATTTTCCTATACAGACGCAGAGTATATTGTATTGGAGACGGGACTGGGAGGAAGGCTGGATGCGACCAATTCTTTTGAAAATCCGGCGCTTACAGTTATCACATCCATCAGCCTGGACCATACGGATATCCTGGGAGATACAATCGAACAGATTGCGGCGGAAAAAGCGGGAATTATCAAACAGGGAGTGCCGGTGATTTTTGATGGCAGCAACAGACAGGCGTCGGCAGTTATCCGGAAACAGGCAGGGAAACTTCGGGCACCTTGTAGAGAAATCACGAAAAATGCGTTCGAAATCCAGGAAGTGAACCGAAAATATATTGCATTTTCACGGGCGAATGCGTATGATAAAGATATTAACTGGCATGTTCCAATCTGTGCCATATATCAGGCGATGAATGCGGAGATTGCAATTCAGTCTGCAGAATATCTTCTGAAGGATGAAGAAGTACATAAGGACAGATGGCGGGAAGCTGTTGCAGCGGTTCAGTGGAAGGGCAGAATGGAAGAAGCCGGGGAGCATTTTGTGATAGACGGAGCACATAATCCGGGAGCGATAGAAGCATTTGCGGAGAGTATACGGGCGCTGGGTGATGAAAAGGCGTTTCCGGTAATTCTGTTTTCCGCAGTGTCGGATAAAAAATATGAGCAGATGATCAAGATTCTTTGTGAAGAGGTTCCGGCAAAGGTTTACATCGTTACTGAGATTGAAGATAAAAGAAAGGTTTCTGCCGGAGAGCTTCGGGAAATTTTCTCACGGTACACAACGTGTGAGGTTGTTGTGCGGGAGAAGATTGAAGACGCGGTGCAAACGGCATATGAGCTTAGAGAGGAAGGAAGCTATATTTACTGCCTCGGTTCGCTTTATCTTGCCGGGACAGTGGAGAAATTGTTGACAGGAGGCGGTTTACATGCTGAACTATGAAGAAGAGTTAAAGAAATTCCAGCCAAGCCTGGAAGTAGAAGATATTGAAGATGCAGTTTACCAGGAGGATTTGACGGATATGACAGATATTATCCGTGAAGTAGTAGAGCAGACGAAATAAAAGGATCAGGATTTTATGGATTATACAATGAAACTTGTGTACCAGTCAAATTACTGGTACAATGAAGGACTTGAGAAGGCACGTATCCGGGATATGTCCGGAGCAGTTACTGCACTGAAAAAAAGTTTACAATATAACAGGGCAAATGTGGCGGCGATGAATCTTCTGGGGCTTGTATATTATGGCCGGGGAGATGTGGTAGAGGCGCTTGTGGAATGGATTATCAGCAAGAATTTCCAGCCGGAGGATAATATTGCAAATGATTATATCAGAAAGGTGCAGGAGACGCCGGGTGAGCTGGAGGAAATCAATCAGGCTGTCAAGCGGTATAACCAGGGGCTTCAGTATGCGAAGCAGTACGGCGAGGATCTTGCGATCATACAATTGAAGAAGGCAATTGCCTCACATCCGACGTATGTAAAGGCGTATCAGCTTCTGGGATTTTTATATTTGCATACGGAGCAGTATGCAAATGCAAGGCAGGTACTTCGCACCGCACATAAGCTGGATACAACGGATGAACTGACACTTAGGTATATGCATGAGCTGAACCAGCTTAGAAAAGAGCGGAGTATTGAGTTAAAGAATAAGGAAAGCGGTGCAAAGCAGACCGTTACATATAATCTTGGAAATGAGACAATTATTCAGCCGGTATCGTCGAATTTTAAAGAGCATACGGTACTTCATACGGCGCTGAATATTGGGATTGGCATGGCTGTGGGAGTACTGGTCATGTGGTTCCTTATTATGCCGGCGATGAATTCTTCCAGGCAGAAGCGCCTGAATAAACAGACTGTCGCATTCAGTGACCAGATCGCAACCCAGAAGTCTCAGATCAGTGCGCTTAAGACAGAGCTTGAGCAATACCGCGCCAGCAGTGAACAGTCAGAAAATGCGCAGGAAACAGCGGCGGCGGCACAGAGCAGCTACGAGATATTAATGAATGTGAATACCCATTACCGCGCTCAGAGTATGAGTAATGCAGATATGGCAGAAGAGCTGCTTAAGATTAATCCGGAAGCGCTGGGACCGAATGGAAAAGAGATTTATGACAGTATGACTGGACAGATATTTCCGGCCATGTGTGGAAAATTATATAGCACTGCAAAGCAGAATTTCCAGGTGGCGAATTATGAGTATGCAGTGGAAAATCTGGAAAAGGTCATGAGGATGGACGAAGGATATGATAATGCAGGCGCCCTTCTCCTTCTGGCGCAGTCTTATGAAAAAAAGGGAGAACAGGACAAGGCCAATATGGCTTATCAGAAGATTGTAGAGAAATATCCGGATACCACTGCAAAAGATATGGCGCAGCAGGCGCTGGATGCACAGAAAACATCCGGTACGGGAGCAGGAAACGGTGACGGAGAAGCAGGAAACGGCGGCACAGAAGCCGGAGATGGAGGTACAGAAGCTGGAGACGGAGGTACAGGCAGTACAGAAGAATAATAAGGATACAGAAGACAAAGGATATGCGTGAAAAATGCATATCCTTTTCTAGTGTGGTTGTTTCTGGGAAGGAAGCAGGCAGAAGGCATTTATAAACGGAAGGGCAGAAGGAAAGGAGAATAAGATGGAATATCAGGTACAGGAAAACTGTCTCACGATTTTTCTCCCGCATGAGCTGGATCACCATAATGCGGAGGAAATACGAAAAGAGGCGGATTATGTCATTGAGCGTAATCATATCCGGTATATTATTTTTGACTTTGAAAAAACAGAATTTTGTGACAGCTCAGGTATCGGGGTGATTATGGGAAGATACAAACAGATATGTATGCTGGGAGGCGAGGTATGTGCAGTGCATGCCAATGAAAGAATGAAACGGATTCTTACGATGTCCGGTATCACCAAAATAATGCAGATTTATGAGGAGGAAAAATAAATGGAGCACACCAATGAAATGAAGTTAATTTTTGACAGCCGTTCCAGCAATGAGGCATTTGCAAGAGTAACGGTTGCAGCTTTTATGACGTCTCTGAATCCTACGGTGGAAGAGGTGTCAGATGTGAAAACAGCGGTATCTGAAGCAGTAACGAATGCAATTATCCATGGATATGAAGGGGAAGTAAAAGATATCTGCATTCGCTGCCGTACAGAGGAAAAGACACTTTATCTGGAGATTGAAGACCAGGGCAGGGGAATCGCAGATGTGGAGGCGGCGATGGAGCCTTTGTTTACGACAAAACCAGAACTGGAGCGTTCCGGAATGGGATTTTCCTTTATGGAGGCATTTATGGACGAACTGGAGGTTGTATCAGAACCAGACAAGGGAACAACCGTAAAAATGAAAAAAATCATAGGAAAAGGAAGGAAGTTATGGACCACACAATCGCTTTGATTCAAAAATCGCACGATGGTGATAAAGAAGCGAGGGCACAACTGGTAGAAGAAAATGCAGGACTTGTGTGGTGTGTAGTAAAAAGATTTTATAACAGGGGGGCGGAAGCAGAGGATTTGTTTCAGATTGGAAATATCGGACTTCTGAAGGCGATTGATAAATTCGATTTGTCCTTTGAGGTCAAATTTTCCACTTATGCAGTACCGATGATATCGGGAGAAATAAAGCGTTTCCTCAGAGATGACGGAATGATAAAAGTAAGCAGGTCGCTCAAGGAATTATCTTATAAGGCCTATTTGTGCAGGGAGAGGCTGTGTGAGAAATGGGGAAGGGCGCCTACGATTAAAGAAATCGCCGGAGAACTAAAGGTTGAACAGGAAGAGCTTGTCCAGGCGTTGGACGCAGGGACAGATGTAGAGTCGCTGCATAAGCCCATTTATCAAAAAGACGGCCAGGAAATCCGTCTTATGGACAAGCTTCCGGAGCCGGAAAGAGCAGAGGAAAAGCTGTTAAATCATATGATGCTGGGCGAGCTTCTGACTTCTCTGGAAAGTGAAGAAAGAAGACTGATTTATCTTCGGTATTTTGCCGATAAAACGCAGTCACAGGTGGGAGAGGAGCTTGGAATTTCGCAGGTTCAGGTATCCAGGCTTGAGAAAAAAATATTAAAACGATTAAGAGAACGAATATAGCAGGCATATTCATGTATATTTTCCAGAAAAATCTTTCATACTAATATTAAAAATCATCGGAGGATGCTGGCGGTATGGAAGAAGCAAGGAGAAAACTCAGGATATGCCTGATTTTTGTTGTTCTGGCGGCTGTTTTAGTCGGCTGTATTTATTATTTTGGCGATAGAAAAAACACAAATCATATGAATGAGGGCACGCTTGTAATGACAGAGATGCAAAAGGGAAATGAGGGCATGGCATATGGCGTCTGGTAAAGAAACTGTTTATATTAAGGCGGACCGGAATACGGAGGTTACAAATCCGGAGGTGACGCTCGGTGACGTCATCAAAATTGAATGTGTAAACCCTTCGGTGGCGGCAAGGATTCAGGCCATAAAGCTTGTAAGCTTTCATCATACAGATAAAAAGAACCAGAACCGGGTGGCAGTATCGGTGCTGAAAGTAATTGAACTGATTCATAAGCAGTATCCAAACATTGAGGTGCAGAATATGGGCGAGCAGGATTTTATCGTCACATATGAGGCACAGCAGACGGCAGGAGGATGGGTTCATATAGGAAAGGCGGTGCTGGTAGTGCTGATTAGCTTTGCAGGGGCGGCATTTTCCATCATGGCGTTTAACAATGACGTAGATGTTACGAAAATGTTTTCTCAGATATATGAGCTTGTGACAGGAACAAAAAGTGACGGTTTTACAATGCTGGAGCTCACTTATAGTATAGGACTTATTATAGGGATTCTTGTATTTTTTAATCATTTTGGAAAGAAAAGATTCTCTGTAGATCCGACTCCGATAGAGGTGGAGATGCGTTTGTATGAAAATGATCTGCAGACGACGTTAATTGAAAATATTTCCAGGAAGGAGAAGGAGCTTGATGTGGGTAAAGGAAGTGGTTCTGGCAGTTATCGGACTTAGCGCCGGAATGGTTGTGGCGGGAGGTTTATTTTCTTTTATTATCGGATTGGGTGTGATTTCAGATTTTGCGGACAGAACCCATACGGGGGAGCATATTCTCTTGTATGAGGACAGCGTAGCGCTTGGCGGAATGCTGGGGAATCTTTTCTGGGTTTACCATATTAGTATTCCACATGGAGAATGGTTTCTTCCGGTGTTTGGAATCCTGTCGGGAATCTTTGTGGGATGTTGGGCTATGGCGCTGGCAGAAATATTAGACGTATTTCCTATTTTTATAAGGCGTATAAAATTATTGAGATTTATACCCTATCTGATACTGGGCATTGCTTTGGGTAAGGGATTTGGTTCCTTCCTTTTCTTCCTGCGCAGATGGTGAGAGCGGGAGAAGAAAAGGTTCGGAGGGAAAGGAGAAAAAATGGATAAGCAGAAACAGCGGCAGGCATATCAAAATTATGTGAAGCAGAAGACCCCGGTTCACAGTCTTCCTGTAAATATGGCCAAAGCCTTTGTGACAGGAGGAATCATCTGTGTGATCGGACAGTGTATTCTGAATTATTGTAAGGAGCAGGGGCTTGATAAGGACATAAGCGGAGGGTGGACATCCATGCTCTTGATTCTTCTGAGCGTGGTCCTGACAGGATTCAACCTGTATCCGCAGATTGCAAAATGGGGCGGCGCCGGGGCGCTTGTGCCGATTACCGGATTTGCGAATTCCGTTGCGTCACCGGCGATTGAGTACCAGAAGGAAGGACAGGTTATGGGAATCGGCTGTAAAATATTTACGATTGCAGGGCCGGTGATTCTATATGGAATCTTTTCGAGCTGGGTATTAGGATTGATTTATTGGATTTTGAAGTGTACAGGAATCATTTAAAAAATATAAATATGGTGGAAATGAGGAGTCGTATGGGAGAAGAAAATTATACAAAGGGAAAGCAGAGCATACAGTTTGCACAGGCGCCGTATATTCTGAGCAGCGCCTCGGTTGTCGGGAAAAAGGAAGGGGAAGGCCCGCTTGGAAGCAAGTTCGATGTTGTAGGGGAGGACGACCTTTTTGGTGCGGATACCTGGGAGGAAGCAGAAAGTACCATGCAGAAAGAAGCCTGCCTTCTTGCAATGGGAAAGTCGCACATCAGCCAGAGCCAGGTGCGATACCTTTTTGGCGGTGATCTGCTCCGCCAGGGGATTGCTACATCCATTGGTGTAGAATCACTTGAGATTCCTGTGTTCGGTTTGTTTGGAGCATGTTCTACGTCGGGAGAAGCGCTTGCGCTTGCGGCTATGAGTGTGGCAGCAGGATATGGCGATTATATGATGGCGGTTACATCAAGTCATTTTGCCAGTGCGGAAAAGGAATTCCGTTTCCCGCTGAGCTATGCGAACCAGAGACCGCTGTCTGCACAATGGACGGTAACCGGGAGCGGGGCGTTTCTTGTGGGGAAAAAGCGCAGCCATGTACGTATCGCAGGAATAACGATAGGAAAAATCGTGGACTACGGGCTAAAGGATTCACAGAACATGGGAGCCTGTATGGCTCCGGCGGCATGTGATACGATATTGTGTAATCTGCAGGATTTTAAGCGTTCGCCGGACGATTATGACAGGATAGTAACCGGAGATCTTGGATATGTGGGGCAGAGTATTTTATTTGACCTTGCACTTGGAAAAGAATATGATATCCGGAAAAACCATATGGATTGCGGAATGACAATTTTTGACCAGGAATCACAGGATACACACGCAGGGGGAAGTGGCTGCGGCTGCGCGGCGACAACACTGTCTGCATATATTCTTCCAAAGATTGAGCGAGGAGAATGGAAACGCGTGTTGTTCGTGCCGACAGGCGCTCTGATGTCGACCGTTAGTTATAATGAAGGAGCAAGTGTACCGGGAATTGCCCATGCAATTGTCCTGGAGCACTGTTAAGGAGGAAATATATGGATTATGTAAATGCATTTTGGGTGGGAGGCCTTATCTGTGCACTGGCACAGATTCTTCTGGACAGAACCAAATTAATGCCGGGGCGGATTATGGTACTCCTGGTCTGCACGGGAGCAGTTCTTGGAGCATTGCAGATTTATCAGCCGATTCAGGATTTTGCCGGGGCAGGGGCAAGCGTCCCACTGTGCGGTTTTGGTAATCTGCTTTGGAAAGGAGTGAAGGAAGCCGTGGATAAGGAAGGCTTCATCGGTATCTTCCTGGGTGGCTTCAAAGCCAGTGCAGTCGGCATCTCTGCGGCGCTTGTATTCGGCTATCTTGCATCCATTTTATTTTCTCCGAAAATGAAAAAGTAATGGCTGGATTCAGAGTGATGATTAGAAATGTAAAATGTATGTAAAATTTATTGTTTTCTTCCGAAGTAAATGATATTGTAAAAATGATGTAAAAATTTGAAAAGTATACACAATGGGAGGAAACATATGGAATATATGAATATTATTGTTCCATTTGCCGGGGGACTCGGGATGTTTATTTACGGTATGCAGATTATGGCCCAGGGGCTTGAAAATGCTGCCGGAAATAAAATGAAATCTCTGTTGGAGGCATTGACAAAAAATAAGCTTATGGGTGTTCTGCTGGGTGCGGCGATTACTGCAGTGATTCAAAGTTCATCTGCGACAACAGTCATGGTAGTCGGTTTTGTAAATGCAGGGATTATGAATCTGACACAGGCAATGGGAGTTATCATGGGAGCAAATATCGGTACAACTGTAACCGGCTGGCTGGTATCTGCTGTAGAATGGGCAGAATTCTTAAGCCCCTCCAAACTTGCTCCGGTTGCGGTTATTGTAGGTGTCGTTGTGATGCTGACCGGAAAGCGGCGCTCTACGAAGGACATTGCGAATATTGTAATCGGATTCGGTCTTTTATTTATCGGTATCACTACCATGTCACAGGCAGTGGAACCGTTAAAGAGTTCAGAGGCATTTGTAAATATATTTGTTACGCTTGGAAAGAATCCGTTGCTTGGTATTCTGGCAGGCGCTCTGGTAACGGCGGTGATTCAGAGTTCTTCCGCCTCTGTCGGAATTCTGCAGAGTCTCGCTGCGGCAGGACTGGTACCTTTTAGCGCGGCAATCTATATTATCATGGGTCAGAATATCGGTACTTGTGTGACTGCGATTCTCTCCAGTCTGGGAGCGAAGAAAAATGCGAAGACAGCGGCGCTTATGCATTTGTTGTTTAATATAATTGGAACTATTATATTCAGTATGGCGGCAATTGCATTTTTTACAATTGTACGTCCGGTCTGGGCATCCGGAAGTATTACACAGACAGAAATCAGTTTGGCGCATACCGTATTTAACGTGGCGACAACGGTAATTCTCTTTCCGGTATCAGGATGGATTATGAACCTGGCAAAGAAAATAGGCAATGTCAAAGAAGATGAACAGGATAGAAGCAAGGTGCTTCTGGACGAACGTATGCTGGAAACTCCGAGTATCGCCCTGCAGTCCACAGTGAATGAAACTCTTCGTATGGGAGAGGTTGTAAGAGGCTCTCTGGAGACGGCAAGACGGGTGTTGTATACGAAGGATTCTAAGGATATTGAGGCATTAAAGGAAGACGAGGATGTGGTGGACAAATTATGTGCAGGAATTACAGCTTATGCCATAAGACTTGGGACATTGCAGATTAGTGAAAAGGAGCATCAGACAGTCGCTCATCTTCTGCAGATATTATCGGATATTGAACGTGTGAGTGATTATTGTGAAAATATATCTGAATTCGCAGAGACGCTTGTGGAGAAAAAGGTATCCTTTTCTACTGTGGCAAGAGAGCATCTGGATGAGATGATGGATGCTTCCATTGACAGCTTCACTTATGCACTGGAAGCGGTACGCGAGGACAGTGTAGATAAAGCTATGGTGGTAGTGGAAAAAGAGACCCGGGTTGATGAGCTGGAGATACAGTTGAGGAGTATGCATATCCGCCGTCTGGCTAAAAATGAGTGTAGTACGGAGGCCGGGATTGTATTTCTTGACACATTGGTATGTCTGGAGCGTATCTCTGACCATGCACGCAATATCGTAGAAGAGGTATTAGTGTAGAGAAAAATTAAAATAAAGGGTTATATTTAAGAAATACTTCATAATTTCTATCGGAAGTATTTCTTTTTTTGTGTTAAAGTATAAAAAAAGGAGGAGCTATGGAGAAAGTAATTGAGGTAAGAAATTTATACAAATTATATCGTGTCGGTGATGAAATCGTCCGGGCGCTCGACGGTGTGGATTTTGACATTTTCCGGGGAGAATTCTGTGCGATTGTAGGGACCTCGGGTTCCGGAAAGTCTACTCTTTTGAATATGCTTGCAGGACTCGAAAAACCTACAAAGGGAAATATTATTATAGCTGGGAGCCATATCGAGAATCTGAATGAAGAACAACTGGTAAAGTACCGAAGGGAAAACATTGGATTTATTTTCCAGTCTTTTCATCTTCTTGGAACCATGAATGCGGTTGAAAATGTGGCGCTTCCTTTGAGTTTTCGAAAGGTGCAGAGGGAGGTGCGGATGAAAAAGGCAGATCAGATGCTTGACCTTGTGAATCTTAAGAAGCATAAAAAGCATTTTCCGAATCAGATGTCAGGAGGGCAGCAACAGCGTGTCGGGGTGGCAAGGGCGCTTGTGACAGACCCAAGAATTATTTTTGCAGATGAGCCGACCGGCAATCTGGATTCCCATACATCGGAAGAAGTCATGGAGCTTATGCGGCAGGTGGTAAAAAGGCAGAATAAGACACTGGTGATGGTCACGCATGATAATCATCTGGCGGCATATGCAGACCGGGTATTTCAGATTAGCGACGGAAAGATTGTGAAAATAGAAGATAACAGGAAGAAGAAACAGGAGGAGATGGGAGAATGAGGAAAGAAAAAAGAGGAATACTGGGGGTTGTACTGGCGATTGCAGTGGCGCTGACAGGATTTTCGATACCACAGATGCAGAGTAAAGCTGCTGAGCAGGCAGTTACGCTTTCGATGAAGGATAATCAAGTACCGGTCTGCCAGGCAGGTGAGACAAGAAAATGGACATTTACAGTAAGCAACCACACAGATAAGAAAGTGGAAAATGTTGTTGTCATGCCGGAGCTTGGGGATACGGCAGACGATTGGCCGTTTCAGACGGATTACCAGAGCTACAAGAAAGAAATTGGAACTCTGGAAGCCCGGGAAGAGAAAGATGTTACCTTTGAATTTACCGTGCGTGAAGATGCGCCGACGACAAGATATACCCTGCAGTTTGCTGTGTGTGCAGACGATATGGAAAAGCAGGTGAAGAAATTCTATGTAAATACGACTGCAAAGCCTGAAGAAACTGGGAGCAGTCAGAATGAGCAAAGCTCAGGCGGCGATATTGTCCCTATGGCAGTTGACGGTGGAGGATTCAGCAGCGGGGAGGCGGCTTACGCGGGAGGCGGCTCCGGTGACAGTTCTGTCCCGAGAGTGATTGTGACCGGATTTTCTACAGACCCGGCAGAGGTCCGGGCGGGCAGTAACTTTACACTTTTCATTCATTTAAAAAATACATCTAAGACGACAAAAGTAAAAAATATGTTGTTTGACTTAAGTGCGCCGACAGAGGGCGCTGATGAGCAGACAATGGCGCCTGCATTTCTGCCTGCATCCGGCTCAAGTTCCATATATCTGGACGGAATTAAGGCAAATGGAAGCGCTGACATATCTATTCAGTTAAATGCCAAGTCAGACCTTCTGCAGAAGCCATACAGTATTGAACTCTCCATGAAGTATGAAGACAAGAATGGCATGCAGATTGAGTCCGCATCCAGCATTTCGATTCCGATAAAACAGGATGCACGATTTGAGCTGAGTGAATTTGAAATTAATCCTACAAGCATCGCTGTCGGAGAAGAAGCGAATGTGATGTGTAATCTTTATAATCTGGGAAGGATTAAGCTTTATAATGTAAAGGCAGTTTTTGAAGGAAATTGTATTGAAAAAGAAGAAGTATTTGTCGGAAACGTAGAATCCGGTACATCGGCTTCCATAGATGCAATGCTGGAAGCAAAGGCGGAGACAGAAGGTCCGGAGAAGGTTACGCTGACTCTTACCTATGAAGATGAATCGGGAAATTCGTCGGAAATGCAGAAGGAATTAGAACTGGAAGTGATTCCACAGGATGAGGGAGAGGACATGATGCCGGAGGAAGTTGAGGAAGAAGGAGGAGGACTCCCGGTTATTCCGATTATTATTCTGGCCGCTGCAGCGATCGCTGCCATAGTGATTATTATAATTTTGAAGAAAAAGAAGAAACAGAAAATGCAGAATGAAGAGGAGGAGCTGTTAGATGAGTTGGTTGGACCTTCTGAGGATGAGTGCCAGTAATCTGAAAAGACGGAAGCTTCGTACATTTCTGACAGTTCTTGGAGTGATCATCGGAACGACGTCGATTGTCGTTATGATATCTCTGGGACTTGGAATGCAGCAGTCCCTTTACCGTGAAGTAGAGAAGTCAGGCGGACTTACAACGATTAATGTGACAGGCGCTATGATAGGGGATTCGATGTATGGCTATGGCGGAGAAGAACAGGACTCGGAGAAGTATATCGATGATGACCTGATAGAGGAGCTGAAAGGATTAGAACATGTAGCTGTGGCTTCTCCGGTTTATGAGATGACTGCGACCATGATGAAAGGAAAGTATGAAGGTTATATAGAATTGAAAGCGATGACGCCGGAAGGAATGAAGGCGCAGAATCTGGAGCTGGCGCCGGGTGGAAGACTTCCCAGGAAAAGCGGCAATCTGGAGCTTGTATATGGAAATATGGTTGCGACCTCTTTCTATGAAAAGGGCACAGGCGGGGGATATTGGGAAACCGGGGAACTTCCGGATATTGACTTTGCCCACGATTCCCTGTTCCTGATTCTTGACCAGGAAGCATATGACAACAGCCGGAACTCAGCGATGAATCCGGCAGGGGAAGGCGCAGACGGAGAGAGTGCAGCGCCGAGGAGTGCAAAGAAGCATGTCGTCAGAGCCAGTGGAGTTATGGCGGGCAGCGTGGATGATTATAATATGGAAGGATATTACGTATTTTGCGATTTGGAGTCATTAAAGCAGGTGCTGAAGAAAGAGTTTTCTGGAAGAGTGATTCCAGGACAGCCGACAACAAAAGCAGGAAAGCCATACAAGAATTTCTATTATTCTTCCGCCCAGGTGAAGGTGGATGATATTGAAAATGTAAATGCAGTGGCGGATGTCATCCGGGAGATGGGATATAATGTGCAGACGAATGCAGAATATCTGGAAAGTATGGAAAAAGAATTTGCCATGGTAGAAGCAGTGCTTGGCGGAATCGGGGCAGTATCCTTATTCGTAGCCGCAATTGGAATCGCTAATACGATGATGATGTCCATTTATGAAAGGACAAAAGAAATCGGTGTGATTAAAGTGCTGGGGTGCAGTCTCCGGAATATTAAGCAGATGTTTCTGCTGGAAGCAGCATCTATCGGTTTCTTAGGTGGTATTGTGGGAAATATACTGAGTCTTCTTCTATCGACACTGATTAATGTGCTGACCGGGCACGGTGAGGCGATGGGATTTGACGGAAATATTTCCTATATTCCATGGTGGCTGATGCTTCTTTCGATGGGATTTGCAGTATTGGTCGGAGTAACCGCCGGATATTTCCCGGCAAAGAGAGCCATGAACTTAAGTCCGTTAGCGGCAATACGGAGCGAGTAGAAGATGTGCGGAGATGGATGTATGGTAGTGGATGTGTGGCAGCGGATGTGTGGTAGTGGATGTGTGGCGGCAGATATCCGACCGATTATTCTTCGATAATATGGATTTCCAGATAATCAAAATCGATGGAATCCACAAAGCTGTCCTGATAAAATCTTGCTTTATCATGCCTTCTAAAATCCTCGATTGTAGAATCGAGCCAGATTGGTTTGCTTAAGTCAAACTCGTAACAAATTGCATCCAGAGCATGGAATATTTTATGTGTGCGCGTGTCCGTCGTATCATCACAAATGACGGTATCGCGCACTAAACGGTTATCTTTGAATTCTTTTCCCCATAATCGGAACATATGTAAACTCCTTTCTAATAGCTGATAATTCCATTATGAAATCTGTAACAGGTTTCCGTCAAGGTCTTTCCAGTAAAAATCTTTGTCAAAAATCATATATCCGTGGGCGGAGCCTTCCTTTGGGATCGAGACAGAGCCCGGATTCATATAAGTGTAAGTTCCCATATTCCGATGCGCGGGAATGTGAGTATGGCCATTCAGGAGAATATCTCCGTCTTTCAACGGAGGAACATTGGAAGGATGAAAGATGTGCCCGTGGGTGGCAAATATCGTATATCCATCCAGCTCCAGGAGACAGTAATCCGCAAGAACCGGGAATTCCAGCACCATCTGGTCTACCTCCGTATCACAGTTTCCGCGGACGCAGAGAAGCTCTTGTTTTATGGAATTCAGCATGGCGGCTACAGCCTTTGGGTCATATTCCCGCGGAAGGTCATTCCTTGGACCGTGGTATAAAATATCACCGAGAAGGAGCAGACGGTCCGCAGCTTCCCGGTTATAAGCTTCTATCATTTTCCGGCAGTAGTATGCCGAGCCATGAATGTCAGATGCGATCATTAATTTCATGTCAGTACCTCGTTTATGTGTTGGTTTGTAATGTCTGCAGGCAAGCGTCATTATAAAAAATAATGACGCTTGCCTGTGAATAAACATTTAGACTGGAATCCAGTCGCCAATCCACTGATGAGTGGAAAAATTGTAAAGACGTTTATGTAACCTGTTATTAATCATTTTATAGCGCCACCCAATATTATCTGCATAGGGTGAAATGCTATAAAAGTTTTTTTCGTTAATTCTGTTTCCGGTGTTTTCTGAGTTCTGGGCTGATACAGGCACAGAGTAACAGGATAAACAACATAGGAGTAGTAAAAACGTAAATAGGAATTTCTTTTTCATTTTTTCGGATCACCTTCCCTTCTCTTGAATTTTCATATATTGGTAATTGCCCTACGCTATTATCATAAGGATCATCAGGATAAGGATCCTCAATATAGGAAATAAATTCATCCCCAAAATATATTTTATAAGTGTTTTCAGGTGTTTTAACAATATAGCTATCCTCGGGAAGACCAAATGTTCCTGATGGTACAGGTTCAATAACTAAAACCAAAGAACATAGTAACAGCAGAGAAAAAATAACAGCTGTGCCAACTGGAAATCTGGTGTCCTTTTCGTGAAGCAGATACTCAGCTCGTTTTAAAATACTTGCTTTTTTTTCAGCTCTGGCAAACCGGGATTCAAAAATAGTATTTTTCTGTTCTTCTTTGCTCTGATGAGCACATATTTTTTTCAAACATTCCAAATAATTTATTTTTTCTGTATCGGTAAGCTTTTCGCAGGTTTCTGTATCTGCACGCATTTCCAGTAAAAGTAATATTTGCTTCTTAAGAAGTCTCATGGCAGGATTCCACCAGTACAGAATACAAAAAATCTCTATACATATTTTTAATAAGAGGTCGCTATATTTGTAATGTTGTAATTCATGATCTAATATAAGAGAAAGTTCCTGCTGTGAGAAGGACAGGGAAGGTAGTATAATTGTTGGCTTCCGGATGCCCGTGATCATTGGCGAGGTAACATAATCACTTTTATATATGGTAAGTGGTTTTGGAAAGCTAAGTTCCTGGGGTTTTTCGAGCAAAATAGTCTGTGGTTCACGAATTAGTTTTTTAATATGTATTTGAAACAAAATGTATTTTGCAACAAGCTTACATAATAAAATAAAGGAAATTGAAAACCAAATAGCTAATAAAAGCTGATAAACATAAAAAGTATAATTCATAATCGTGAATGTATGCAGACGAATAAATCTTAAAAGTATGCCCACTATATTTGATATAGGAAGAGAGATGGAATACTTCGTCTCGCAGGGAAATAAAAACCGTATAAATGTAAGGCATAATAACCATATCATAAACTGACAGTTCATTCTGTTAAACACAGAAGGAATGCGGGATATAATATAGATTATGAGAATAATTAGGTTTCCAAAAAAAACCAGAGATAATATGGAACTAACAGTAATTGACATCAGACATCATCCTTTTTTAATAATTTTTCTTTTTGTTCTTTAATGAGTTTCTCTAGTGCGTCCAGTGCTTCAGGGTCTTCTTCTTTTTCAACTAATGCGGCAAAAAAAGCGCTTGGCTTTAAAGAAGAGCTGTTGAGTTGGTCCGTCATATAATCCGTCTCAGTCAGAACAGGGAGATATGTTCTGGCGAATACTTTCGTGTGCTGCACAATATTTTCAACCTTAATGTAAGATTTCTTTAATAGTGAACGAAGCGCGACCTGGACAGTGCTTGTGCTTAATGATGGGTCATACTGAATAAAATCAGTAATAGACATTTCTTTTTCGGTTTTCCATAAAATCTGCATAACATATAATTCTTTTTTGCTTAGACGGTATTTCATGCGAACGAACTCCTTTCTGTGTTTTTTTTTATTGGAAATTATTGTCCTTGTTTTTCAATCATATCATTCAAAAAAAGGAACGTCAATATAAAGATATTATGAAAATAAATGAAAATACAATTGATATCCAAAGAATGTGAATGTATATATTTGAAGCAAAAAGTTAATTGACAAAAAGCGGAAGCGCATCTACAATATTTATATAAAATGGAAAATAAAGGTAGGTCACTAATCATATTTGAAAGTAAAAACAAAAGAGAGGAGACAGAGCGAGATGTTACATATTTCTATTTGTGATGATGAAAAATTAACAGCCGACAGAATAAAAGGGATTGTTGAAGAGTCGTTGAAAAAAAGGGAGCTTCCGGTTGTTGTTGAGATTTATCCTGAAGGAGATAAATTCATAAATAAATATGCTTTTAGGGACGATGAATTAATTATTATAGATATGGATATGAAGGAATATCCGGTATTTGAGATGATTGGAAAGCTCGAAGAGATGAATAGGAATAATCTTCTTATTTTAGTAACCGATCAGGACCATCTGGCGTTGGAAGCAATGCCGTATGGACCATTTCAGATTATAAGAAAAAAGGATATGGAGAGAGATATTCCCAAGGCAATTTTTCGGTATGTAAGACTGAAGAAGCATCGGAATGGAATTATTGAATTTACGAAAAATAAGGGCGTTATACATATTGAGAAGAAGAAGGTTCTTTACCTGGAAAAGTGTAAGTATAATGTTTATCTGCATATGAGAGACGGCTCTATATTTACAGCGAAAAAGTGTATGCATGAATGTGAAAGTGTATTGTCCGGTAAAGGATTTATCCGGACACATTCGGGATATATGGTGAATGTGGATTACTGTTATAAAATCGAAAAACAAAATATGGTATTGAAAAATGGAGAACGGATTCCGATTAGCAGGGAACGGATGGATGCAGTCAGGGAACAGTTTATGATAGGGGATATGCTGTAAGAGGATATTCAACCTGATTTTTAAGCAGAGAGGAATTAAAGAATTATGAAGAAAAGATTTAAAACAATGACCGCAATAGGATTAGCGGTTGCGATGCTCGCAGGAAATTGTGCAACTACATGGGCAGGTTTAACGGACGTGTCAGCAGCAGAGACAAGGGTTGGAAATATGTCTTTGGTGATTGAGGATGGAAAAATAAAGGAAGAGCTGTGTGCAGAGCATATTATTATTGAAACATATGACAATCTTTTGGAATATGTCAGCGCGTCAAAAAGAATACAGGCAGAGAACTCGAAGTATGCACCAGATTCCTATGACGAGGAAAAAGAGGGAGCGTTCATTTCTAATTGTGTGATCATGAAGGTAAATATAGATGCGTCTCTTACTGCGGATGCAGAGCACATTGTAGCTATTATACAGAACACAAGAGAGAATTCCTTTTATATCCAGTATGACTCAGAAGAAGCAGCAAAGGAAGCAGTAAAAGTGTTGGATGCAACAGAGGGAGTCAAGTATGCTGCTCAGGATGCCCGTATTATATTTGACGCTCCAACGCCAGAACCGAATAAGCAACCTTTTAAAGATGTTTCGGAGGATGATTGGTTTTATGAAGCAGTAGAAGCGCTGTATGCAGGAAAGATAATGACGGGTCCAAATCCTAATATTTTTGCACCGTATGAATATATCATCCGCGCTCAGTTTGCAGTAATCCTGTACCGTATGGAAAAAGAACCGGAATTCGAGACAGAGAAAACATTCAGTGATGTGGATGCAGATTCATGGTGTGGAAAAGGCATACTTTGGGCAGCAGAAAATGGCGTTGTTACAGGCTATGAAAACGGATTGTATGGAACGGTTGATAACATTACCCGTGAGCAGATGGCTGTTATGCTGTACCGTTATGCAAAATATAAAGGCTATGATGTATCTGGTACTGCTGATTACAGCACATTCGAGGATGTAGATGATATCCAGGTATTTGCAAAAGACGGTTTGAACTGGGCAGTAGCGAACGGCATTATCAAAGGAAAAGATTTGGACGGAGACAAGGTGGCAGAGAGATTAGAGCCACAGGGAAGCGCAAGCCGTGCAGAAGCAGCAGTCATGATTCAGAGATTTGTGGAAAAATATTTAAAATAGCAGATAATTTTTATATATGATTTTGAATCCTGATTTTTACAGTTAAATGAAAGAAAATATTCCATGACCCCGGAGTATTCCGGGGTTATTCTGTTGGATTGATAATTGTCAGATGGATTAAAATGAAAATAATATTAATGGTATTATAATGGACATGAAAATAAAATGTAAAAATATATATTTAAATTATATATTAATTGACAAAATGAAGCGTTTCATTTAAAATGTAAACAACAATATTATTCTGATTTTTCGTGCAGATATTTATTTGATATTGGAATATTCTGATATCAAACGAAAAATGGGATAATGAAAAGAAGGAGGCGAATGGCTTATGAAGAGATGCAAATTAATATGCAAAGTAATGGCAGCAGTGTTAACTTTGGTAGCAATTCCGGCAGTTGGAGTCATGGCGGCTGACACATATACGGTGAATAAGGGTGGTTGTTATGTGAAAAACGGAACACAACTTACACCGTATGAGGAGAAAACCTATTCTTCTGAGGAGGAGGCAACCTATACGGCGACTATCGTTGGAGCTACATCGAAGGAAGAGAATGAAGCTCTTGTGGGTTTTTGTCTGGATGGGAAATTTGAGGAGGGTGTGTTGAATGAAGACGGAAGCCGTTCTTATACGTTCCCCAAAGGAACAACCGGAGAGCATGTGATTTATGGGATCAGAAAAGATAAGACGTATACTGTAAATGTATTGCTTATAAAAAATGGTACACAGGTGGATCCGGTTGGAAAGAGAACTTATCTGGCGTCTGAAGAGGCAACTTATGTGGCGACTTCAGCATGGGAAGGGGATTCAAATGAGGATGTCGCCGGATTTGCAGTAGACGGGAAATTTCAGCCAGGCGTATTAAATGAGGATGGAAGCCGTTCTTATACATTTCCGAAAGGGACAACCGGAAGTCATGAGATTTATGGAGTTATGAAGGGCGAGCGGATAGATTATGAGGATGTGAAGGAGTCAGATTGGTTTTTTGACGCAGCTTACTATGTGAAGGGAAAAGGGTATATGACCGGATTGGATAGTTATATCTTTGGCCCGAGTGAATCGCTTGCAAGAGCGCAGTTTATAGTTATTCTGAATCGTATGGAAGGAAAGCCAAAACCTGTGGCGTTTGATGGCAGCCATTGGACAGACATCACAGAAGACTGGTATAAAGATGCGGTTTACTGGGGAATCCAGAATAAAATTATGACAGGTTATTCGGATTCCGACTGCTGGGGAACGGCGGATGTACTTACCCGGGAGCAGCTTGCAACGGTAATGTATCGTTATGCTGAGTATAAGGGGTATGATGTTAAAAAACGTGCAGATCTTGAATCGTTTGAGGATGCATCTTCAGTTAGTGGATTTGCAAAGGAAGCGGTAGAGTGGGCAGTAGCAGAAGGAATTATTACCGGAAAGGATAATGGAACGAAGCTCGACCCACAGGGAGAAACAGCCCGGGCACAGTGTGCGGCAATTATTCAGCGGTTTGTAGAGAATTATGAGGAAAAATAGGTAGGAATGTTATGAACCATATTTAACGCTAACGGCTCTGTAAAGCACAGAGCCGTTAATTTCATTTTATTCATTTGGTTCAATATCCATAAGATGAGGTAGTGTAAATTAATTTGTGTTTTTTGGTAAAAAATGGCTCCTTTTTGGTAA
>CALFCS010000111.1 GCA_937950565.1 uncultured Lachnospiraceae bacterium
TATTGTAAGTTCCTTGGATAACAGTGCTCCCAGCAGACGGTGCAGTTCATACGTGTCATCATGTTTCGGCAGATTTTACATCTGGAAAATGGACAAAACCTCCAAATTTTCCGTATGCTTTGAGCTTTAATCGCATATCTAAGCGATTTTTCGTCCATAAATACATATATTTTTGATTTTATACTAGCGGTTCAATTCAATATAATCTATTGCCTGTTTCCACCCATGACCAGGCGCATCATCGCCCCAATACCTGCTGGTTATCTCATCCAATTCGTCTACACACTTTTGCAGCTTTTTTATATTGGCTTTGCGCTCCTCCCGCGTTATAGTTTTCAAGCTTTCATTCTTTACTTTATATGCCATGCTTTGTAAAAAATTAACAATATCAAAATATTCCTCTGAATCTTCAAATCTCGTGTCTCCGGGAAAGCAGTCAATTACCTTTTCAAAAGCTGTTTTCATATCTTCTGCCCCTGCCTGGCTTAATGTCTCAGCAATATAAGGTACAAATTGCACCATTTCGCACATTATAAACCACCAGCCTTCGTATCTCCAATTTCCAATCAGATTAACAAGAATATGTAAATGAAATAACTGTGGTGTAACCAGATTCTTTATATCCAATAGTGAACCTTTCTCCCATAAACAATCTGATTTCACTGCAAGAACACTCTCATCTATATCTTTAACATCACCATAGAACTCTTTTATCGTAATCATATAATTTTACCTTTCGTACAGAAATTTTAATAATTAACATTATATATGCCTAATCTATCTCCCTCTCAACAACCACCTCACAATAGACGGTTTTATTTCAAAGGTTTCACAAAGGTCTGCCAGTACATGCGGATAGCAGTTTGCCATGCCAATTCTTATTATCTTAACCAGTTTATTATTTCTTTTTCAGACTGTTCAAACGCCGCCATACATTCCTTTTTGTGTTTCCCAAAGCTTTTATACATCATGCCGACAAGCGGAATCATGCGGTATAATCTCCGGCCACGCTTCGTCTGCACCTCCCGCAATCATCAATATTCTTGCATTTGTCTTTTTGATCTCTAAATGTGCTTTTTCTTCCGCCGCCTTATCCTGATAAGCTTCATAATACGCAAGCCACATGCCCATAACTTTGTGCGAAACGCTTTCTGTTTTGTAGTATTTTGAAGCCTTTCATTTCCAGCGGACATCTGTCGGGCGTGTCCGGAAGCCCCTCTGCGCCAAACAATGATACGGCTAAGCCGGTGAATCCATAATCCGCAAACCGCTCTGCTATTTTAATCCCCGGAAGAAAGCTCTGCTCTCCGCCCATAATCACAATGACTGCTTTGCCGTTGGTCTGCTCCGGTTCTGCAAGATGTCCCACAAGACCATGTTCCTTCATATTAAAATTTATATGTTTTAATTTTACTGCTGTCTTCTTCATGCTTTCTTCCCCTTATCTCATATCATGCGTTGGCTGTCCTGCCCCTTTAAATGTCCTTTCCAATAATTTTTCCAGTCCCAACCTTGTGTCCGCCCTCCATAATCGAAAACGTTGCTCCGACACTGACCTCACTATAATGATACTCCTCAAATGTAAATTTTATAATCGCCGGAATCGGAACATCAAATCGGTCAGCCTGCAATTCAACAAATGTAATTCCCCAGTAATTTCCCGCGTTATCAAAAACAGCATCGGGTCGGTATCCCACTTGCGGCAGACTGCTTCGCTGTCCGGCATAAAAAAAGACTTCTGCTAATAAGTACATGGTGTGTTTCTCCGTTTACTTTTTCTGTTATATAAAATAAATAGTGTTTGTAAATTAAGTAATTATTCATTTACCTATTCTATATCTGAAATCGTGCCGATAAAAAAAACTTTCCTTATACAATTTCCAATAATTCGCTTATGTCATCAATTACCCAATCTGCTCCCGCCTCTAACAAACTATTTTTGCCTGAAACCCCATAGGTTACTCCACATGTATACACACCTGCATTTTTGCCCATAAGTATATCAAATGGCATATCCCCAACGACTAAAGTGTCCTGTGCATTATATGACAACTCATTTAATGTCTTTTTTACCGGTTCTGCATTAGGCTTATGCAAAGTAGTATCTTCTGCTGCTAACAAATACGAAAAATATTTTGCAATGTTCATGCTTTCAAGAAAACCAAGTAATGAATCTCGTCCTCTTGAAGTAGCAATTGTGCAAACAATACCTTTTTCATTTAATCTGTTTAATGTTTCAATCATATTAGGAAATAATAACGGCGGGATTGTTTTCTTGGTTTCATCAAAAATTTCACGATATTTTTTCATACATAAATCAATCATATCATCTGACAATTCCGGACATAACTTCTGAAATCCTATTTTTGCTGACATACCAATTGTATCGGCACAAGCCTGTTCTTCTGCCACATCTAATCCCATCTGACGTAATGTTTCCTGTTTTGAAACTACAATCGTCTTTTTGGTATCCATTATCGTTCCATCAAAATCAAATATTATAAGTTTTATATTCATAATTTGTATACCTGTTTTCCCTCTAATCCCCTAGTTTTTTCACGACTTCCTCAAACTCATAAAACAAATCAATATACTTTTCAACAATTGTATTGCAGTGCTTTTTTACAATTTCACAATCATAATCATGCGCAAGTTCATTTCTCACTTTTAACATATCCATCCATGCATCATCTGAAATTAAATTTGCCTTAAAAGCTTCCCGCAGGACTTCCCTTGGCGAGCCTGCCACAAAACCTGTTATCGCGTAATACTGCACCAGTATATCTTTCATAACCTTCCATGACAAATCAAATGTTATACTAAATTTAGCACTTGTCCCACTTAATACAAAAGAATCTGATAAATCTCTTTCCCTTGCCTCCGACAACGCCTCCAGTGAATTACAAAAAGATTTAAAACGTCTGCTAAATTTTTCGTCCATATTGCTTAATATCCTCCAATAACAATTCATTCCTGCAAGTATCCATATTTAATAAATCCACGCTGTAAAGTGTCGGCAGTTCTTCTATTTTTTCAACAAGTTCGTCAAAACATTCCACTCCTGACACCGCTATATCAATATCACTGCGTTCTCTGGCTGTCCCCTTTGCCCTTGAACCATATAAAATCACTTCATCTGCCTGAAAATCCCTGCACAGCTTTGAAACCTCACATATCACTTCATCTGCTTTCATCAAAATCACCTGCCCAATATTCTTATATCCTAAAACATGTACTGTATCTTTAATATATATTATCAAAAAAAAGCACTTCCGTATAGCACAAATAGTAACAAGCGGTCAGCCAAGTCAAATGACAACGGTGAGCTGAGCGCCTGTTATTATTTACCATTATTTACATATTCCGCAGCTCCTCCCGGCTCCCTATCTCCAGTTTTTCAAAAATATGCTGCATATGTTTTTTGACTGTCGTTTCGGAAATGACCAGTTCTTCTGCAATTTCCTTATTAGAGCGCCCGGAACATGCCAGTCTTGCAACCTCTGCCTCCCTCTGGGTCAGTCCTTTTCCTTTCTGCCGCTTCCTGCGGCGGTTAATTTATTTTGTTTACACCTTTTATTTATCAAATCCGGCTGAAAATGAAAATACTACCATAGACGAATCCTGGTAGTATTTTTAGTAGTATCTTTATTTTTTGCCTATTTTAAGCCTTTTTTCATGCGTTCAATCTCCGCATCCAGTGAATCCTGTGTTGAATCTTCACCGACTGCATCTTTCTTTTTCCCCTTATGCTTTTCTTCCTTATATGCATCGGAGAATAAGACCTTTGCAACAAATCCTGCTCCGCCAAAAATCAGCACGAGCATAATAACCCATTCATACATCGATATTGAAACCATGTAAATATTTGTATTTAAAATAATGGATGCTACAATCAAAATGACACTCAATGCCGTAAACAACTTCGATGCAAAAGAGGCTCCGCTTGCGAACATCCATATAATACCGATAATAAACGGAATCATAATCATCCCCGAATTCAGACGGACACCACCAAGCATAATTGTTCCACCGTAACCGAACCAGCCGGACGATACAACCACTTTCTGGGATAAAATAAACAACCCCACAATCAACATAACAACTCCGGCTACAAACTGTTTTAATTCATTTTTTGCACTTTTCATACACTACCCCTTTTCTCCTTTGAAATTTTACTCCGTATCCTGTTCTTTTACTTTACCGGATTCTTTTTTCTATGGTAAACCATCAGCGTTACCCCAAGCGCCACGATAAAAACGGAAATAAACTGGGAGGTGGACAAAAATCCGACCGCCCCGCGGTAATCATTTCTTAAAAACTCAATCAGAAATCTTCCGATACCGTACAGCAGTAAATAAATACTGCCGATATCGCCTGTTATCAGCTTTTTCTGCTGATATAAAAAACGGTGTGCAATCCATATCAGGATTGCGGCAATCAAAAAATCCCCTGCTGCTGAAAGAAGCTGTGTCGGAATAATCTTTATGCCTGACGGCGCCATGCTGTCTGCGGGAAATGTAATACCCCATGCGGCCGTTGTTTCCCGTCCGTAACAGCAGCCTGCCAAAAAGCAGCCGATTCTGCCAAAGCCCTGTGCAAGTGCCACTTCCGGCATGATTAAATCAAAATACTCCAAAAATACGAGTTTTTTTACTTTGCAGTAAATCCACGCCGCAAGCACCCCCGCAATAATGCCGCCGTAAACAACAAAGCCCTCAGACCCCAAAACCGCAAGCGGGTCTTTTAAGAAATCCTTAAAGCTTACAATCACATACAAAATCTTTGCGCCTAAGAAGCCGCAGATAATCGCAAGAATTGCGATATCAATCACGGATTCGTCTTTCAACTCCAGCTTTTTTGCCCGCTTACAGCCAAGCACCAGCGCCAGAAGAAATCCCAGTCCAATCATAAAGCCATATCCGCGTACATGAAAATTTCCGATTTGAAACAAGTCGATTTTCATTGATGTTTCCTCTCTTTCTGGCTAGTCCATTGCCAAATCCTGTCTTGCTTTTTTCATGCGTTCTTCAAACTGCACATAAAAATCGCGTCCGTCATACGGCAGTGCAAAGAAGCTTTTTAAAATATACATTGTTAAAATTCTGTTCTGCCCTTCATCCAGTCCCTGCTGTGCCGCCTGAATTTCCTTTAAAAAAGCATGCCATGTCACAAGAAATGCGTTATACGCTTCTAAATCCGGCGTATCCAGCCACTTTTTTACCTTGATTTTCGTGAGATTGTGCTTGTGGCACTCGTCCTTTTGCAGGATATACTGAAAATGTGTGTCGTCCTGCCAGTATCTTCCCAGCGGAAACAGCCGGCAGATACCCGGTCTTGCGCCGTGAATCCGGCAGCGCTGCTGTTCATTTAAAAATGTACAGGTTTCGTTTTCCCCTGCCATTTTCAGATTCGGTAAAATCACGCCGTCCACCACATTTAACGCCAGATGTTTCTCCACCAGACTTTCAAACGGCATCTGAAGCTGTCTTGTCAGACGGCAGATATCATACGGGTCTAACACAATCGAATCTCCCATGCCGTGACAGCATACGGAATTGCAGCCCTGACACTGATTCGTATCTGTCTTTACCATATCATTTTCACTATATAACTTTCCATCGGAAATTTCTTCCAGACTGCAGTTTCTAATCATTCTATTTTAACCTATCCAAACAGATTCTTTCTCAAATCGCTGATCTTTGTATGATATGTGGAAATGCTTTCTGAATCCGGTATGTAATTGTTTGGACCTTTCTTAAATACTATTTTTAACAAAATCGGTGTGATAATCGTTGTAATAACAACCACGATAACAACCGGTCCCATAAAGGCACTGCCCATCATGCCGAGTGCCGCACCTTTGCTGGCTACAATTAAGGCGACTTCGCCTC
>CALFCS010000112.1 GCA_937950565.1 uncultured Lachnospiraceae bacterium
CCATTGTTGAAAATGCGGGACTGATGGGAGTTCCATTTCCAAAAGTACTAAAAAACGCAGTGGATACCTTACAGAACAGAGATATAGCAGGTTCGGAGAATACATAAGGTGAGATGAGACATCGTATATTTATGATAAAGGAGATCGCTTGAGCAGCATCGGGCATAACGGCTTTACTTATAACTTTGAGTATGATGTCTTCGGAGTGAGTGGTATTTTTATACCCAATTTTAGAATATGCGCATTGCGCGGAAAGGGGGAAACACATGGGAAATCAGGAGTTTTTAAGTTGAACGATACACCATTTTAGGAATATCGTTCAAGACGACAAATTGTAAAAGAACTGCCTATCATCAATCTTTCAATGACGGGCAGTTCTTCTGCTTAAAATTCTTATTCAATTTCATTTACGAAAACAGTTTGGTGTACTCTGTCTGTGTATCGGCAATATGATATACATAGACTGTTTTTTCTATCAGCCGATATATAGAAACAAACTTTTCAGATATGACCATACGATACCCCTTTCGGTCCAACCATTTATCAGGTGTAAGTGAACCAGAATCCGGGTATAATTCCAAACGTTCAATACTATTCAATATCTGATCTGTTACTTTCATCGCAGATTCCACACCGGATTGAAGTAAATAATAGTCCTCAATACTTTTCAAATCTTCCCACGCAGTAGGAAGAATCTCAACTTTATATTGTTCCTGCACGTTCTCTCAATTCCTTTCTTGCTTCGGAGACACTTCTTGTCTTTGTTCCGTTTAACCGTTCTTCTTCTGCCTGCATGATTTTAGCACGAAGTTCTAATGCCTGTTCCCTTTTCTCAAAGGCATCAATATTCATAAATACTCCGTCACCCTCGCCATTTTTTGTTATATAAATCGGTTCACCTGTTGACCTTGCAAGATTGGAAATCGTAGAATAATCGTTTCTTAATGTTGCTGAAGCCTTGATAATCATTTTCCCCACCCCTTCATATCGTTTTAATGATATAATTATACCCGTTTTTTTGTATATTATCAAGTAAATCTTATACTGTTCTGTCATTTACAAATAAATTTGCATAACAAAATTGTTGATTTGACTGCATGACAGAATTAAAATCAAATTCTTTTTGCAATCCTGCAAAATCACATTTATACTTAACTTTGAAAAAGGAATGAAAGAAGTGAAAATGGATGATCAGAGAGATGAATAACAGACCTTATGTTATATGTCACATGACCACTTCCATTGACGGAAAGGTAACGGGAGCGTTTCTTGACCGTCCGGAATGTGAAGATGCATGTGAAGAATACTATCGAATTAACCGGGAAATGAAGCCGGATGCATTTGCATGTGGAAGAGTGACCATGGAAGAAAGCTTTACGGGTGGCTGGTATCCAGACCTTAGCACGTTCCGGAATGTGAAGATGGGGCGGGAGGACTATATCGCAGATTCCTTTGCAGAGCTTTATGTGGTTTCTTTTGACCGAAAGGGTCGACTTGGGTGGAAGGAATCAAAGATTATAGATGACGATCCGGGCTATGGCAATGCTCATATCATCGAAATTCTGTGTGAGGATCTGGTGGAGGATGCCTATCTGGCATATCTTCAGAGTATCAAGGTATCTTATATCTTTGGCGGTAAGACAGAACTGGATTTGGATGTGGTACTACAGAAGCTGTGGAGTTTATTTTGCATCAATAAGCTTCTGCTGGAAGGCGGCAGTGAATTAAACGGTAGTTTTGCCAAGGCAGGACTCATTGATGAGCTTAGCCTGGTACAGGTTCCAGTGATTGCAGAAACTGGAGATAAGCCTTTGTTTTATGAAAGTGATATCATTGATTGGCGGCTGGAAAAGGCAGAAAATCTTAGTGGTGCAGCTTTATGGCTTTGCTATGAAAAGGCCGATAATTATGATAAGCCAAAAGTAAAGCTTTCGGTTGTAATTGAGGCCATCAAATCACTGATGTCCGATGAGTGGGTGTATTTTTATGATTTGAAGGAGCATACGGTGCTTTGGATTTCAGACTCCGGATATGCCGACGATGATGAAGAAAGAGAACTCCTTGAGGAAGAACCTGACAGATTTTTGAGGCTTCCGACAAAATATGATATCCATGAGTATAGCATCATGGAAGATTTTATCGAGGAGCTTCCAGCAGGAGATTTACAGAATATTCTGGCCAGAGCAATTCGTGGACGCGGTGCGTTTGCCAGATTTAAGGATGGTATCCGGAGAGCTGGTATTGAGCAGCAGTGGTACGACTATCAAGCTGAAGCATATCGTAGAATTGCTATCCGCTGGTGCAGGGATGAAGATGTACAGTATGAGGAATAAGTAATTGCAGATTTTTTGGGAATCAATACGATATTCTATATAATGCAGCATTATGTACAGCCATTACTTGAAAGTGTGAAACTGGAGAGGACGTGATAAGATGAAGTTTATGCAGAGTGATAAGAAATATCAAGAGAAAATGGGTACATTAAAGTCAATTAGAAGTCTTCCAAAGATTACAAAAAAGGAATTTAAACAATTAATTGCACTCTCAAGAGGCAAAGAATCATCGGTGCGGTGGGAAGTCGCTGAGATAATTGCTGAAAAAGAAATAAGAAATTTTGCATCAAAAAAATTGTTGCTTTGTTTGGCACGGGATAAAGACGCGCTGGTTAGAATAGACGCATATGAGGCTTTGCAAATGTTTGAGATTCCGGAGGTGGAACTATTTCTAAAAAGAGCAATTCAGGCGGAAAAAGATGACCTTGCATGCAGTTATGCCATTATGGCATGGGAGGAAATTGTATTATCTATTCATGGCGATCATTCAGATGATAAAAATTATGTGGAATGGTTGTTGATGCAACGAAAAATACAAGAATCAGAACATTGCATGGTAGAGTGCTATTGTGCTTTGTATCGGTTTGGAGAATCAGATATATTTCCAGCGATCATGAGCTTTGCGGAGAGTGAAAATTATCAGATGCATTATGTTGTGTATCATATTTTACAGGAAATTGTAAATGAAGATAACCGGTTAGAAATCATTAATGCACTGCAAAAGATATTAGAAAATACATACTCAATGGGATTCGTGAAGTATGCACTGCCTTACTGGAAAGAATTAATCGTGGAACATACTCAGGCAATGATAACAGGCGGGAGATATTAATATGTTTTTTATAATTGCCATTCTTATAATTATCATAATGGACGAATATATGGCTGTTTCAATATGGCTTATGGCTGTTTTAGCATTGGATATGTCAATACGTGATGAAAGGACAAAACCAATCATATATTTGGAAGTAATCGAGGATTATCCTATTGAAGATTGTATTAAGCCTGAAAAATTTAAATTTTTGTTTAAGAAATTAAATACTCTTTCTTACAAAGATATTCCGAAAGAAATGTATTTTTCATCAATTGCAGAATACATAGGGTTTTGGATATATACAGTTCTGGGATTGATTGTTTTTTTTGAAAAATAGTTATATGGCTTCTATATTGGGAATTATTTATTTTGTTGTAGTATATGCGATTATGGGGATAGGAAGCTGTCTTATTATGGTCAGAAAGAGTTCTGCTGCAGAATGGAAAAAGCAAGAACGAAAATTATATTTACGATATCTATGAAATCTGTAAAGTATATTATATTGTATAAGCGCATTGGTTTGGTGCCTGGGACACGGAAATATTTTGGAGATGGCTATTCTATGCCAATCGTATCAATATCTGTTAATGGTGAAGTATTATTAAGTTTTGACGAAGGATTCGAAAACTTGATGAAGCTGTATTAGAAGAAATAATCGGAATTGGTATATCGCCGTTTATTATTTTATGTTTGGTTATACATTTGATGTTGCCAAAAGGGGATGTGATGAGATGGATTTTATGCAGAGGGATAAAAAATATAGGGAGAAATCGGAGATCGTGGTTTCGATTAGAAGTCTTCCAAAGATTACAAAAAAAGAGTTTAAACAGTTGATTGTTTTGTCAAAGGATAAAAATTCACTGGTGAGAGGAGATGTTGCGAAAATACTCTTGGAAAAGCAAGTGAAAAATCGTGCATCTAAAAAATTATTGTATTGTTTGGCACGGGATAAGGACGAGTTGGTTAGAATAGACGCATATGAGGGATTGCAAATGTTTGAGATTCCGGAGGTGGAATTGTTTCTAAAGAGGGCAATTCAGACGGAAAAAGAGGAACTTGCATGTTGGTATGCTATTATCTCTTGGGTTAAAGCTGTATTGTCTCTTCATGATGATCACACATACGATATAAACTATATAAAATGGCTGCTGAAGCAGCGGAAAATACAAGAGTCAGAATATTGCCTGTTAGAATGTTATTATACTCTATATCAGTTTGGAGAGCTGGATATATTTCCCATTCTTTTGCGCTTTTCTGAAAGTAGTGATTATATTATGCATTATGTTGTGTTTTGCATTTTACAGGATATGGTAAATGAAGATAATCGCGAAAGAGTTATTAAGGCGATAGAAAAAGTGTTGGAAAATACATATTCCATGGGATTAGTGAAGGATGCACTGCCTTATTGGAAGGAATTAATCGTGGAACATACTCAGGCAATGATGAGAAGACAAGCTGTAAGCGGAGACGATAGTGGGGAAGAAAAATAAAAGTTCAGAGAGGGTGAGGAAATGAAAAGACCAAAACGATATCAAAGAAAAATAAATGCATTAAATCTGATTGCATATTCATCAGAGATTGCAAAAAAAGAGTTTAAACAATTGGTTACATTTTCAAGGGATAAAGACCCGATGATACGGTGTCGTGTTGCTGAAATACTCATGGACAAGCGGTTAAGAAACCATGCGTCAAAAAAATTATTGATGCATCTGGCCTGCGACAGGAGTAACCTGGTCAGGACACGGGCATACAGCTGCTTGTCAGTGTATGATATTTTTGAAGTGGAATTATTTTTAAAAAGAGCGATTCAAAAAGAAAAAAACACATCTGTCTGCCATCATGCTATTGAATCCTGGGTTGATATTGTAATGTCTCTTCATGACGATTGTGAATATGATATTTATTTTGTAAAAGGGTTATTGGAACAGAGAAAGATACAAGAGTCAGAACACTGTCTGTTAGAGAGTTATTATGCTTTGTATCAATTTGGAGAACCGGATATGATTCCCAAGATTATGAAGTTTTTAGAGAGTAAGGATATCAGTGTGCGTGCTGCTGTACTGCGTATATTGCAGGAAATAGTAGATGAGGACAATCTGTTAGAAGTCATTGAAGCAATGGAAGGGCTGTTAAAAAATACGGAATCATGGGATTTGGTAAAGGTCATATTGCCATACTGGAGACGATTTATTGTAAAATACACGGAAATGACTTATAAGAGCAGCTGTTAGTATGGGGAGTGGATTCATAGGTAAGGGTTGCCGCGCCGCAGATGAAATCTGCGGCTATGGCAGCACTCCTGTTCTAATTTAGCATAAACTTATGGATAATACGGATTGACGCTGGAATCATACCAGGTTACGGAAGCTGAACTGGTATCTCCGCAATCGTGGTACCCTGTTCAGAACCATCTGCATATTCTGCTATGGAAATTACCAAATCTTTCTGTCCATCATAAACAACCCGTGTTAATGTATTAAATTCTTCTCCATTGCTGCCGCCTCCGCCCAGGCCGTTCAGCAGGTTTCCTTCGCTGTCTTTAACAACTGCATCTATCAACGGACAATTTTCAAAATCATAAGATGATTTGGCTGCGTAGCCGGAATAATCCACTTCAACAATCAAGGTTGTATCTGTTCTTGTGATATTTTCTACGATGACTCCATTTTGTTCTTTGTTAATTTCAATCACTTCGCTCTTGGATGCATCAATTGTTACCGGAAATACCAGATTCCATTTTCCTTCTACTCTTGCAGTTTCTTTATAACGTCCCTGATCATCCATCTGTTCGATATCTGCTACCCCGGTCAGTCCGTCTACCTCATATTTGACAGTCAGGGATGCGCCATCTTTTATTTGGAGTTTTTCACGCTCTTCCTTGGTCAGAGTGTACAGATCTAACTCATTCATACATACATAAGAACTATCATCGGCTTTTTTCAAATTGCGAAGAGTCATCCCGCCGGCTGGTACGGATTCGCCATTAGATCCTTCCAGGATTGGAGCATTCATCATGCCGTCCTGCAGATATAGAAGGACGTTCTCTGCTTTGTTCATGTCTTCATTATCTGTCCGCATAGTCAGTGTGTAATATAAAGAAATCCCATCGCAGTAGACATCTAATACTTCAAGAGTAATCCCATTACTCTCCACAGACGTTGCATAGTGGTCTGAATCGGTTTGTTTGTTCGTTTCATCCTGGACAGGGGTTGCCTTTCCGGCAATCTTTTCTGTCAGTTCATTTTCTCCGGCAGCATTCTTATCGGATGTATCAAGAATGTTTCCAAAGACACTGCTGAAAAGCTGCTTTGCGGCTACAGGATTTGCCGCCAGAGCGACTGCCCCTGCTACTACGACACATGCTGCTGCGCATGCGGCTGCCTTTTTCCAGTTTTTCCCTTTTTTCCTTTCTTCCATTTTCATATTTTTCACCTCCGTCAAAATCTGGTGTTTATAAGTGTCTTTTTCCAGGGGAGACAGTTCGGTCTGTTCGTATTCATCGAAATCCGTCTCTACTTCATTTAACAATTGATAAATTGTTTTTCCCATGTCTAAACACCCCTTTCTGTTGGAAACTTCCTGCGAAGCTTCCGTTTTCCTCTGGATAGATGATTATAAATCATTTCTTTTTTCATTCCTGTCTCCCTGCTGATTTCTTCTATCGGCTGTTCATCTACGTACAGCCTTAAGAACAATTCGCGGTCTGCCGGATTCAAAGAGTTCAGCATCATTTCTACTTCTTCTGAAATTTCCCGTTCTATAAGCTCAGACAACATACGGTCTTCTTTCACGATTACGGCATCTTCGATATCCATTGTCTCCATCTCGCGTTTATATTGTCTCAGATAATCAATAGAGCGGTAACGGGCGATTGCAGCTGCCCAGCTCTTGAATGTATTTTTGTTTTCATCAAAGTCAGAAATATTCTGCCATATTTTTAATAGTACGTCATTGAAGCATTCTTCCTGTCTGTGAGGAATTCCAAAAAGGTGTTTTCGGATAATCGACATTAGCAGACCGCCATATTCATCAATGACGTACAGGAGAGCTTTCTCATTATGCAGCTGCAGTTGATGAATATAATTATCTTTTCTGATTTTCATAAAGTGTCCTCTCTTTTTGTACTGCGCAGTGGTTAAGTAATTACTGTTTTCATTAATTATTACGGATGCGCAGTAAGGAATCTATCATAGTTTTTCTAAAAAAAGCACCTCCAGATGATTAGAATTCTCTGTTGGTGCTTATTGTTTTACTTTATTTATCTCCGTAATGATATCTGCAAGCTAATATATACACGTTATTTTCATCAATCTTGTATATCAATCTTTCCTTATCATTAATGCGTCTGCTCCAAAATCCTGCCAGATTTCCGGTCAACGGTTCTGGTTTTCCTATACCTTCATTACCATTTCTGCAGATATCTTTGATTAATTGATTAATCTTTTTTAGCGTCTTTCTATCTTCGGTTTGCCAATAAAGATAATCTTCCCATCCGGTATCAGCAAACACTTTATTCATCATCTTCTACCTCATATAACTCATGTATGGCAAATTCACCATTTTCCAACTGTGCTTTTCCTTTCATCAGCCAGTCATAATTCGCCTTATTTCCCATAACATAAATGTTTTCCATCATATTGTTATAAGTTTCCTCAGATATCATGACTACGTTCTTATTATCTTTTCTGGTGACAATCATAGTTTCGTAATCATCTGTAACCTTATCCATGCACGACTTCATATTTTCACGTAGAGTTGTATAATTAACCGCCAGCATTACAAACACCTCCTATTTTCCCATATGATTTTCCGTATTTTTATTATAACGTACAGTTTTCTGTACGTCAATGCGTTTGTTATATATTATGCGTCCTTTTTTCTGTGATACTCAGAAATACAGACGGAATTTTTTTGAAAGAGATAAATATTCAGAATATAATATAATTTTAACACAATTATAAATTAAAATAAAAAATATTTAAATAAAGTATTGACAAATAAGATATGGGGTGATATCATCTAATTAATCCAAAAAACAATTCCTGACGAGAAAGGGAATTGGAAAGTATCTCATAAATATGTGAGATGAAAGGAAAAAGAGAATTAAGAAAAAGAAAAGAAGAAAGAGAAAGGAGGCTTAATCCATTGGACAATTTAATAGAAACAATAACTCAATATGTTAGTGGTATGGCAAAAGAAAGTTCCTGTAGAATAAGCCTTACAAATAGAGATAGATAACCGGTATTATTGAATGGAATAAAAAAATCGGAGAGGAAAATAACCGGATAAAAAAAATAAAGAATTCGCAGATGCAGACATATTGAAAAAATACCACATAAAAAATCAAAAGATGTGTGAAGAAACATCAATCAGAAATAAGGCTTATGGAATAAAAGAAAGAATTGAAAAAGCCTCCGATATGAATATAGAATAGATTAAAATTAAATATAAGACAGTCATTATAATTAGGAAAGATTGTAATGACTGTTTTTATTTGTGGAGAAATTTATAAAAATAGGATAAAAAAGTTGTAGTTTCATCGGGATGTTTTTGACAATATGTGTGGCATATGATAGACTTATATATGTAAAATTGTGCGGAATAATACAGTTTAAATGCATTTTGAGGTGAGAATATTGGACAAATATGAATATCGGGTAAAAACCGAACAAATGGTAGGACATTTAGAAAATAAGCAGTATAAAAAAGCGATGGAGATAGCGGATACAATTGACTGGAGAAGAGTAAAGAATGCAGTCATGTTGAATACTGTCAGTGAGATTTATGAAATTAATGGGGAATTTCAGAAGAGCCGTGATATTTTATTTATTGCTTTTGACCGCTCTCCGTCAAGCAGAAAGATTGTGTACCGGCTTGGTACGCTAGCGATTAAAATCAATGATCTTGGAGAGGCGTCTGAATGTTATGAGGAATTTGTAAAGCTGGCTCCGAGAGATCCGAATCAGTATATTTTGAAGTATAAAATTTTGAGAGCCCAGAAAGCTCCGATTTCAGAACAGATTGCGGCGCTTGTAGATTTTAAGAAGGCGGAATATGTTGAAAAGTGGGCATATGAGCTTGCGAAATTATACCATGAAGCAGGAATGACTGCGGAATGTCTGGAAGAATGTGATGATTTGATTCTTTGGTTCAGCGAAGGCAAATATGTATTTCAGGCGATGGAATTGAAAATGAAATACAAACCGCTGACTCCGCTTCAAAGAGAAAAGTACGAGAATTATGCTGAGAAGAAAGGAATCCGTATTAACCGGGCAGCTACAACGGCTTCTCCGGTTCTGAAGAAAGAGGAGCAGGTTGTAAAGCCGGCGGAGAAACCAATTGTCAAAGAGGCAGCAGAACCGGAAAAAGCGTTTGAAGAGGAAGTGGAAAGAGAACCGGAGGAAGTTGATGCGGAGGATGTGCCGGATATTCATGAAGAACCAGAGGAGATACCGGCAGGAGCAACTCGCAGGATTCTGGCGGGAGAGGTAGAAGAGGCGCTGGCATCCATGGAAGCCGGGAATGAGGAAGAGGTGGACCTGCAGGAAGAAATGGAAGAACCTGTAGTTCAGCAGCGAGTGAAAAAAGCTCCGATAAAAACAATCATAACAGGGGCGACATTAGAAGAGGCGCTTGTAAATGGCGTGGCGATGGCCAGCGGGATTAATCTGGATGAACAGAAGAAAATGGCAAAACGTGAAGAGGAGATGCGAATTGCCGGGCAGATGAAGATAGAAGATATTCTTTTGGAATGGGAAGAAAAGCAGAAGTCTAATGCAGAAGCGATTGCGCAGCAGAAAGCAAAGGACGAGGAACGTCTGCGCAGAGAACGTGAAGAGATGGAAGCCAGAAAAGCGGCTGAAAAGAAGGCGGCGGAAGAAAAAGAAGCTGAGGAGGTAGCATCTAGAAAAGCAGAGGTTGCCGCGAGAAAGGCTGCGATGGAAAAAGCAGCGGCAAATAAAGGAATTATGAGACCGAAGAAGGCTCCGGTATTATCCGATGATATCAGGCAGCTGGTAGAAGAGCTTGAAGGAAGAATTTCTGACGAGGATGAATTTGATATAGAAGAGGAATTGGAACTTGCGCAGTCTAATGAGGGTGAAGAAGACGATGGATATGAGATGGAAATAAATTTCATCGGTGATGAAGAGGACTCAGAAGAAGGATCTGTTGAAGAGGAGCTTGAGGGAGAGCTTGAAGAGGAACCCGCAGAAGAAGAGCTTGAGGAAGAACCTGAGGAAGAACTCGCAGAAGAGCCAGTTGAAGCGGTCATTGAGGAGGTGTCTGTAGAAGAAGTCGTAGAGGAAGTTGTAGAGGAAGCGTCCGTTGAAGAAGCTGAGGAAGAGGTTGCCGAGGAAGAGCTTAGCGAAGATGATTTCGAGGAAGAAGAGCTTGACGAAGATGATTTCGAGGAAGAAGAGCTTGAGGAAGACGACTTCGAGGAAGAAGAGCTTGAGGAAGACGACTTCGAGGAAGAAGAGCTTGATGAGGATGACTTCGAGGAAGAAGAACTTGACGAAGACGACTTTGAGGAAGAAGAGCCTGAGGAAGATGACTTCGAGGAAGAGGAACTTGACGACAATCTCGACGAAGATGACGTAGAGTTTGACGATGATTTCGACGAAGACGATTTCGATGATGATTTTCACGACAGCGACTTTGACGACGAGTTTGATGATGACGAGTTTGATGATGACGAGTTTGATGATGACGAGTTTGATGACGATGATTTCGACGAAGACGACTTCGAAGATGAGTTTGATGACGATGATTTCGACGAAGATGACTTTGAGGAAGACGATTTCGAGGAAGATGATTTCGAGGAAGATGATTTCGACGAGGAAGACTTTGGCGGAGAAGATTTTTTCGAGGACGACGATGAACTTCCAGAGATAGCGGAGCCAGATATTTCAGAGCCTTTGGAGTTGGAAGAACCTTCTGAAGAAGAGATTCAAAAGCGGATTAAGAAGTCCAAGGGAAGTGGTGTTCCTTTTGATACAGGGTTTGTTGTGACAGGAAGATATGATTTGAGCGCTACCAGTGAGATTGGTCTGAAGGCTGGACTGACGGAGGAACAGAAGAAGCTATTTTCCTATTTTGTGCCGGTTCGTGGAATGAGCGAGCAGATTGTAGAGGTGCTTGACAATGACAGAAGGGCACAGAGAGAGGGAACGTCCTGTACAGGCAACCTTCTTGTTATAGGCCGGAAAGGATCCGGCAAGACTGTGCTGGCAGTTGACATTGTGAAGGCGATTCAGAAACAGAGAAATCTGAAACAGGGCAAGGTTGCCATCGTTACAGGCGAATCTCTGAACAAGAAGGAATTATCTAACATTATTCACAAATTGAAAGGCGGAGCAATTATCATTGAGAAGGCTGGAAAATTAAATTCCAGAACGATTAATGAATTAAACTACCTGATGGAGAAGAAGACCGGAGAGATGCTTTTTGTTCTCGAGGATCAGAGAAAACCGTTGGAGAGAATTCTGACAGTGAATCCGGAATTTAAGAGAAAGTTTACTTCAAGACTGGAACTTCCGGTATTTATCAACGATGAGCTTGTTACTTTTGGTCAGACATATGCAAAGGAAAATGGATATAAACTGGATGAGATGGGTATTCTTGCTTTGTATAGTCGTATTGATGTGATGCAGAGAGAGGATCATGCCGTAACGGTTGCGGAAGTGAAAGAAATTATGGATGAGGCGATTGCGCATTCCCAGAAAGCAAATGTAAAGCATCTGGCAAGAAGGATGTTTGGAAAAGGAACAGATGATTCTGACAGGATTATTCTGAAAGAAGATGATTTTAAAATCTAAGTAAAAGAAGATAGAGGGTTTTGACAGAGATTTGTCAAAACCCTTTATTTTTGTGCAATTCTAACGTATAATAGTAATATCAAATATAACGGAATATAAGAGGAACAATAATATGGGAAAAAGGAAAAAATCATATGAAATTGGCGAACTGGATGGATATCTGTTCGGACAGGGAAACCATTATGAGATTTACAAAAAATTAGGCTCTCATATGGTTAAAAACGGAAAACAGGCTGGAGTGTATTTTGCAGTGTGGGCGCCGAATGCAAAGTCAGTATCTGTGGTCGGGGAGTTTAATGAATGGGATATGAATGCGAATCCGATGCGGCGGGAAGAAAATATCGGTATTTATTCTTGTTTTATCCCTGGCGTGGAAAAATATTCTATGTATAAGTATTGCATTGAGACATATAAAGGAGAATATATTTTCAAAGCGGATCCGTATGCAAATCATGCCGAACTTCGTCCGGGAACAGCATCTAAGGTAGTAGATATTGAAGATTTAAAATGGACAGACGACGTATGGATGGAGAACAGAAAGTCATGGGATTATACAAAAGAGCCAGTGTCTGTATATGAGGTTCATATCGGTTCTTGGATGCGTCATCCGGGTCGTGAGGATGAGGGGTTCTATACGTACAGAGAATTTGCAAAGGAGATTGCAAAATATATTAAGAAGATGGGTTATACCCATGTGGAAATTATGGGAATTGCTGAGCATCCGTTTGATGGCTCCTGGGGTTATCGGGTGACAGGATATTTTGCACCGACGAGCCGGTACGGAACACCGGAAGATTTTGCGTGGATGATTAATTATCTCCATAAAAATAAAATCGGTGTTATTCTCGACTGGGTACCGGCGCATTTTCCAAAGGATGCACATGGACTGGCTGATTTTGACGGCACACCGACTTATGAGTATGCAGATCCGAGACAGGGAGAGCATCCGGACTGGGGGACAAAGGTTTTTGATCTTGGGAAAAATGAAGTGCGCAATTTCCTGATTTCGAATGCGTTATTCTGGGTTGAGAAGTTCCATGTAGATGGACTGCGTGTAGATGCGGTCGCGTCTATGCTGTATCTTGATTATGGTAAGCAGGACGGTCAGTGGATTGCGAATAAATATGGCGGCAATGAGAATCTGGAGGCGGTGGATTTCTTTAAGCATCTGAATTCGGTTGTTCGTGGAAGAAATCCGGGCGCACTTATGATTGCGGAAGAATCTACGGCATGGCCGAAGATTACTGGTGATGTGGAAGAGGATGGACTCGGATTCAGCCTGAAATGGAACATGGGCTGGATGCACGATTTTACAGAGTATATGAAGCTGGATCCATATTTCAGAAAGGACAATCATAATGCGATGACATTTGCCATGAGTTATGCGTATAGTGAGAAATATATTCTTGTACTGTCACATGATGAAGTGGTTCATTTGAAATGTTCTATGTTGAATAAAATGCCGGGACTTGGTTTTGACAAATATGCGAACCTGAAAGCGGGATATGCCTTCATGATGGGGCATACCGGAAAGAAGCTTCTCTTTATGGGACAGGAGTTTGCGCAGCTTCGGGAATGGAGCGAGGAAAGAGAGCTCGACTGGTATCTGCTGGCTGAACCGGAACACCAGGCAATCCAGAACTGGATGCGGGATTTGCTGCATTTGTATAAGAGGAAAAAGGCATTGTATGAGATGGATCAGTCATGGGAAGGATTCGAGTGGATTAATGCAGATGACGCTTACAGAAGTATCTACAGCTTTATGAGACATTCGAAGGATAACAAGAAGAATCTCTTATTTGTGATTAATTTTACGCCGATGGAATGGGCGGATTACCGTGTCGGCGTTCCGAGGAAAAAGCAGTATAAGCTGATTCTGAACAGTGATGATGTGCAGTATGGCGGGAAGGGAGAA
>CALFCS010000113.1 GCA_937950565.1 uncultured Lachnospiraceae bacterium
GTTTCTTTCTCCCATATAGTCATCCTTTCTGCAATACTATATAGGGAAACTATCTAAATAAAGTATACTTTAACGTTCCGAGACCGTCAACAGATAATGGATTTGCTAAATTAATTGTTATATAATTTTTTCTCTCTTCTTAAAGGAATATCCCTCTGAATGCGAGGTAGATTCTGAATGTAGAATAATATATTCGCTTTGAAAAATAGATTCTTAGAATGTAATGATAGTTTCCCAATACAGAACCATCATCTGTATTCCGAGATTAGCATATATTTTAAATAGTGTCAATAAATTATTTTAAAATGATTAATTTGCCGTATATTGACACTTTTTTTACAATATCCCGAGGTATCTTCTCCAATAACATATAATAAAGGCAGCAAGCTTTGACAAAACCATTCCATAAAAATACCAATTGCCACAACAAGCATTACTGCCCCAAATCACTAAACTTGCTTATAACTATTTTACTCTTGTATATTTATCTTTTTCAATGATTAAAATATCCCCTGATATATAATAAGTATCTTTATTATCCAAAGCTTCCTCTTCAGTATCTACTTGTTCAAAGGAATCATTGGCATGTCCTTCATTACTACTAAATACCAAAGTGCCATCTTCCTTTATTGCATAATTATTTGCACTTTCCATCCATCCGGCATTATATGTAAAAGGTGCAGAACAAGAACCATTATCATTAAACTTTAATATATCTTCATTATCTTCGGATACCCATTCTCCTACGATTGGATTCTTCTTTCCACATGCCATCAACCCCGCCATTATAAATACCACCAAACAAAATACGGTTATTATTTTAATAAATTTTCCATCTTTTACTAGCATTCTTTAACTTCCTTTCTTTTTTCACCCCATGTTTCAACAAGGGATAATCAATCTCAGGACTTTTCCTATTTTCTAATCTTAGAAATAACGTATCCCGCTATCGCAACAACAGTAAGGTATATATATGTATCATCAAATCCCTGGAATGTGCGCAGAATCAAATACTGCCAATCGCTCTCTACATTTCCAGCCAAGCTAACCGCAACCAAATGAAAGATTAATGGTATAACAATCATTAAAATTTTCATCTTTTCTTTTAATTTGTTATTTAAAACACAAAACTGCACTTATTGTATAGAGTACTTTCTCAATTGTATTTGCATCCTTATTTTTCATGAACTTAAAATCCTCCTGTCACAAAAAAATTTATACTTGAAAGACCAGTTATCTATATATCATCTGTCTTAACAGTCTTTCTGCCTCTGTAACCTTATCCGCATCCATCATAATTGAAATATCGTTTCCATGGACTGTCCTAACTGTCAGACTCGGTGTCAGCCCCTTTATCTTTGTAGATATCTCACCAATCTGTTGTATCGGAATATTTACGCTCTTTGCCCGAAGCCCCATTAAGGTATTCTCTCCCATATTCGCATATCCTTCTATGTGATCATTATAGATTTTCAGATAAATCTTATTACCTGCAACAATAATTACAATTGCGGCGATACCTATTCCTATCATTCCTCCAAACGCCCCTAAGCTTTTGGCTCTGTCTTCATCTGTAATCCCCGGTTTAGGTTTCCACTTCGAAACAGCTTTTCCATCCACCATTGAAGTGTCAAAACTCCCCGCTCCACCAAAAGCTGTACGTCTTGGAAGTGTCGCAGCCCGCACTGCTCCGAAAATTCCTATCCCCAGGAAGACAATTGCTAATGCCACCAATAAGTTCCTTGCCTTCTTCGGAATTCCTTTGCTTTCAAAAATTAATCCATTTTTGTTAATTTCCATTTTTACTCTCTCCTTTTTTGTTTTACATTTTAGACCAAATTAGTCTAAAAGTCAATAGACCATTTTGGTCTTTCATATACTAAATATAACAATTAAAATATGCCAATTTGCAAAGAACACTGTGAGGTGATATTTTTGATATATAAGCGAATACGTAATCTTCGGGAAGACAAAGATCTGACACAGACCGATATTGCCAAATATCTTCATATTTCTCAACGGACTTATTCGAGATATGAAAATGACGAACGGGCAATTCCGATTGAAGTTTTATCAAAGCTTGCCGATTTTCACAACACAAGCATTGATTATTTAATTGAACGAACGGATATAAGAAATCCTTATCCCAAAAAAAGGAGCTGAGTACACTCTCAGCTCCCCACAAAACCGTTCACAAAATGTAACCGTTCAACCATGCCCATTACTTTATATCTTCTGAATTCTTTCTATCGCCTTGACAGTATTCTCATAAGAACCGAATGCTGTCAGGCGGAAGTATCCTTCTCCGCTTGGGCCAAATCCTGACCCTGGCGTTCCGACTACATTTGCCTTCTCAAGCAGATAATCGAAAAATTCCCAGGAAGTCATGCCCTTCGGTGTCTCCAACCAGATATACGGCGCATTCACACCACCGGATACATTGTATCCTGCGCCCTTAAGTCCCTCATAAATGGTTTTCGCATTCTTCATATAATATGCAACCTGTTCTTTTAACTGTGCTTTCCCGGCATCTGAGTAAACTGCCTCTCCTGCCTTCTGCACGATATATGGCGCTCCATTATACTTTGTGCCATGCCGTCTTGCCCATAGAGAGTGTAACATCACATCCCCTGCCTTTACGTCTTTCGGAATCACAGTTGCGCCCAGTCTTACTCCGGTAAATCCGGCATTTTTTGAAAAGCTTCGAAGCTCAATCGCGCAGGTTCTCGCACCTTCACATTCATAAATGCTGTGAGGAACGTCTTCCTCGGAAATATACGCTTCATACGCAGCATCATAAATGATGACTGCCCCGACTTTATTTGCATAATCTACCCATTCCTGAAGCTGTGCTTTTGTAATCGTAGAACCAGTCGGATTATTTGGGAAGCATAAGTAAATAATATCCGGCGTTTCCTTCGGAAGCTCCGGTGCAAAGTTCGTCTCCTTCGTACATGGCATATAAATGACATCGCTCCACGTCTCTGTCTTCGCATCGTAAGTTCCGGTACGGCCTGCCATAACATTTGTGTCAACATACACCGGATATACCGGATCGCATACAGCAATTTTATTATCCTTTGCAAAAATCTCCTGAATATTACCGGAGTCACATTTTGCACCGTCAGAAATAAAGATTTCGTCTGCCCGGATATCACAACCTCTGTCCTGATAATCATTTTTTGCCATCGCACTTCTCAAAAACTCATATCCCAAATCCGGTGCATATCCATGAAATGTCTCAGCATGAGCCATCTCCTCTACCGCACTGTGAAGGCTTTCGATAATCGCCGGTGCAAGCGACTGGGTTACATCACCGATTCCAAGCCGAATAATGCTTTTATCTGGATTTGCCTCCTGAAAAGCCGCAACCTTCTTTCCGATTGTAGAAAAAAGATAGCTCCCTGGTAATTTCAGATAATCTTCATTTACTTTAAACATGTTTCTTCTCTCCTTTATTTCTTATCTTTACCATAAAGGCATATGTTCTCACTAGGCTCGTGTAATACCTCGCCAAGTGTTCACATTATACCACATTTATCTACATGCGTGATATCTATCTCACCATCAAATACGACTGTTGCCGGACCTGTCATATAGACCCTGTCTGCGGTACGATTCCACTCAATCTGCAGATCACCGCCCAGTAATTTCACCGTAACTTTATCCTCTGTCAGACCGTTTAAGATACAAGCCACTGCAACTGCACAGGCTCCTGTCCCACATGCGAGAGTTTCACCGGAGCCTCTCTCCCACACCCGCATCTCCGCGGTTTTCGAATCTATTACCTTCACAAATTCTGTATTGATTCTTTGTGGAAACCTTTCATGGTTTTCAAACCCGGGGCCGATTTTCTCAATATCCATTCCCTGAACATCATCAAGATAAACAACTGCATGGGGATTCCCCATAGAAACACCCGTCATGTGGTACTCCGTACCACCTACAACGATTGGTTCCTGAATCACCCGGATTTTCCCACTCTCATCCGGTTCCTTCCCGGCATCCATCACAATCGGAATTTTGTCAGCTTCGAGTATCGGTTTCCCCATATCCACTTTAACAAGCGCTACTTTTCCATCCTCTACTGTTAAATCCAGATATTTAATGCCTCCAAGTGTCTCCACGGATATACTCGTCTTATCTGTGAGTCCATAATCATATACATATTTTGCCACACAACGGATTCCATTCCCACACATCTCTCCTCTGGAGCCGTCCGCATTATACATTTCCATTTCAAAATCTGCCACTTTCGAAGGGTTGATCATAATCATTCCGTCTGAGCCGACTCCCAAATGCCTTTCACTTACATATCTTGCAACTGCCGGAGGATTCTCAATCTTCTCTTCAAAACAGTTCACATAGACATAATCATTCCCCAATCCATGCATTTTTGTAAATTTCATTTTGTTTCCTCTCTCTCTTCGTTTAATCTGACATAACCGTAAGTACCATCTGTGCTGTCTCCACCAGATTCGTACCGCTGTCCATACTGTTTTTCTGCAAATATCTGTGTGCTTCTTCCTCTGTCATATTATTTCTTGCCATCAGAAGCTCTTTCGCCTGCTGTATCAATGCCTGCTGCCGCGCGCTTCTTACTTTCTTCTGTTCTTTCCTCTTCTTTTTCCGGCGCTCCATGGACTCGAGCATCATCTCTAGAGTATTGATCAAATCATACGCCTTAACCGGCATCGTAAGCCCCATCACACCCCTGACAAGACCCGCGCTCCATTTTTCCTGCGATGCAACAAGAAGCATTTCAAAACTCTCCGGGAGATACTCCCTAAGCTCTGTATACATCATATCCTTCAGCTTATAGCCACAGACTACAATTCCTTCGTCCAGAGTGTCAGCATAGTTCATTGCCTGTGCTCCTGATGTACACACACCGGTAACAGACATACCGCCTCTCACCAACAGGTTGCGGATACCAGCAGCATTCTCTCTATTCGGAAATACTACAATAATACCTATCAAACCGACACCTCCTGTTTTGTACTATTAAAATGCAACAGGAAATGTCTAAATCACATGCAGATACTTCGCAATTTCCCAGTCAGTAACCTGTCCACGGAAATCTGCATATTCCTTCACCTTTGCCTTCACATATTTTTTCGCCAGTTCTTCCCCAAGCACACCTTGAATAAGTTCATCTTTTTCAAATTCACGCATTGCTTCAAGAAGACTTCCCGGGAGCGCCTCAATTCCGGCATTCGCCCTTTCTTCCTCTGTCATTTCAAACAGATTGCAGTCCACACTTTCCGGTGGCATCACCTTATTTCTAATTCCATCGAGTCCCGCTTCCAGACATACGGCAAGTGCAAGATATGGATTTGCCGATGGATCCGGACTTCGAAGCTCCACTCTTGTATTACTCTCGCTCTCACATACTGCCGGAATTCGAATCAACGGTGTACGGCTCTTTGCAGACCATGCAATATATACAGGCGCCTCATATCCCGGAACAAGCCGTTTGTAAGAATTCACAAGTGGATTCGTAATAAATGTAATTGCCTTGATATGCTTCATCAATCCACCCATGAAATAATAAGCTTCCCGGCTCAGACCATTCGGATCACTCTTATCTGTAAATATATTCACCCCATCCCTGCTTAAGGACATATTTGTATGCATCCCTGAACCACAGACGCCATATTTCGGTTTTGGCATAAATGTTGCATGCAGTCCGTGGCGTTTTGCGATTGTCTTAACTACAAGCTTAAAGGTCATAATATTATCCGCTGTAGCAAGTGCTTCATCATATTTAAAATCAATTTCATGCTGTGCGGACGCCACCTCATGATGAGATTTCTCCACCTCAAACTGCATATCCTCCAAAGTAAGCACCATATCTCTTCTGGCATTTTCCCCCAAATCTAACGGTCCCAAATCAAAATAGCTTGCTTCTTCATGTGATATTGTCGTAGGCAGTCCGGCATCGTCCGTATGAAACAGGAAAAACTCACATTCCGGCCCTACATCAAATGTATATCCCATATCGGCTGCTTCTTTGATTACCTTTTTCAGCACATATCTCGGGTCACTCTCAAACGGTGTTCCGTCTGCCTTATATACATCACAGATAAACCGGGCGACTTTGCCCTGCTGCGGTCTCCACGGAAATATTTCAAACGTATTCAAATCTGGATACAGATACATATCTGAATCCTCATCCCTTGCAAATCCTTCAATTGATGAGCCGTCAAACATGCATTGATTATTCAAAGCCTTTTCCAGCTGGCTCGTTGTAATCGCCACATTTTTCATTGTCCCGAAAATATCTGTAAACTGCAGGCGAATAAAGCCTACATCCTCTTCCTCCACCATTCTCATAATATCTTCACGCGTATAATTTCTCATTGCTCTACCTCCTGAAAGATTACATTTTCCATGCATAAATACAATTGAATTGTAAAACGATAACTGCCCTGTAAGGAAAAAAAGACGTTCTCATACAAGGATGAAAACGTCGTTGTCTCATATGAATCATATTATAAAGAGAAAAAGGCACTTTGTCAATCCGACAAAATGCCCAATGCCTTGATTTATTCCTGCCATTTTTATTTTAATCTTCATCATCCAGCCAAAAATCATCTTCCAGCTTATCATATGCACCGCCATAGTTGTTCGCATTATTATTGCCACAGCTGATTCCTTTCTTAATCGGTGCAATAAAAAATCCTAATATCATACCAGAAAAAACACAACATACAATTAGCAGCAGCTTCTCAGCCAAAGTCCAGTCTCTTCTAAAAAAACCTTTTGTCTTTTCACATATTTTTTTCATCAAGAATACCTCCTTATTCTCCCTTTTATTGATTATAATCTATTTTTTTCAAAAATAAAAGTATCAAATACATAAAAATATGGTATAATGTGAACACTTGGCGAGGTATTTCACGAGCCTAGTGAGAACATATGCCCTTGTGGCAAACTATTTAAGATGTTCACAAAAAACATCTTTATATATTTTAAATTTAACATTATAAGATATAAGGTGGTAGATACAGATGGGACTTGCAATTCCAATTGAGACGAGCGCCCGCCATATCCATATGTGCCAGAAAGATTTTGAAGCGCTGTTTGGAGAAGGGCAAACACTTACATATAAAGCTGACTTAAGCCAGCCGGGACAATATGTATGCGAAGAAAGAATTACCGTGAAAGGGCCAAAAGGAGTATTTGAAAATGTAGCGATTCTCGGCCCATTCCGTCCGGAAACACAGTTGGAAATATCTATGACAGATTCAAGAAAGCTGGGAATTCCCGGCGTTATCCGACAGTCCGGAGATACGGAAGGGACACCGGGATGTACCCTGATCGGACCGGCAGGGGAACTTACGATTGACCACGGCGTCATTGTCGCAAAGAGACACATTCATATGACCCCGGTACAGGCCATGCAGCTCAACGTCAGGGATAACGACGAAGTATTTGTTATCACGGAAAGCTATGAACGTTCTCTTATCTTTGCTGATGTCGTTGTCCGTGTCAGTCCGAAATTTGCGCTCGCAATGCACGTAGATACAGATGAGGCAAATGCTTTCGCAAGCGACAGCACCCCGACAGGAGTAATCCTGAAGCTTTTCGGCGGACAATCATACAATCTTCAAAAATGGGCGGAAGAAATACAAAATGGTATCCACCGGGTATAATAAAATTTTATTTTGAGCGAAAAAAAGTATCCTCGGACTATGACTGTCCGAGGATACTCTTTTTCTATCAGCTATATTTATTTCTCATATTTCTCCATGAATCTCTGGATGATCGTTGCACATTCTGCACGGTTCGCACTTCCCTGCGGGTCAAGACGAAGTTCTCCATCAATTGTCTTTCCTGTAATGATTCCTTCTGATACTGCCCACTTGAGTGCATCTACTGCAAATTCCTGTACGTCCCCTGCATCCGGGAAGGTACTATAATCGCCATCTGCCTTCACATCATATCCCTTAAAGTCTTTTGCATAACGGTACATCATCACCGCCATCTGCGCACGGGTTACATTGTCATTTGGCCCAAACATTCCGGTTCCCGTGTATCCGGTTACAATCTTATTCTCTGATGCCCACAGCACCGGATTCATGAACCAGTCGCCTGCTTGTACATCAGGGAATTTTTCTGTATACTGCATTTCCGGTTGTGCATTCATCTTGTGAAGAACTGCTGCGAACTGCGCCCTTACCAGTGTCTCAGCCGGTGCAAAATGTTTGTCGTCTTTGCCGGTCATTGTCTTTGCAATATAATTATATTCTACGGCATTATAATACCAGGCGCCTTTTTCCACATCTACATACGGAAGCTGTACCGATATCGGCGCTTTCTCCTTCAGCGCTGCCTTTGCATCTGTAAGTCTCTTTGCAGCCTCATTCACGTCATCCGGAGTAAACCGCTTGCTTTCCAGTGCATATTTTGCATTTTCCATTGCATTTACAAAATCGCTCCAGCTTTCGTCTGTATAATTTCCCTGCTCGATGTTCTCGTACTCTTTTACCAGTTCTTCCAACGCCTTCTTCTCTTTGTCTGCATTGATCTCCCCTGGTGTTTCACTGACATCCGTGATATCCATGTAACTAATCACTGGACCCCATACTGCATTTGCCGCATGGCCAATCTGAACTTCCAGATTTCCATCTGCGTCTGCTGCTGCGGTAGTCTTTATCACATAAGGTGCATTGGAGTCATTACTTGCCGTAAAGCTCTCATAGCCTGCCACTGTTTTTCCATTTACCACAAGCTTCATCGTTCTCGGGTTATCCACATTTGTCCAGCCTGCCGGTACATAGAATCCAAGCTCCAGATTATAGGTTTTGTTTGCTTCCAATTCAAATTTATAAACAATACCAACGTCCGTCACTGCCTGATTCTTTGCATAACGGAAGGACTTGCTTCTCGGTGATGCGTCGGTTGCCCCATCGTTCTCACACGGCCAGGTCTTTGCTCCGGTAAGCCAGTCCGGATAGTTTGCGTCCGCCTGGTAAGTATCTACAACACCCCATTTTTTCCCGGTCTTTGCATCCGTACCATAGAACTGGTCTGTCACACTGTTATTCCTTCCAAATGCATCTCCCTGACTTAAGGTCTTTGGATCAATATCGCCACAGTTAACAGAGTACAGCAGAGTATTCTTCTCCTCCTCTGTCTTCTCAAATACTCCGGTCACTTCCACATTATCCTGAACATTCGCAATCACATAGACACCGCCATTCTTGTTCAGGCTGTCCATAATGCTCTCGCCATTTACTGTCGCATCTTTTAACACTGCATTTGCATCCGGGTTGAATTCCAGACGGACAGTATCTCCTGCATTCACTCTCACTTTATCAGCTACAACCTGTCCTCCTTCGGAGGATGCTGTCGTCACACGGAAGGTTTCTTCTGTTGCCTGTGTCTTTGCTGTCATCGGATAGAATTCAAACTTATCAAAATTCGGCGTATAATTTACCAGCACATTGTAGTCAATATTTGCCGGGATCTTGTCCCCGCCTTTGTGAATACCATTGGTAACAACCTTTGAATTATCATTATAAATCTTAATGGTGTTCTTTCCTTTTTTCAATGTCACTGGAATCACCTGGGAACGGAAAGTCTCATCACTATAGGTATTCCGGAATACTGTTTTCTTCGCTTCTCCGCCATTAATAGAGAAGGATGCATAACGCTCTGTCATCTGCGCATTATATACATGTTCACCAAAAAGTTCTCCGTTTGACTGATAAACTGCCATGTTATATTCGCCTGCTTCAGGCACATCAACGGTAATGGTAAGACTGTTCTTATCAACTGCCTCCCCAAGATCAACGAAACGTCCTCGTCCGTATATTTCGAAATCCGGATCATCCGGCTCAATCACTTCCACGTCATTTGCCGCTTTGATTCCCGCTACATAGCTTACCCCGGAAGCAAATGTCTCAACGTCTGCATTATTTCCAACTGCCGCTTCACCGGTAAGCACTCCGCTCTCTGCCTCCACAACAGCTGTCGGCTCTACCGTCATCTGGAATACTTCTACATAATCAAGACGAATCTCTTCCGTTGTATCAATATCCACTACATTAATTCCCTTTTGAAGGAATACTGTCTGATATGCGCTTTCCCACTTATCCTTTGTATCTTTCAATTTGACTGCTGCCGTTAAATGCTCCAGATTGACTGCATCATTATCCTGGTAAATATTTGCCTCAGCCTTGTTCTTTGATGCATAGCGTAACTTTAACGTATACATACCATTCTCAGGCACGATAACATTGACTCTCAAGCCGCCGCCCTTTGTCACACTGGTCTTCTCCAGGCCTGTTACATAATCGACATTTCCATCACGCTCCGTTGTAAGCGCTGTCTTATTTCCAATAAGCTCATTGAACTCTGAAAGCTCTGCCTCGTATACTTTATGGAATTCGGTATCTGTCTCTTCCGGCCCTTTATAGGTCAGGTAAATGCAGTCCACATCTGCAGAACGGGTCTGGTCAACCCCTGCAATTCTAAGCGTGTGAGTTCCGGCGCTTAAATATACATAAGTACTGTACATACCACCCATACCGAAGTTAAGTGTCGTTGGGAGAATCATTCTTTCTATCTTCTCTCCATCAATGAGCAGAGTCTGATATGCCGTATACGGAGTATTCTCACTTGGCTTTGCAGTGTTACATCCATTTCCGGCTGTATAAACCATGTCATATTTATAATAGCCGTCCTTCGGAACTGTAACCTGCATATCAACGCCGTCTTCCGGTCCCCAGATCCAGCCCACTTTCTTCCTTCCGGAGCATGCCATGTTTCCGGCGCCGTCTGACAATGCAGCACGTCCCGACAAGGAGCCATTCTCTGCTTCATATTTACCTTTCCATGTCGTACTTAAGAAACCGATAGTCTCATCATCTGTTGCCTGTGTAACAGTAATCCGGTATCCGCTCATCTCCAGCATATCAGAAACCGGTATTACAGCTTTTCCATCTGCTACTTCTACCGCGCCTTCTTTTACAACTCTCGGTTCCTCTGCCACACCATGGAAACCGGTATAATCCGTCGCTTCCAGCTTCACGTGGACTTTGTCTACATTTTTAAAGGTCTCTGTCTTATCAATATCATCCAGTACGATATTGCCCGCACCATTCATGCCGCCAAATATCACATTTGCACTCTTCTTATTATTATCTAAAGAAGCTGCTCCGTAAAAATCATTTTTCTGAGCATTACTTGTCTGAACAGGAAGATACTGGCCGGACATATCGCCATACCATTTATACAGCCACCACGCGCCGTTTCCTTCATTATTATCTGCCGCAATACCGTTCAGGTTGTTAGACAGATGCCAGAACGGCATACATCCGGATACATTATATTCTTCAAAAAGCCCAATCCAGCGCACCAAATCTCCTGGTGAAGAACATTCATAATCTGCCGCATACTCATTAATGACAATTTCCCGCGGAGTGTCAACCCCATATTTCTTCTCAAGACTTCTGTAATGGTCATACTCTTTTCCGAAATTATCAAACTGCCAGGTAGAGAGGTCATGCCAGGTCACTACATCCGGCATACAGTCATGCTCCACGCAGAACTTCACATACGCATCCATAACGCTCTCATTATATCCGGCAAGGTTGAGTCCTGCAAAACGAGGCGCACAATCCACTTTGTTATCCTCATATACTTTTACAACTGCCTGATACATATCTTCCCAAAACCAGTTCAGGCTGTCCCAGCCTCTGGAAACCGTTCCCGTCTCAGGATCTGTATAAGAACCGCCAATCCAGTTGTCGAACGGCTCATTATAAAGTACATAGACAACTTTGTCCTCGATTCCTTTATCAATACATGCCTGCGCCTGCATCTTGAGGATTTCCAGATATTCCTCAGTTGAACTGAATTCATAGAACCAGAGTGCGTAATAATCCGGCACATAGATCTGGATATCATGGCCTCCTGCATTTAAAAACGTTTCCGCAATATCCAGCGTATCTCCATTCGGATGCTGCATTCCGTAAGGTGCCTTCTGCACCGCCGTATGCGGCTTTAAAGCGGTCATCGTATTCGCTGTCGGAACACTTTCGTCTCCCTGCCCATACAGCCATCCTGATGCGCCATGCTTTAATCCTCTTTCTTCACTTGGCGTCATGTCTACTGTTAATGTCGGTGCATTACTTTCTGCCGCATGCACGGTTCCCGGAACTGCACTGAATGCCGGACTAAACACCATGCTTGCCGCAAGAACAGCAGACAAGATTTGTCTTCTTAATTTCATCTCGTTCCCTCCTGATTTTTTCATTTTCAGCCACTTGCCATTGGCAACGCCTTTCATGTTTATAGTATAACACTAAATACCCTCTTCTGGGTAGATTATTTAAACATATGCTCCTCCTCCTTTAACGTAAAGTTTCAGCCGAAACCTTTTCTGCCCAAAATGCATCCATCAACAGTAGAACTCTGTTTGCACCATTATATAAACTCGGTTCTATTTGCTCTACATAAAGTAGCGTTCCATTCTCTTCTTCCTGAAATTTTAATTGGTAGATAACTCCCACATCTTTTGCCCCATAAAGTTCGACCTCTGGATTTGCAAATCTTATTTGTAATGTTTCCCTGTTAAAACAATAATACAATTTATCATTTCCCCGTTTCAGAGATAAAATCCCTATTATTTCTTCCTTCGTATACGGTACCCGGTATGCATAAGATGCGAGACCATTATAAAAATCTTTCTCCCAATAAGGCTTCCCCTTCGAATATTTACGCCATTCAGAATAATCTTGTAGAAAATACCACAATACCATTGCGAACACCATAAACATTACAAATAGCACACATAATATATCTACCATACTTTTCCACTTCCATATCTAACTAAAGACTGTGTATAGCACATTCCTACGCCATACACAGCCTCTCTCTTCCAATTCATGATTTCTTCATGCTACAGGCATTCTTCCATATATCTTTCTGCTGCTTCTTCAGACATCTGAAATCTCTCCACAAGTTTGGCCATAATCTCCTCCGGAGACTTTCCGAATTCCTGATAATCTTCTATCAGCATCTTTATCCTTCCCCGTAATTCTCCCGCTTCCAAACCTTCCTGCCAGCTTTCTTCCCGCTCCATTCTCATATGCTCTTCTTCATCATATTCATAAATGCTCACTTTTTTTACCTCCGCCTTATTCTTCTCCAGAAACTCAGCCAGTATTCCCTTATGAATGCATATATTGATCGCCCTGTCCACCGCCTGGTCAAGCGACATCTCTTTGGCATATCTCCGCACCCAGTCCACATACTCTGCATATTCCCTCAGAGATTTACAAACAGCCATCAGTTCCTGATTATGCCCCTTGTTCACATTCAGCATCAGTGCTTTCAGTTCAAGCGCCGGTTTCTCTGATTTTGTTATGTACAAATCCGATAAGTGTAGAATTTGCCTATCCGGCTGTTTCTCTTGTCCGTTATAAAAAATCAGAAAACGTGGCTCTGGTATCCTCATCTTCGTCCGGCTATATTGATTTCCACCTACAAGCATACCTGAATACACATCTGCTGCATAAAGCAGGAATCGCAGGGGAAGATTCGGATTCACTGTTGACTGGTGCTCATAAAGAGACATTCTGGCATCTAACACAAAGGATACATCATTTTTCATTCCCATATAAATAGCATTCTCCAATGTGTTGATTTCTAATAAATCTGGATTATCGTAGTTCGTATTGTTCACTGCATTATACAATTCCAATGCTCGCTCCGGCTCACTGTAAAGCATGGTGAAAATCCGTGACTTATACTCCCTGTTTGCAGTCGGCAACCAATTCCTCTGACCTTTTTTCGCCTTTTGATTTTCCTTAATCTTTTGTGTTTCTGTCATATAGAACCTCCTTCGTAAATTGTGTGCAGGAGATTCCTGAT
>CALFCS010000114.1 GCA_937950565.1 uncultured Lachnospiraceae bacterium
GAGATTGAAAAACGAATTCTTGAATTGGGAGGAGATCCATACATTGGAACCGAGCATCTCCTTCTGGGACTCCGTAAAGTATATACCGGGGTTGCCGGACAGGTGCTGGCTATGAATGGTGTGGAGGAAGAGAATATTTATAATGTTGTGGACGAATTAATCTCCCCGGTGGGAGATACGACATTTGCAGGCAGGCCGCAGAGGAGCCCGAGGCTGGACTATATTTTAGAAGAGAGTAAAAATGAAGCAATATATTTCCATTCTGATGAAGTGGGAACGGAGCATATACTTCTGGCGCTTCTTCGGGAGACCGATTGTGTGGCGGCAAGAATATTACTGACACTGAATATAAATTTTCATAAGCTTTACCAGGATATATTGAGTGTTATTGGCGTGGAGCCGAAAACGTATCAGGAAGAAATGATGCAGGAAGGTGCGAAAGGAAAAGAGGGTGTCCTCAGTCAGTACGGAACAGACCTTACGCTTCAGGCGGAGGAAGGAAAGCTTGATCCGGTGATTGGAAGAGAAGAGGAGATACACCGTCTCATGCAGGTTTTAAGCCGCAGAACAAAGAATAACCCGTGTCTGGTCGGAGAGCCGGGAGTTGGAAAGACGGCTGTCGTAGAGGGGCTTGCCGCATGGATCGCATCCGGGATTGTACCGGACAGCATGAAGGAAAAACGGATTTTCACAATGGATCTTGCAGGTATGATTGCCGGCTCCAAGTACCGTGGCGAATTCGAGGAGCGCTTGAAACGGCTGATTCGGGAGGTAAAGGCAGCAGGAAATGTGATTTTATTTCTTGATGAGGTGCATACAATGATTGGCGCAGGCGGCGCAGAGGGTGCGATGGATGCATCCAATATATTGAAACCTTCGCTGGCGAGGGGCGAGCTCCAGCTGATTGGTGCAACGACAATTACGGAATATCGGAAGTATATCGAAAAGGATGCGGCGCTGGAACGGAGATTTCAGCCGATTACCGTGGAGGAACCGGATGCCGGGCAGTGTCTTAAGATTTTACAAGGATTGAAGAGCAGATATGAAGAGCATCATCATGTATATATAGAAGACGCAGCTTTGGAGGCGGCAGTGGCATTATCAGACCGGTACATCAACGACAGGTTTCTGCCGGATAAGGCGATTGATGTCATCGATGAAGCCTGCTCAAAAGCATCCCTTCGTGGATTCCAGGTTCCGAAGAAAATATATTTGCTGGAGGAATTGATAACATTGCGGATAAATGCAATGGAAGAAGCACTTTGCAGCGGGAATCTGGAGGAAGCATCCGTGATTCGCCGGGAGAAGGAAGATGCGCAGAAGCAGCTGGAGAAGGAGCGGAGACGTTTTCAGAAGAAAAATGAGGGAAAACAGGTCACCGTGACAGAGGAGGATATTGCATCCGTAGTGGCAGTGTGGGCGAAAGTTCCGGTGCAGAGACTGAAGGAATCGGAAGGTGTCCGTTTGCAGAAGCTTGAGCAGACTCTTCACAAAAGAGTGATCGGCCAGGAGGAAGCAGTGACTGCGGTGGCAAAGGCAGTAAGAAGAGGTCGTGTGGGCCTCAAGAATCCGAATCGCCCGATTGGCTCCTTTCTTTTCCTTGGGCCGACCGGAGTGGGAAAGACAGAACTTTCCAAGGCATTATCCGAGACTTTGTTTGGACATGAGGATTCCATGATCCGAGTGGATATGTCTGAGTATATGGAAAAGCATAGTGTGGCGAAGATGATTGGCTCTCCTCCGGGCTATGTCGGACACGATGACGGAGGACAGTTAAGTGAACAGGTAAGACGGCATCCGTATTCAGTTATTTTATTTGATGAGATTGAAAAAGCACATCCGGATGTATTCAATATTCTTCTCCAGGTACTGGATGACGGGCATATTACAGATTCGCAGGGGCGGAAAGTTGATTTTAGAAATACCGTTATTATTATGACTTCAAATGCGGGCGCGCAGGCAATTATTGACCCGAAGAAGTTGGGATTTAACGCAAGGGAAGATAAAGCAGGCGATTACAAGCGTATGAAATCGAATGTGTTAAATGAGATTAAGCTGATCTTCCGTCCGGAATTTTTGAATCGAATTGATGAGATTATCGTCTTCCATCCATTGAGCGCGGACGAGATGAAGAAGATTGTCGGACTTATGTGCAGAGATCTTGTAAAACGTGCGGCGGAGCAGCTTGATATTAAGCTTACGATCCGTGATTCTGTGAAAAAGCATATTGTGGAGACTGGGACAGACCAGAAATATGGAGCAAGACCTCTTCGGCGTGCCGTACAGAACCAGTTGGAGGATAAGCTTGCAGAGGCATTGCTTTCCGGTGAGATTAAGAGGGGAGATGAGGTAGCCGCCGGAATTGTGAAAAAAGAAATAAAATTCATTGTCAAGTCTACAAATTAAAAAAGATATAAGATATAATAGGCATACAAAACTGCAGGAGGAAATGTCATTATGGCAATAGTAAAAGAACTATTAAGAACTGAAGCAGATGGAACATTAAGCTTTGGAGACTACACGTTGGAAACGAAGACAAAATTAGACAATTTTGAATTTGAAGGCGATATCTATAAGGTAAAAACATTTGCCGGGATTACAAAGCTGGAAAAGAACGGCATGTTTGTATATGAATCTGTACCCGGAACGACCGTAGAGAATTTTAAAGCGTCAGAGAAAGAAATCTCATTTGGGGTATCGGGGGCAGCAGATGCGCAGTTCACACTGGAATTAGAGGCGGACAGCGAATATGTAGTATATATGGATGACGTGAATGTCGGAGACATGAAGACGAATTTAAGCGGCAAGTTAAGCGTCAGCGCGGAGCTGGTACCGGACAAATGTGTGGCAATTAAAGTGATAAAGAAGTAGATGACAGGAAAGCGGGGCCGTAGGTTTACGGCCCTTTTTCTATAAATCAAGAAATATGAAGGAGAACAACTTAGATGGCAAAGGCAAAAAAAAGTGTATATTTCTGTCAGAACTGCGGGCACGAAGAGAGTAAATGGCTTGGGCAGTGTCCGATGTGTAAAGAATGGAATACATTTGTGGAAGAGAAGATCACACCTGTAAAAACCGGAAATGCCAGGGTGTTAAAGGAAGCAGAGGTTGTTACGCTTTCCAGTGTGACAACAGACCAGGATGAGAGAATTCTGACGGGAATCGGGGAACTGGACCGGGTATTAGGAGACGGTATCGTGCCGGGCTCACTTGTGCTGGTGGGAGGTGATCCGGGAATTGGGAAGTCGACATTACTTCTGCAGGTGTGCCAGCGTCTTTCTGATCAGAAAAAGAAGATTTTGTATATTTCAGGTGAAGAATCGTTAAAGCAGATTAAATTAAGGGCTAACCGGATGGGAGAATTCTCGGAGAGCTTATTTCTTCTGTGTGAGACAAATCTGGAGATTATCCGGGGTGTGATCGAGAAAGAAAAACCGGATATGGCAGTGATTGATTCTATTCAGACAATGTATGACGAGACTGTCGGCTCTGCGCCGGGAAGTGTATCACAGGTAAGAGAATCTACCAATGTATTTATGCAGCTTGCAAAGGGGCTTGGGATTTCTATTTTTATTGTCGGACATGTGACAAAGGAAGGAACGGTTGCCGGGCCAAGGGTATTGGAGCATATGGTGGATACAGTGTTATATTTTGAAGGAGACCGTCATGCATCTTACCGGATTCTGCGCGGTGTGAAGAACCGTTTTGGCTCTACGAACGAGATTGGAGTGTTCGAGATGCAGCAGAAGGGACTCGTGGAGGTAGAGAATCCGTCCGAATTTATGCTAAGCGGAAGACCGGAGCACGCATCAGGTTCTGTTGTTGTCTGTGCAATGGAAGGAACGAGGCCAATGCTGATGGAAATCCAGGCGCTTGTGTGTAAGACGAATTTTGGTATGCCAAGAAGAACTGCGGCAGGCATGGATTATAACCGGGTGAATCTCCTGATGGCAGTTCTGGAAAAGCGTCTGGGGCTTGCGCTTTCTAACTATGACGCTTATGTAAATATTGCCGGGGGAATCCGCTTAAGTGAGCCTGCAACAGATCTGGGGGTTGTGCTGGCGATTGCCTCCAGTTATAAAAACCGCCCGATTGCGGAGGATGTGATTGTTTTTGGAGAAGTCGGACTGAGCGGGGAAGTCCGTGCGGTTGCTATGCCGGAGCAGAGAGTCGTGGAGGCGAGGAAGCTGGGATTTCAGACGTGTATTATTCCCGAAGTATCGAGAGAGGCAGTGAAAAATATAGAAGATATACGGATTATCGGAGTGCGTAATGTCAGTGAAGCGATGCAGTTGATATAGAAGAAAAGAGCTGCGCTAATGCTGTGGCTCTGTGTGAAAACAGTGCAATTATTTATAGATAAAGGGCAAATTATTATATATATAATATGAAAAATATCATATATAATAAAGCGAGAAATATGCAAGTAAAAAGGAGGATTCTTATGAAGAAAAGAATGATTGCTTTTATGATGACACTCGCGATGCTCTTAGGATGTGTGTGTGATGTGTCTGTCGTATCGGCAGCGGAGGGAAATAGTGAAAAGTATTTTCTCAGAAGTGATTACGCAGAGAGTGTTAAAGGTGTTATATCTGGCACGGATAAGACCGATACATCCACAGGTGATCCGCAGATTGCTGTAGGTAGCCAGGAAACTGCTGAGATTGTTGTGAAAGCAGAAAATCTCAGTGAGATGACATCTGCTACGATTACATATGCGCAGAATGGCGGAACGCTTGCTGTGAAGCTTACCGCACTTGCAAGTGCAGATGCAGCGGAGGGTACAGAGCTTTGCAGTACCACATTACAGCCAACAACTGACTGGAACACACGTACAACAGATCCGATGACATTCGGGGCTGCTGTTCCGGCGGAGGCAAAGTATCTGAAAGTGGAACTGACAGTAAAGGATTCCTTTGATGGTAATTCTTATGTCAATTATGTAACCCTTTCAAAGAAAATAATTGTAGAACCGGTTGTGCAGTGGAAATCTGCGGCAAACGGTAAGGTGCTGGACATCACTGGCGCAAGCAAGGATAATGAAGCAGCTGTAACAGCTTCTGATGCGTCGGATGCAGTGTCTCAGACATGGACGCTCCAGGAGGGGACGGAAGCAGGATGGTATCATGTTATCAATAAGAATAGTGGCAAGGCTATGTGTCTGCTTGCCGGAACAACTGCTCCGGGTGCTCAGCCTGCACAGTGGACAAAGGGTGACTCTGCGGATCAGTTCTGGAGATTTGTAGAGGTGAAGAAGGATAATAAGACTTATTATAAGATTCTGAACAAGAACAGCAGGCTTGCACTTACTGTGACAGACAGCAAGGTAACACAGGAATCATATACAGGCGCTGATACGCAGCTTTTCGAGGCTGTTGTAAAACAGGGGAAAGAAGATTTTGCAAGTAAATACGATGACAATTATTCCATTGGCAACATCAGTGCTTCCGCTGAAAAGTATGTGATTTCTTATACAACGATGTATTCCAGACAGGAAGGTATGTATCTTGAGGTAGTACTTTCAGATGGACAGAAGAGCGATAAAGAAAAAGGAACTTTTACAGTTACAAAGGATGGCGAATATACTTTGACAGCATCTCTTTATGAGGATAACACAAAGGCTGTAAAGGTATGTGATGATTATACAAAGGAGATTACATTAACCAACGGGGAATATAAGATTGCCGGTGCGAAGTGGACATGTTCTACAGAGCAGAGTCCATGGACAGATAACGGTGCAATCGAGGTGAAAAAGGTAACAGATGAGGAAGCGGAAGCAATCAAAGATTCTGCTGCAAACTACATTTATGTTGACCAGAATACCCGTTACCAGACGATGGATTCCAATCCGTGGGGCGGATGCTTCAATGAAAAAGGCTGGTATGCGATGCGTGATTTGTCAGATGAGGAAAGAGAATCTGTCATCAAAGCGTTATTTGACCCGAATACAGACGGTCTTAAGTTCACTGCAGGAAGAACACCGATTGGATCAAGTGATTTTGGACTTGATATGTACACTTATGCAGACAATGAGTGGGATGATTATGATATGAGCAGCTTTACAATTGAGCGGGATAAGCAGCATCTGATTCCATTTATCAAGGCGGCTATGAAGTATGTTCCGGATATGCCGATTTTCTCATCTCCGTGGACGCCTCCGGCATGGATGAAGACGAACAACAAATTAAATGGTGTTGAGAGTGGCGTGCCATATATTGAAGACACAGCAGAGAATTTTGAAGCATATGCATTATATTTTGTAAAATATCTGGAAGCATATGCGGACGAAGGAATTGATCTTTATGCGGTAACACCACAGAATGAGCCGACCATGAACACACCATATCCATCCTGCGTATGGAATGGCAATCAGCTTAATGTGTTCCTGAGAGACTATCTCTGTGATGCAATCGAAGATTATAATAAGGCAAACGATAAAAATGTAGAGGTATGGCTTGGCACCTTTACGGATTCCAATCAGAGTATGGTATGGCCGACTTATAAGGACCCGGTAACGAGTACAAAGATAGACGGTTACTGCTTCCAGTGGTGGGGAGCTCCGCTTGCTACCAAGCTTTACGCGCAAAGCAAGGCTGAGACAGGAACGCCTGTTAAGATGATTCAGTCCGAGTCAAAGTGTGGCGGCGGTGATAATAGCTGGACTTATGCAGAAGAACAGTTTGACTGTTACAAGGAATTTCTTGACGCAGGTGTAAGCCAGTATCACCTCTGGAATATGATACTGGAAGGAAACGGAGAAAATAATGCAGAGCCGGCATCCAGAAGATGGCCGCAGAATGCACCGATTTCTGTAAATGGCAAACAAATCACCTATAATCCGAGTTATTATCAGGTGAAACACTTCAGCTCTAATATTCAGGGCGGTGCGAGAAGAATCAAAGTGGAAGGAAATAATCTTGGCGAAGGTTCTGTAAACAATCATGTTCAGGATTTAAGAGCTATCGGCTTCCAGAATACAGACGGCGAAGTTGTATTAAATGTAAAGAATTCAACAGCGGCAGCAAAGGATGTAACAGTTGTTGTAAATAATGAGACATTTGATGTAACAGTTCCGGCACATTCTATCAATACATTTAAGCTGGATGGTAAATATGAAAATACACCGGATGCAACAGAAGTGCAAGAAGTAGAAGAGACAACAAACCTGAAGCTCACAAGCGCTGCAACAGGCGACCTTCTTTCTGCAGAAGGGTATGCGAACGGTGACGTAGTTAATACAGCATCAAACCGTGGAGAGAGTAACCAGACATGGAAGCTTGTAAAATCTGATAAGGATGGTTATTATCATTTTGTAAACTTTGCAACAGAGTTAGGCATTGCGGTATGGAATGGTGTGACGACAGAAGGCGCTGAGATTAAGCAGTATGAGAATACCGGGGCAGATGACCAGAAATGGGCGCTGGAATTCGTAGAATACCGTGGAGAGGGCGCGGCCCGTAAGGCGTATTATAAGATGATAAACTATAAGAGCAGGCTTGCACTGACAGCTTTGGGTGAAAGTGACAATAATGCGCTTACACAGAAAGCATATGCAGGTACAGATGATCAGCTCTGGACGCTTGATGTCGTAGGCGGAGAATGGACATTCCCGGAGGATCCGGACAATCCGGATCCAATAAAGGCAGATAAATCCAAATTGGAGGAAGCTGTGGAGAATGCAGTGCCTGCAGAAGAGAAAGATAAGTATACAGAAGAAACATGGGCGGTATATGAAAAAGCTCTGGATGCGGCACAGGAAGTTCTCGATGATGAAAATGCAGACCAGGCAGCAGTTGACGCAGCAATAAAGGCACTTGCGGATGCAAAAGATGCGTTGAAAGAGAAAACGGATGACCCGAATCCACCGATAGAAAAGCTTCCGTTTGATGATGTGGCAGAAGATGCATGGTATTACGATGCAATTGCATATAACTATTATGCTGGAACCATGACTGGATTAACACCGACTCATTTCGGCCCTGCCGATACACTGGTAAGAGCACAGTTCGCGACAGTGCTTCATAAGATGAATGACGCAGTAGAAGTAGAGTATACAGACAAGTTCTCTGATGTAACGAAAGATGACTGGTTCAAGAACCCGGTACTCTGGGCGGCAGAGAAAGAGATTGTAACCGGATATTCAAATTCAACTTTGTTTGGAGCAAATGATACGGTTACCCGTGAACAGATGGCAACGATGATGTACCGTTATGCAAAGAACTTTAAGAAGTATGAAGTAAGTGCAGACGGCGATTACAGCTCCTTCCCGGATGCGGAGAGTGTACAGCCATTTGCACAGGAAGCTATGAAGTGGGCAGTAAAAGAAGGAATCATTACCGGAAAGACCTTGGAAGGACAGCCTGAAGATAAGAAGTTCCTTGACCCGCAGGGAAGCGCAAACCGTGCAGAATGTGCGACGATTATCCAGAGATTTATGGAGAAATATGAGAAATAAAATCTGAAATCAAAATATCAGAATAAAAAAGCAGCTATTCCGCGAAAGTTTTGTGGAATAGCTGCTTCCTAATTTGTTTCAGGCTTTCAATTCTAAGATTTTATCAATCACATAGGCGGCTACGTCATCTTTGCTCATAATTTCCAGTTCCGTTACTTCATCCGGTGTAATGATTGTGACAATATTTGTGTCAGTTTCAAATCCTGCCCCCTGAACCTTTAGATTGTTTGCAACAATCATATCCAGATTTTTCTTTAATAGTTTTTTCTTTGAATTTTCTATCATATTTTCTGTTTCCATAGAGAAGCCACACAGGAATTGTCCCGGATTTTTGTTTTCTCCCAGAAATTTCAGGATATCATCCGTGCGCTCCAGTGTAAGAGTGGTGGAGGTATCGGATTTCTTGATTTTTTCATCGGCTGTCTGCGCCGGACGATAATCGGCGACAGCGGCGGCCTTGATGATAATATCCATGTCACTGCTTCTTGCAGTTACTTCATTATACATATCCTTTGCAGATGTGACGGGAACCACCTCTACAGACAGTGGCGGAAGGAGCGCTGTTTTTCCAGTTACGAGTGTAACTTCTGCGCCGCGCAGCATACATATTTTTGCAAGGCTGTATCCCATTTTCCCGGAGGAGTGATTGGTAATATAGCGGACCGGGTCAATGGCTTCCTGTGTAGGACCTGCAGTTACGAGTACCTTCATTCCTGCCATGTCTTTTTGAAATGCGGCAGCTTTTAAGAGATGTTCAAATAATGTCTCCGGCTCCGGCATCTTTCCGGGGCCTGTGTCACCGCAGGCGAGTCGTCCGGTTGCAGGTTCAATGACAGTCATGCCGTATTTTTTAAGAAGCGCTAAATTATCCTGGGTAACCGGATTTTTATACATGCCTGTATTCATGGCCGGAGCAATGAGCTTTGGCGCACTGCTTGCCAAAATTGTAGTTGTCAGCATATCATCCGCAATTCCATGTGCCAGTTTTGCAATCATATTTGCAGTTGCCGGGGCAACCAGGATAACGTCAGCCTTTTGTGCAAGGGCGACGTGCTCCACCTGAAATTCAAAATTCCGGTCAAAAGTGTCTGTGATACATTTGTGTCCGGTAAGTGTTTCGAAGGTAATCGGATGGATAAAATTCTTTGCGTGTTCTGTCATAATGACATGGACCTCTGCGCCGGATTTCACAAGAAGACTTGCAAGGGAAGCGCTTTTATATGCTGCGATTCCTCCGGTCACGCCAAGAAGAACGACTTTATTTTTTAACATCATAGGAATTTCCTTTCTGTTGATTTGAGATTTATTATTAATATAACGTGTTTTTATGGGACTTGCAACACAAAAGAGAGAAGTTTATACTTGTTCCATTTGAAAAAGAGTGTTATAATTACACCGTAATTGTATTGTATCCCGCTTAAGCGAGAATGATAACAAGGAGGAATTGAATAATGAAAGAAAAAAGACACGACACAAGATGGATGGTCAGTGTTGCACTTATGGCGGCAATTGTTATTGTCCTGGCGAACACACCGCTTGGAATGATTCAATTACCGATTATCAAGGCGACAACTGTACATATTCCGGTAATCATCGGGGCAATTTTGTTAGGGCCTTCTGCAGGAGCAATCCTGGGAGCAGTATTTGGAATCTGCTCATTGATCAGCAACACGATGGCGCCTACACTGTTATCCTTTGCATTTTCACCGTTTATGAGTACGACGGGAATTCCGGGAGTGCTGAAGGCAATCTGGATATCTGTAGGATGCAGGATTTTAATCGGAGTTGCGGCAGGATGGTTGTGGATTCTGCTTAACAAGGTGAAGCTGAATCATTTGATCGCGCTTCCGATTGTAGGATTTGCAGGATCTATGGTGAATACCATTGCGGTAATGGGAAGCATTTATTTATTGTTTGCCCAGCAGTATGCAGAGGCGAGAGAAGTCGGGGTTTCTGCAGTCTGGGGACTGATCATGGGAACAGTGACAGCTTCTGGAATTCCAGAGGCGATTGCAGCGGCGGTTCTTGTGCTGGCGCTTGGAAAAGTCATGATTCAGGTATTTCGGAAAATGAATATGCCGGTTGAGGCTGCTTAATATTACAATTTGAACGGTCTGCTTCATTTCTGAAGTAGGCCGTTCGATTATTCTATGAAATTATGCTAGGAAATTTTGATGATATAACCGAGGTGGGAAAACGATGCCAAAGTATGGGGAAGAATTGAGACAAAGAATCTTGGATGCGGCATGGGAGCTTTTTGATGAAAAGGGTTATAAAAAGACAACGGTGAACGATATTATCCGCAGGGCGGATACTTCAAAAGGCGGATTTTATTATTATTTTGAATCAAAAGATGAGCTTTTACACTCTCTTTATAATATATTTGACAGGGAATATGAAAAATTCTATAAGACAATGGATGAAAGTCTGGACAGTATGACCCGGCTGAAACAGTTAAGCCAGTATATGCTTTATTTTATTGAAGGAAATACATCCCCGGAATTTATGATTGCACTTTATGATATGCAGGAGAAGAAGCGGGATAATTTTCAGGATCAGAACCGGTATTACTTCCGGCTCGTGAAAAAGATTATTGCAGAAGGGCAGCAGAGGAAAGAAATCCGGGATGATATGACAGCAGAAGAACTGGAGCATCATGTGCTTGTTCTGGAAAAAGGAATCATTCTGGACTGGTGCGTGCAGAATGGCGGATTTTCATTAGGATACTTTGGAACAAAGAATTTTGAACTATATATAGAATTTATGAAATATGAGAATAAAAATAAGAATTAAAAGGAGACCATGGTCTCTGGGAAAACGTATTGAGGAAGCGGAGAAAAGCAGGGGAATTTGTTGACAGTCTTTGTTTTCATTGATATAATAGGCTTCGTGAAGGGAAGAGACCGCGGTCTCTTCCGGAAAGTGAATGAGAACAGAGGAGGATTTTTTTATGACAAACTTTCTTATTATTCTTGCTATAGCAGTTTATCTGATTGCTATGATTGTGATTGGATTTGTATTTAGCAAGAAAAACAGTAATTCAGAAGATTTTTATCTGGGAGGTCGTAAGATGGGGCCGCTTGTGGTAGCTATGAGCGCTGAGGCAAGTGATATGTCCAGCTGGCTGTTAATGGGACTTCCGGGTGTTGCTTATCTTACCGGTGTCTGTGATGCCGCATGGACGGCTATCGGTCTGGCTGTTGGAACGTGGCTGAACTGGTTTTTTGTTTCCAGAAGGCTTCGCCGTTATTCGAGCAATATCCATGCGATTACAGTACCTGATTTTTTTGCAAAGCGTTTTCATGATAAGAAAAATATTATTACAGCCGTTGCAGCCGTAGTAATTGTTGTTTTCTTTATTCCTTATACAGCGTCCGGATTTGCTGCGTGCGGGAAGCTTTTCCACTCTTTATTTGGCGTGGATTATGTACTGGCAATGGTGATTTCTGCACTTGTTATTGTGCTTTATACGATTATGGGCGGTTTCCGGGCAGTATGTACGACAGACTTGATTCAGAGTATCGTTATGAGTATTGCGCTGGTTACGGTTGTATTCTTTGGAGTATCACAGGCCGGAGGAATTGGCGCGGTTATGGATAATGCGAGAGAGCTGCCGGGCTATCTTTCCCTGACGTCTACTTATAATGCGGCAAATGGTACAGCAGAACCTTACGGAGTCTTGACTACATTTTCTATGCTGGCATGGGGACTTGGCTATTTTGGTATGCCGCATATTCTGGTTCGTTTTATGTCTATTAAGGATGAGAAGAAGCTGGTGCTTTCCCGACGGATTGCGTCAGTATGGGTTGTGATTGCAATGTCTGTTGCTATTTTCATTGGTGTTGTGGGTCTTGGTATGACAAAGGCAGGTGTCATCGGAACACTGGCGGATCCGGAAACGATTATTATGAATATTACAGATGTTCTTAGCAAATATGGTATATTTGCCGCATTAATTGCAGGTGTGATCCTGGCAGGTATTTTGGCTGCTACCATGTCGACAGCGGACAGTCAGATGCTGGCGGCAGCTTCCAGTATTTCACAGAATGTGGTGAAAGATTTCTTACATATTAAGATTGATGAGAAGAAGGAGCTGTTGATTGCACGTATTACAATTGTTTGTATTTCCATTGTCGGTGTTTTCCTTGCACTGGACCCGAATTCCAGTGTGTTTGGTATCGTATCCTTCGCCTGGGCAGGTTTTGGCGGAGCATTTGGCGCAGTTATGCTGTGTGCCCTGTTCTGGAAACGCTGTAACCTGGCAGGCGCTTTATCCGGTATGGTTGCCGGAGGCGCAATGATCTTCATCTGGAAATATGCAGTAAGACCTATGGGAGGAATCTGGGATATTTATGAACTGCTTCCTGCTTTCCTGGTATCACTGGCGGTGATTGTAATCGTCAGCCTGCTTACAAAAGCACCGGATGCACAGATTGTAAAAGAATTTGAACAGGCAAAAATAAAAGAATAAATAAAAGGAGGGATTTCTATGACAGAGAACAAGATTGTTACAATTGGACGTGAATTTGGAAGCGGTGGGCATGAGATTGCGAATCTGCTTGCAACCCGGCTGGATATTCCGTTGTATGATAATAATCTGGTCAGAATGGTTGCAAAGAAACTGGATATCAGGGAAGAGACGGCACAGGCAGTAGATGAGACAACCCTGAATGGATTCCTGAAGGGATTTGTTTTGAATCCGATGGAATATTCCGCATCGATCAACAGCGAAGAGTACTGCCGTCCCTTAAGTGAGCAGGTGTATGAGCTTCAGTCTGAGATTATCCGCAAGCTTGCAGGGCAGGGGCCGTGTGTTTTTGTGGGAAGATGTGCGGATTATGTCTTGAAAGATTGCCCGAATTGTATTAATATATTTATCTGTGCAGACTTGGAAGATAGAATCGAAAGGATTTCGAAGCGTTATGATATGTCTGAACGTAAGGCTGCAGATAAGATTAAGAAGATTGATCGTGAAAGAAAGTATTATTATGAGTCGCATACAGGACTTTACTGGGGAGATATGGATTCCCAGCAGATTCTTCTGAATGTCAGCCGTATTGGAATTGAACGTACCGTTGATATGTTAGAAGCGATTTATAAATCTGTAAAATAATCAGATATAAAAAAGAGTTAGACGGTGACAGAGCTTGATAAAAGAGATATTTATGGACGCGGGAGCGGATACGTTAAGGATGCTCCCGTTCCTTTTTGTGGCGTTTCTTGTAATAGAAGCGCTTGAACATTATTCAACAGAATATACGAGAAAGCTGCTTGTAAAAGTAGGAAAAGCAGGCCCGGTTGTCGGAGCTTTAGCAGGATGTATCCCGCAGTGTGGGTTTTCTGTGCTGGCGGCGAATTTGTATGCCGGCGGGATTATTTCTCCCGGAACACTTCTGGCGGTATTTCTTTCCACTTCCGATGAGGCGGTTCTTATTATACTTGGTAATCCGGGCGCGTCCGGACAGGTAGCTGTTTTGATGGGAGCAAAAATAGTAATCGGAATAACGGCAGGATATGTGACAGATTTATTTTTCGGGAAATATATTTTTTCTCCAAAGGAACAGGGAAATCTGTGTGAACATTGTGGCTGCCATGAGCATCATGCGGGAATTTTGAAGCCTGCGCTGCGTCACACGGCAAAGATTACCTGCTATTTGTTTGTATTTACATTGATTTTAAGCTTTTGCATTGAGGCGGCAGGGATTGAAAAGATATCAGAATATTTGCTGCGTGATACATGGTTTCAGCCTGTCATTACTGCTTTGGCCGGTCTGATTCCCAATTGTGCCGCATCTGTAATGCTGACAGAGCTATACTTATGCGGAGCGATTTCGTTTGCTTCTGTGTTGGCGGGACTCTGCTCGGCGGCAGGCGTGGGGATTGTTGTTCTATGTAAGGTGAATCGTGATAAAAGAGAAAATCTGAAAATATTAGGTCTGTTATATTGTATATCGGTGGTTGCCGGAATTGTAGCAGAACTTGCTGGAATGTAGCAGATTGCACAAAATAAAACGTGTTTTGTTGATAAATATAAACAAAATGAAAATTGTTTTTTTTAGATGATGTGTTATAATATAATCTGTTAACTGTCATATGTTATACAAGGAGGAATGATTGTGGCAATGAAAAAAAGAACAAAAGTAACATCTTCCACGACAGAGAAAGCAATCGTAAAAGAGCCTGTTGTAAAGAAGCCTGTTGCAAAAGAAGTTGTAAAAGAATCTGAAGCAAAGAAATCTGCTGTAAAGGAAACAGCTGCAAAGACACCTGAAGCAAAGGAAACGGCAGTAAAAGAAACAGCTGCAAAGACACCTGCTGCGAAGGCGCCTGTTGTAAAAGAAACAGCTACAAAAGAGACAGTAGAGAAAAAGCAGGCCGTAAAGAAGCAGACAGCGAAGAAAGAAATCAAGGTAAAAGCGTTTGTTGAGTATTACGGAAAACAGGTAGAAGAGAAAGACATGATTGCAAATGTAAAAAAAGCATGGACAAAATCAGGCAAAAAAGTTGGCGACATTAAGACTATGGAACTTTACATAAAACCGGAAGAAGCAGCTGTTTACTATGTGATTAACGGCACAGAGACAGGCGCTGTTGCATTCTAAGTCTGGAAACAAAGAAGGGCATCTCTTAACAGAGATGTTCTTTTTTTCTTTACTGTTTGTTACAAAATTGTTATAATAAAAGAAATAAAATGTAACAAAACAGCAAAGATTAATAAGAAACAAAGGAGAAGGACTTATGGAGCAGATCGTAGATTTTAGTAAAAGTATTGGCATCTTTGGAGGGGCAGATGGACCAACTTCCGTGTTTCTTGCAGGTAAGCCTGCAATGGGTGTTATGATTGCCGGAGTTGTAATTGGACTTCTTATCTGCCTTTTTGGATTAAAGCTTGTAAGACTTTTGACTGCACTTACAGGAGGAATCATCGGACTTGGCATAGGGGCGGTGATTGCGGTAGTGGCAGGAGTGGAAGGAATTCCTTTTATAGCGATTATGGCAGTATGTGCGGTTGTACTGGCAGCGGTGTCGTTTCTCCTGTACCGGTTCGGGGTATTTTGTATGACATTTTTTATCAGTATAGCCTTTATAGGGGCGCTGCTTCCGGGAAATTCACTGCCAATTGTAATTACGATGTATGCAGTATCACTTCTTTTAGCGGTTCTTTCCGCTATTTATGTAGAACCGATTGTGATTGTATTGACAGCTGTTTACGGTGGTATTATGGTTGGAACTATGGCGGGCCGGCTTGCAAATCTTGATGACTGGATGGGATATGTGGCAGGTGCAGTAATTGCAGTAATTGGTATGGTCCTGCAGTTTACAATGCAGTCCCGGAAGGTCGGAAAGAAGGAGAGGGACTATGCAGACGAGATAAAAGAAAAGGTATCCATGGAGTTAGAAGTAGAGAAGGCAAGAAATATCCTTGATGAAGAAGAGGATGATGAAGAGGAATAGCGTATGAAAATAGACATGCACTGCCATGTGAAGGAAGGTTCTATAGACAGTAAAGTGACATTGGAGGAATATATTACTGTACTTAAGGAACGAGGATTTCAGGGGATGTTAATTACAGATCATGATACGTATAATGGCTACAGACACTGGAAATCCCAGATGAAGGGGAAAGTCCATCAGGATTTTGTCGTACTGAAAGGAATCGAATATGATACTTGTGATGCGGGCCATATTATCTGTATTATGCCGGAAGGAGTGAAAATGAGGCTGCTGGAGCTTCGAGGACTTCCGGTGACGGTTCTGATTGACTTTGTGCACCGGCATGGGGGAATTCTGGGTCCGGCACATCCCTGCGGAGAAAAATATTTAAGCTTTGCTAATACGAAGAGATATTATAAGTCTCCGGAGATTATCAAGCGTTTTGATTTCATTGAAGTTTTTAATGCCTGTGAGCCGGAAGAATCGAATCAGGGCGCTGCGAAGCTTGCGAAAAAATATAAAAAACCAGGTATCGGAGGCAGTGATGCGCACAAACCGGATTGTATCGGAAGGGGCTGTACGGTTCTTCCGGAGAAAGTGACCTGTGAAACAGAACTGATTGCGCTTATCCGCAGAAAGGTTCCAATTGAGACAGGTGGAGTGCTGTATGAAGGGACTACCAGAGATAAAATGGGGAAAGCGAACAAACTGCTGGCATACTCTTTTTGGTTTTATAATAAGAGCGGAACGCTTTTAAAACATCATAAGAGAAAAGCAAGAAGTGAGATAGAGAATCCGGCGGCTCCCATTGACCCGATAGAAATTTCATATTTAAAAGAGAAAAGGAATTAACTGCAGATGATAAAAAAAGTCATGCTGCCGGAAAGTAAATCTTCCGGTCGCATGACTTTTATATTTTCATGGAAACGAACTCAGGTGCAGTTAACAGAACAAAAGCCCGATATGATATACAAGACAGCTCATGATCCATGCAGTACCTAGCTGGAAGAGGATGATTCCGAACGTGGATTTCCAGCTTCCAAGTTCCCGGTGGATGGTGGCGATGGTCGCGGTACATGGCACATACAGCAGGCAGAATACCATCAGTGCATAGGCATTAGCGGCTGTAAAGCCCATAGCGCCCAAGGTGACAACCATTGCATCCATGCCATGTGCAGTCGTGATGTTCTGGATACCGAATAATACACCGCAGCTGGATACTACAACTTCTTTGGCGGCGATTCCGGCAATCAGAGCCACGATAATCTGCCAGTATCCGAGGCCGATTGGGGTGAATACAGGAACAATAGCTTTGCCGATCAGAGAACCGAAGCTTTCTGAAATTTCTGTCACATATCCCTGTGGTCCAAAGTTTAAGATACCCCACATAATAACGGAAGCAATGAAAATAACAGTTCCTGCCTTTGTCAGGTAATCCTTAATTTTCTGCCATACATAGATTGCAATTGTATGGGCGTTCGGAGATTTGTATTCCGGAAGTTCAATTAAAAGGGCATGTTCTGCCTTGCTTCCATCTATTTTCGACAGAACATATGCAGTTCCGATTGCGACGATAATTCCGAGCAGATACATGGAATAGCATACAAGCATTGCATATTTCCCGAAAAACATGGAAGAGAACAATACGTAAATCGGAAGTCTTGCACTGCAGGACATAAAGGGTGTTACAAGGATTGTCTTAAAGCGGTCCTTCTTATGTTCCAGCGCCCGGGAGGCCATGACTGCGGGAACAGTACAGCCAAATCCCAGAAGGAGCGGGAGAAAGGCACGGCCGGAAAGACCGAGCCTGCTCATAATGTCATCCATCACAAATGCAACTCTTGACATGTAGCCGCTATCTTCCAGTATGGCAAGCGCCAGAAAGAGGATAAAAATATTTGGCAGAAAGGTAAGGATTCCGCCGACGCCGGATATAATTCCATCTACAATAAGTGAAATTAAAAGGGGACTTGTATGTAGAGCGGAGAGTCCATCCGTTACAAAAGCTGAAAATGCATCAAGTCCGATTTCAAAAAATCCTTTGAGCCAGTCGCCGATTGTAAAAGTAAGGAAAAATACAAGCGCCATAATACCGAGGAAAATAGGAAGCCCAAGCCATTTGCTGGTCAGATAACAGTCAATTTTATCTGTAGAAGCTTCTTTTTTTGATTTGTTGACAAGTATTTCTTTTATAATCTCCTCAATAAAATCGTATTTCTGGTTGATCATGTCCTTTTCATAACTTCGGTCAATGACATCAGAAAGCTCCAGAGGGTGGTTTTTAGCCACTGCGCTGTCGCCTTCCAGAAGCTTAATCGCATGCCAGCGTTTGTTGGAAATATCCGGATATTCTGCGGTAAGCGCTGTCATGATCAGATCAATTTTATCTTCGATATAGTCATCATATACCATGGCATATTCTTCATGATGATTGTGGCGGTGAGCAGTAGTTTTGCCTTTGTGGTGGTGTATGAAAGGCCCCTGCGTATTGTATTCATTATGGTGGGCAACTGCATGAAGGAGGATAGAAAGTCCGGTCCTCTTTCGCGCAGATACCGGAATTGCAGGAATGCCAAGCATCTCCGGAAGACGGTGAAGGTCGATTTCCATATTTCTTTCTTCTACCACATCCATCATGTTCAGCGCAAGGATTACAGGTTTTCCTAACTCTAAGAGCTGAAGGGTCAGGTAAAGATTACGTTCCAGACAGGATGCATCTACAACGTCTACAATGACATCCACTTCATCACTCATAATACATTCTCTTGATACCGTTTCTTCCATTGTATAAGAAGACAGACTGTAGATGCCCGGAAGGTCAATGAGCTTGAATTCCTGTTCTTCGTAAAAAGCTCTGCCCTCTTTTTTTTCAACTGTTACGCCGGGCCAGTTGGCAACCTTCAGATTCGCTCCGGTAAAAGCATTAAAAAGTGTGGTTTTTCCACAGTTCGGGTTGCCGATAAATCCAACGTTAATTACATCTGCCATTATGCGTCAGCCTCCTTTACTTCAATATTATCGGCAATCCGTTTGCCAAGAGCAAAACGGGTGCCGCGGAATTTTGCAGTAAGCGCCCCTTTTTTATCATTGTTTAAGATTGTAATGAAGGTACCCTCCGTAAGTCCCAAAGCCTCCAGACGGCGTTCCAGCTTCAAATCTATATTAATAGAAAGGATTTGGTATGTTGTATTGTTTTTGCCTTGTTTTAATGTCATAAACTACACTCCTTTTTGAGAAATATTATCATATACAAAATACTATAGCACTATTTGACGAACTTCGCAATGTCGGTTATACTTGTGTAGAAAGAAAATGAATGGAGAAAGCAGGATGAAAATTTATTTTTTGATTTTATATTTTTTTACATATGGTTTACTGGGCTGGATGACAGAGGTTGCATATGCGGCGGTTGTAGAAAGAAAGTTTGTCAACCGGGGATTTTTAAACGGACCGATTTGTCCGATTTACGGAGTCGGTGTCAGTGTAGTTCTTTATTTCCTGACACCGTTATCAGACAATCTCTTGCTTTTGTATCTTGCATCGACGATACTTGTGACAGTACTGGAAGGTCTTACCGGGTATGTTATGGACCGGATTTTTCATCATAAATGGTGGGATTATACGAATCGTCCATTTAATATTGGAGGGTATGTATGCCTGCTGTTCTCACTGGTGTGGGGTGTGGCGTGTGTATTCATTGTAAAGCTGCTTCATCCGGGAATCCATAAGGCATTGTCGTGGATACCGGTTCCGGCTGGTATCGTGCTGATTGTTATTTTAAGTGTTGCATTATTTGTTGATTTGTATGTGACGGCATCTGCAATTCTGAAGCTGAACCGCAGGCTGGAAAGGCTGGAAGAGATTGCCGGAGAATTGCGGGAGCTCTCTGACAGGATGGGAGAAAATATTTATGAAAATGTAGTTGGAACAGTGGAGCCTCGTATATTAGATTTAAAGCAGCGGTATGAGGAGATTGCGGCTCAGAGAGGAAAGGTTTCCAGACGTCTTGTGAAGGCGTTCCCGAAGATGGAGTCCAGACTGCACAAGGATATTCTGGAGGAATTAAAAGCAAGGATAAAAGACCGGTTATAAATCGGTCTTTGTTTCATAGGAAACTGCGTTCCCTATGAAACAAAAACCCTCCGGGAGGATGCGCACTCGCGCGAAGATGTATGATGCCGCAAGCGACCGCGCTCGGCGCGAGAATGTGCTTTGCACATTCTTTTTATTTGACATTTCTTATCTGATTGTGGATTCTTTGTTGCATCGTTCTAATTAGTTGTGTTACAATGAGCGCATGGCGGCAGGCGCATAAGACGCGTATGCCGGGAAATAGAAACGTAAGAACAGGAGGTTGTCGTAATGGGAATGACAATGACGCAGAAGATACTGGCTGCACATGCAGGCCTGGATTCTGTAACTGCGGGACAATTAATAGAAGCAAAGTTAGACGTGGTTATGGCAAATGATATTACCGGACCGATGGCGCTGCCGATTTTCAGGCAAATGGCAGAGAAGGTATTTGATAAGGATAAGGTTGTGCTTGTTCCGGATCATTTTACACCAAATAAAGATATCAAATCAGCAGAGAATTCAAAAGCAATCCGTGAATTTGCAAGAGAGCAGGGACTTACCTGGTATTTCGAGCAGGGAAAATCCGGTGTGGAGCATGCAATTCTGCCGGAGGCCGGAGTTGTCGTTGCCGGAGAATGTATTATCGGTGCAGATTCACATACTTGTACATATGGTGCGCTGGGTGCATTTTCTACCGGTGTAGGTACAACGGATATTTCAACAGGTATGGCAACAGGAGAGTTGTGGTTTAAGGTTCCGAGTGCGATTAAGTTTGTGCTGACCGGAAAGCCGGGCGCTTATGTAAGCGGAAAAGATATTATCATTCATATCATCGGTAAGATTGGAGTGGATGGTGCGCTTTATAAATCCATGGAATTTACCGGAGACGGAATTCAGGAGCTTTCCATGGATGACAGATTTACAATGGCAAATATGGCGATTGAAGCCGGAGCAAAGAACGGTATCTTCCCGGTCGATGAAAAAGCAGAAAGCTATATGAAAGAACATTCAAAGAAAGCTTATACAATTTACGAGGCAGATGAAGATGCCGAGTATGATGAAGTGGTTGAGATTGATTTGTCGGAGGTTCGTCCGACTGTTGCATTCCCGCATCTTCCGGGAAATGCAAAGACAATCGATGAGATCGAGGCAATGGAGCCGATTACGATTAACCAGGTGGTGATTGGTTCCTGTACAAACGGACGTATGGAAGATATGAGAAAGGCGGCTGCAATCCTTAAGGGACGCAAAGTTCATGAGGATGTGCGTGTGATGGTTATTCCGGCAACTCAGAAGATTTATAAGCAGTGTATCGCAGAAGGACTTCTGGATATCTTCGTGGACGCGGGATGTGCGGTAAATACACCAAGCTGCGGACCTTGTATGGGAGGACATATGGGCGTTATGGCGGCAGGTGAGAGATGTGTTTCAACGACGAACCGTAATTTCGTGGGAAGAATGGGACATGTAGATTCTCTGATCTATCTTGCTTCACCGGAAGTGGCTGCGGCAAGTGCGATTGCAGGATACATTGCAAATCCTGAGAAAGTAGGTGACAGATAATGAAGGCAATGGGACATGTTTTTAAATATGGAGATAATGTAGATACAGATGTAATCATTCCTGCAAGATACCTGAATTCATTTGATGCACAGGAGCTTGCAAGCCATGCAATGGCAGATATCGACCCGGAATTCGTGGAGAAGGTACAGCCGGGAGATATTATTGTAGCAAATAAGAATTTTGGATGCGGCTCTTCCAGAGAACATGCGCCGCTCTGTCTTAAGACGGCGGGGATAAGCTGCGTGATTGCTGAGACATTTGCAAGAATTTTCTATAGAAATGCGATTAATATCGGACTTCCGATTATTGAGTGTCCGGAGGCGGCAAAGGGAATTGAAGCCGGCGATGAGGTAGAGATTGACTTTGACAACGGTATGATTTATAACAGAACAAAAGGAACGCAGTTCCAGGGACAGCCGTTCCCGGAATTTATGCAGAAGCTGATTGCAGCAGGTGGTCTGGTAAAATATACAAACAGCAAAAGGGGATAAAGAATGGATTTACATTACACAAGTACAAGAAATTCAGATGTAAAGGTAAGCGCTTCTCAGGCAATTCTTACAGGGCTTGCTCCGGATGGTGGTTTATTTGTGCCGGAGTTTATTCCGGCTCTGGATGTTTCGATGAGTGAGCTTAAGGATATGAGTTATCAGGAGACTGCATACGCGGTTATGAAGCAGTTTCTTACAGATTTTACAGAAGAAGAGTTAAAGCAGTGTATAGAAAAAGCTTACGACAGCAAATTTGACACAGAAGAGATTGCTCCGCTTGTGAAAGTGGATGATACTTACTATCTGGAATTATTCCACGGTTCAACGATTGCGTTTAAGGATATGGCGCTTTCAATTCTGCCGCATCTTCTTACAACATCTGCGAAGAAAAACCAGGTGGAGAAGGAGATTGTAATTCTTACAGCGACTTCCGGGGATACCGGGAAGGCGGCCATGGCAGGATTTGCAGATGTAGAGGGAACAAGAATTATTGTATTTTTCCCGAAGGACGGCGTAAGTAAGGTACAGAAGCTTCAGATGGTTACACAGAAGGGAAGCAATGTAGACGTTGTGGCAATCCACGGAAATTTTGACAATGCACAAAGCGGTGTTAAGGCAATGTTTGAAGACAAAAAACTTGCGGAAGAGCTTGCTGCAAAAGGATACCAGTTCTCTTCAGCAAATTCAATTAACATCGGACGGCTTGTCCCGCAGGTTGTATATTATGTATATGCTTGTGCCAAATTGTTAAAGTACGGAGAAATTCAGGAAGGCGAGAAAATTAATGTTGTCGTGCCGACAGGAAACTTTGGAAATATTCTTGCGGCTTTTTATGCAAAACAAATGGGAGCGCCGATTGATAAACTTGTGTGCGCGTCCAATAAAAATAAGGTATTATTTGATTTCTTCCAGACAGGTACCTATGATAAGAACCGGGAATTTATGCTGACCAGTTCTCCTTCCATGGATATTCTCATATCCAGCAATCTGGAACGTCTGATTTACCTGATTACAGGGGAAGACGCAGATAAGACAAAAATGTTTATGGAAGAACTGAAAACGGACGGCAGATATACGGTGACTCCTGAGATGAAGGAAAAGCTTGCAGACTTTGCGGCAGGATATGCGGACGAAGAGCAGACTGCTGAAAGTATTAAGAAAACCTATGATAAGACAGGTTATGTGATGGATACCCATACCGCAGTTGCTTCTCATGTATGTGATGTGTACAGGGAAGAAAATGCAGATGAGAAAAAGTGTGTGATTGCATCTACAGCAAGCCCGTATAAATTTGTCCACAGTGTTATGACAGCCCTTGGTGAGCGTGAGGAAGCTGAGGATGAATTAGAGCTTCTGCCGAAGCTTCAGAATGTATCAGGAACAGAGATGCCGAATGCAATCAAAGAGATTTTGGATGCGAAGGTTCTGCACACGACAGAATGTGACGCAGATAAGATGGAAGACACAGTAAGGATGATATTAGGAATATAGAGGTGTAGATTATGGGATTGATATTTGGTGTTTTTGCACTGTGTTTTGGCCTTCGCGGTCTGTATGGATATTATCTGATGAAAACAAAGAGAGACCTTAGTGCGTCTTATCTGCTGCCGAAGGATGTGAATCCAAAAGATTGTAAGGATCTGGATGCATATTGTAGGGAAACACAAAGCCTGCAGATGCTTATGGGTGTGATTACTGTGCTGTATGGCATCATGGAGCTGTATAATTCTTATGTGGCAGCAGTGGGGATTTTTCTCCCGATTATGCTTGCCCTGCTTCTTTTTACTTTGATTATTGTGGCAGTGCTTACACGCAAGTATAATTATAAATATTTTGATTTGAAAAAATAGGCAGTTGTAAAATGTGGCCGGATGGGGTATAATACTTTTAGAAAACCTGGGATGTACGATACTCCTGTTATTTTGAACCTACAAAACTTTAAACGGGACTCTTATATCTCCGTAATATGTCAGGCCTCCATATATGCAGGGGAAGACAAAAAAGCGGATGCGGACACCCACCTAGCTGTGGCTAGGAGTCAAAATACAGGAACCGGCATTTCCGGGGATATACTAAAGATAAAGGACAGTCGTATAACGGCTGTCTTTTCCATATTATAGAAGGGTTTAACAGGAGATACATATTGGTGAATAAGAAGATCGTGAAAGAATATTTGTATTGTGGATTGGCAATTTGTGCACTTCTTGTTATTATTGCAGGGTTTCAGGCTGTTTTGAAGTCTGGCAGGACGAAGGAGATTGAAACACTAAAAAAACAAACGCTCCTTCCACAGGAGCAAAAGCTTGTGAATAATCCGAATATCCGTGTCCTGGTTATGACGGATGGGTATGCACATACCGTCCATCCGCAGGTCACCTTAAGTGCGGCTTCTGGACTTGTAATTACCTATGGGGGAGAATTAGAGGAGTATCCGGCTAATGAATGGCTTCAGATTACTCCGGATGACATGCGTTTTCAAAAAGGTTCTATCCGGATACAGGCAAAGCAGGGGGAGATTACAGTGGGAAGTCTTCGCCGTGGCTATGGGGCTCCTTCTTATAGCGGTGTGATAGAGCTTCGGACGACTGCAGAAGGCATTGCTCTGATTAATGAGCTTCCCGTGGAAAGTTATCTGTGCCGGGTTGTGCCGAGTGAAATGCCGTCTTCCTATGAGCAGGAAGCGTTAAAAGCACAGGCTGTCTGTGCCAGAAGCTATGCATACCGTCAGATGGCTGATTACGGGTATCCGGAATATGAGGCACATGTGAATGACAGTACAGATTATCAGGTATATGGAAATTCAGCTCCTTCGGAGAGTGCGCAGAGGGCGGTGGAAGAGACATGCGGCGAGGTAGTATTTTTTCATGGGCAGATTGTGACGACCTATTATTATTCCACCTCTTGCGGGAGGACAACAAGCATGGCTGCATGGGGGACAAAGGAAACAGAAGAAAACAGCTATCTGCAGGCAGTAGAAATAAAGGATGAAGAAGGAGATTATGAGAGGAATCTTCCCTGGTATAGATGGGAGGCAGCCGTGCCTGTTTCGATAATGTCAAATCTCATTGGGCTTAATACAAAGACCGACGTGGGAATGCTTCAGAGTATTGAAATATCCAAGACAGGAGCAGGCGGAGTAGTCTTGCAGATAAAAGCAAAGGGAGATAAGGGAGAGGTTGTTGTGGAGACGGAAAATAAGATTCGAAGGGCGTTGGGCGGCAAGGGATACACCATTCGCAGGCAGGATGGAAGTGAGGCTGCCAGTAGTACGCTTCTTCCAAGTGCATTTTTTACGATTGAGCGCTCCGGCGAAACTTTTGTCATCCGGGGAGGCGGTTATGGGCATGGGATTGGAATGAGTCAGAATGGTGCGAATGAAATGGCGAAGCGTGGAAAGAATTATAAAGAAATCTTAGAACTTTTTTATCCGGGAACAAAGATTGCCACAATGTCTGAGGAAGCGGATGAAGATGTTTGACTTCCATGCATCAATTTGGTATATTTATACAATATAGAGGACAAAGGAGGAGAGGTATTGTGAATTATGGTATTTTGAGTCTGTTCCCTCCGCTGGTTGCAGTTGTGCTGGCGATTAAGAGCAAAAATGTAATTTTTTCATTGTTTTGCGGAGGGTTTACGGGGGCCTTGATTTTGTGTATGGGGAATCCGTTTACAGCAGTGAAATCTATGATTGGAGACTATTTTTTCATTCAGCTTACGGACAGCTATAATGCCGGAGTCATTGTACTTGTTATTTTTATCGGGGGATTTATTAAGCTGATGGAAAAGTCCGGAGGGGCACAGGCATTTGCCAAGGGAGTACATAAGGTTATTGACACGAAGCTGAAAGCACAGCTGTGTGCATGGTTTGGGGGGATTTTGATTTTCTTTTCAGATTTGGGGACACCGCTTTTGGTAGGTCCTGTTTTTCGCCCATTATTTGACAAATTAAAGGTGTCCAGAGAAAAACTTGCATGGATTCTGGATTCCACATCATCACCGGTTGCGATTCTGGTGCCGTTTATCGGATGGGGCGTATATATTATGGGACTGATTCAGAGCGAATTTACGAATCTGGGAGTTGCGGAATCCGATTACAGTACATTTGTTGAAGCAATCCCGTTTCAGATTTATGCAATACTTGCAATCATTATGATTCCGCTGGTTGCTTTTACCAAAAAGGATTTTTCGCAGATGAGAAAAGCTGAATTAAAGGCACAGCAGAATCCGGTTCCTAAGGAAATGGAAGATAATTATGTCCCACAGGTAGACGAAAAGGGATATTCTCTTGGAAATGCAAGACCGATGATGGTAGTTCTTCCTATAATTACAGTGTTTGTAATCCTGTTTGTGAATCTGGTTCCACTTGGATTTCCATTTAAGAAGGTAGATGGAAATACATTCCGGGTAGCGCTTACGATGGGATATTTTCTTGCGGCAGTACTGTTGATGCTGTTGATGCTTATATTTAAGGTTAAGAATGTAAAAGATACTTTCCGGATTTACGTAGAAGGTATGAGGGGAATGACAGATGTGGCAGTTACTTTGGTTCTGGCATGGTCGCTTGGTACAATGATCAGCAATCTGGGTACAGCGGAATTTATCATTCAGATTCTAAAGAATGCGGACTTTACCGGACAGTTAATACCAGCAGTCATTTTCCTGTTTGGTATGCTGGTATCCTTCTCAACAGGAAGTTCCTGGGGAACATTTGCGATTCTGATGCCGCTTGCAATTCCTATGGCACATGCATTTGGTATTCCGTATGCAATCTGTGTGGGAGCAGTGTTGTCCGGCGGTCTGTTTGGAGACCATTGTTCACCGATTTCGGATACAACGATTCTTTCTTCTACGGGAGCAGAATGTGATCTGGTTGAGCATGTGAAGACGCAGCTTCCTTATGCATGTGTGAATGGTGTGATTGCATTTGTTTCCTTTATAATTGCGGGAATCACAAAGAGTCCTTTCTGTGTTGTATTTGCGGTACTTGTACTTGTAATCTGTATGTTTGTGTGGAATAAGATAGAAAGCAAAAAAGAAGTTTCCCGGGTATAATAAAGACAGCCTGAACAACTGGAATCAGGAGACGGCTGCAGGGGGTATCATGAAAAAAGCAAAGAAACTGACAAAAGATATAATGGCTCTATTTGTGGAGACGGGGAATAATCATGTAGGCGCTTATGCAGCGCAGTCCGCATATTTTTTTATACTTTGTATGATTCCGATTATCCTGATTCTACTTACGATGGTAAAATATACGCCGATTACGAAAGCAGATATTATGACGGCGGTCATTCAGGTTTTTCCGGCGACGGTTGATGCTACGATGACCTCTATCATAAATGAGGTATATAATCATTCGGTGGGAATCCTTTCGGTTACTGTTGTAGTGGCATTATGGTCGGCGGGAAAGGGTGTACTTTCCTTAAGTACCGGACTGAACTGTGTGTATAAATGCCATGAGACGCGTAATTATCTGTATCTCCGGCTGCGGGCGACTCTTTATACAGTGTTGTTTATACTTGTGATTATACTGCTTCTGGTGTTGTCCGTATTTGGAAATAGTCTGAGCATATTTATAGAAAGACATATTCCGCTTATTTCAGGTATAGCAGACAGCCTGATGGAAGCGAGAACGATTATTACGCCGGCGGTTCTGGTTCTGTTCTGGCTGCTTGTGTATAAGTTTCTTCCTAACCGGAAGGTAAAAATGATAAAGCAGCTTCCGGGCGCTGTGTTTGCAACAGTAGGATGGATGGCTGTTTCCTGGGTGTTTTCCGTATATTTGGACATCTTTGAAGGATTCAGCAGTATGTATGGAAGCCTGACAACGATTGTGCTCATTATGCTGTGGCTGTATTTCTGTATGTACAGTGTCCTGCTGGGGGCAGAGGTGAATGTTCTGTTCTACGATAAGATTTTTACAGGAGGAGACAAGGAAAAAAACGAGAAGACGTCACAAAAGTAGAAGATATGCAGTATAGGAGCGGAATTTTTATACTTGACAAGGAATCTGATTGTGTTAGAATAATTAGGAATAAGTGAATAAATAAAAGCAATGACCGTGTAAGTAGAGAGTCATTTTCCAACAGAGAGAGGAAATCCCCGGCTGTAAGTTTCCTTAGGTTCAGATGGCAATTGAATTTCCCACGTGAGCTGCATTTCCGAACAGATAGTAAGAGATGTCGTATGTGCACGTTACGCAGACATGAGCGCCCGCATAGATATAGATAAAGTGATGCGGGAATCAGGGTGGTACCACGGGTGATAACCTCGTCCCTATGATTATAGGGACGAGGATTTTTTTGTCATATCGGGAGGAAGCACATTTTCTCTTACAGGAATATTAACAAGAAAGGAAGAAAAAAGATGAAAGACAGACTGCAAAACATCAAAAATGAGGCATTGCGGGCAATTGAATCTGCAGATGTGCCGGAAAAATTAAATGATGTGCGCGTAAAGTTCCTCGGAAAGAAGGGCGAACTCACCGCAGTTTTAAAAGGAATGAAGGATGTCGCACCAGAAGAAAGACCAAAGGTGGGACAGCTAGTAAATGAGACAAGAGAAGCGATTGAATCCATTCTGGAAGAGACGAAACAGAAGATGGAGCGTGCAATTCGCGAAGAGAAAATGAAACAGGAAGTAATTGACGTAACACTTCCTTCAAAGAAGAATATGGTAGGACACCGTCATCCGAATACAATTGCGCTTGAAGAGGTAGAACGGATTTTCATCGGCATGGGATACGAAGTAGTAGAAGGGCCGGAAGTAGAGTATGATTTGTATAATTTCGAAAAACTGAACATTCCGGCAGATCATCCTGCAAAAGATGAACAGGACACCTTTTATATTAATAAAGACATCGTACTTCGAACACAGACATCTCCGGTACAGGCACGTGTGATGGAACAGGGCAAGCTTCCGATTCGTATGATTGCACCGGGAAGAGTATTCCGTTCCGACGAGGTAGACGCAACACATTCACCATCCTTCCATCAGATAGAAGGTCTGGTAATTGACAAAAACATATCCTTTGCAGACTTAAAAGGAACATTGGAAGTATTTGCAAAAGAATTATTTGGGCCGGACACAAAGACAAAGTTCCGTCCACATCATTTCCCATTCACAGAGCCAAGTGCTGAGGTAGATGTATCCTGCTTCAAATGCGGAGGAAAAGGATGCCGTTTCTGTAAAGGCTCCGGCTGGATAGAGATACTTGGCTGCGGAATGGTACATCCACATGTACTGGAAATGTGTGGCATCGATCCAAATGAATATACAGGATTCGCATTCGGAGTAGGACTCGAACGAATCGCATTATTGAAATACGAAATAGACGACATGAGACTACTGTACGAAAACGATATAAGGTTTTTGAAGCAGTTTTAGCGTTGGCAATGAGCAGTGCACAGAAAGACAGATAAGAAGATGTGCCGTGCTTGCACGGAAGCAGATTCTTAGCGGGATTTCTGTATAGGGCGAAGCCCGGAAAACGAGACGGAGCGAAGCGGAGTCGAGTATAGCACTGCTCAGACAGTACGCCAGCGAATTTTTAAAGCAACCAGAAAGGAGATATTATTAATGAATACATCATTATCATGGATAAAAGCATATGTTCCAGACCTTGATGTGACAGCACAGGAATATACTGATGCGATGACATTATCGGGAACAAAAGTAGAAGGATACGAAAAACTGGATGCAGACCTTGACAAAATTGTAATCGGTCAGATTGACAAGATAGAGAAGCATCCGGATGCAGATAAACTGATTATCTGCCAGGTCAATATCGGCGAAGAGACTGTTCAGATTGTGACAGGTGCGCCGAATGTAAAAGAAGGAGATAAAGTTCCGGTTGTACTCGACGGAGGACGTGTCGCAGGCGGACATGAGCCGGGCAGCCGTGTTGAAGGCGGAGTAAAGATTAAGAAAGGAAAGCTCCGCGGGGTAGAAAGCTGCGGTATGATGTGCTCCATCGAAGAGCTTGGTTCAAATAAAGATATGTATCCGGAATCACCGGAGTACGGCATTTACATTTTCGATGAAGATGCACAGGTGGGAGAGAGTGCAATTAAAGCCCTTGGCCTGGACGATGTCGTATTTGAGTATGAAATAACATCCAACAGAGTAGACTGTTTTAGCGTAGTTGGTATTGCAAGAGAGGCGGCGGCAACCTTTAGAAAGGAATTCCATCCGCCGGTAGTGACAGAGACAGGAAATGACGAGGATGTAAATGATTATATTAAAGTAACCGTAAAGGATACGGAGCTTTGCCCGAGATATTGTGCAAGAGTAGTAAAAAATATTAAAATTGGCCCGTCGCCGAAATGGATGCAGAGAAGGCTCGCATCTGTGGGAATCCGTCCGATTAACAACCTGGTTGACATTACAAACTATGTTATGGAAGAGTATGGGCAGCCGATGCACGCGTATGATCTGGATACGATTGCAGGTCATGAAATTATTGTCCGCAGAGCAGAAAAGGATGAGAAATTTGTGACACTGGACGGGCAGGAGCGCCAGATGGATGATTCCGTATTGATGATTTGTGACGGAGAAAAATCCGTCGGTATTGCAGGTATCATGGGTGGGGAGAATTCTATGATTACCGATAATGTGCAGACGATGTTATTTGAAGCTGCATGCTTCGATGGAACCAATATCCGCAAATCCAGTAAGAAAGTTGGACTTCGTACAGACGCTTCCGGTAAATTTGAAAAGGGTCTTGACCCGAACAATGCAGAGGCAGCGATTAACCGTGCCTGCCAGCTTGTAGAAGAAATGGGCGCTGGAGAAGTTGTAGGAGGGATGGTAGATGTATACGGAAAGAAAAAAGAACCGGTACGTGTACCGTTTGATGCAGATGAGATAAATATGCTGCTTGGCACAGAGATATCCAAAGAAGATATGCTTTCTTATTTTAAAATGATTGATCTGGAATATGATGAAGAGACAAATGAAGTGATTGCGCCGACTTTCCGTCATGATTTATTCCGTCTGGCGGATCTTGCAGAGGAGGTTGCAAGATTTTATGGCTATGATAATATTCCAACCACACTTCCGAAAGGAGAGGCAACGACAGGAAAATTATCCTTTAAACTCCGTATTGAAGAAATTGCAAGAGATATTGCAGAATTCTGCGGATTCAGCCAGGGTATGACCTATTCCTTTGAAAGCCCGAAGGTATTTGACAAGCTGATGATTCCGGAGGATTCTAAGCTTCGTCAGGTTGTCGAGATCATGAATCCGTTAGGAGAAGACTACAGCATTATGCGAACCACTTCTTTAAATGGAATGCTTACTTCACTGGCAACAAACTATAATAGAAGAAATAAAAACGTCAGATTATATGAGCTTGGAAATGTTTATATTCCAAAAGCATTGCCGCTTACAGAGCTTCCGGAGGAACGTATGCAGTTTACACTGGGAATGTATGGGGAAGGCGACTTTTTCAGTATGAAAGGCGTAATCGAAGAATTTCTTGAAAAAGTAGGACTCCACGGAAAAGAGATGTATGACCCGAAGGCCGGGAAGCCATATCTTCATCCGGGCCGGCAGGCAAATGTAATTTATGATGGTACAGTAATCGGCTATCTCGGGGAAGTGCATCCGGATGTTGCGGATACCTATGGAATTGGCGAGCGTGCTTATATTGCAGTCATTGATATGCCGGAAATTGAGGCACGTGCTACATTTGACAGAAAATATGCAGGAATTGCCAAATATCCGGCAGTGACCCGTGACATCAGTATGGTAGTGCCGAAAGAAATCCTTGTTGGTCAGATTGAAGAGGTTATTGAGAAAAAAGGCGGAGCATACATGGAGAGCTATGCACTGTTCGATTTGTATGAGGGAGCACAGATTAAGGCCGGATATAAATCTGTAGCATACTCAATCGTGTTCCGCGCAAAAGATAAGACACTCGAAGATGCAGAAGTATCAAAGGTTATGGAGAAGATTTTGAAAGCGCTGGAAGCTTTGGGAATCGAGCTTCGTAAATAAGAGGAAAGAAAAAGATGAAGAAAAAACAAATTATTGGCCTTGTAATAGCAGTAGTATTGTTTATTGTAACAGGAGTGGCAAGCGTCCTGACAAATGCATTATCCAAGAGCATGTTAACAGAAGATGTTGAGACAATGCTGACAGGTGATTTTACGTTTGATCCTCCATTTGAAGATTATATTGCAGTTGTAGATGTTATGGGAACGATACAGGAGCAGACAGAAACATCCTGGTTTGAGGAAGCGGAAGGATATCAGCATATCACAACGCTGGATTATATTGACAATCTGATAGATGATCCGGATAATCAGGCAATTCTTTTGTATGTGGATTCTCCGGGAGGAACCGTTTATGAGTCTGAGGAATTGTACCTGAAGCTTCTGGAATACAAAGAAGTGACCGGAAGGCCGATATGGGGTTACATGGCACATTACGCTGCTTCCGGCGGATATCTGGTTTCCATGGCATGTGACAAAATCTATGCGAACACAAATACAACGACGGGTTCGATCGGTGTGATTATGTCAGGCTATGATCTGACCGGGTTGTATGAAAAACTGGGAATCCGTTATGTAAGTATTACAAGTGGTGAAAATAAGGACAGTACGAAGCTGACAGAGGATCAGATTTCAATTTACCAGTCACAGGTAGATGAGTTTTATAACAAGTTTGTAAAAATCGTGTCTGAAGGAAGAAATATGTCGGTGGATCAGGTAAAAGCTCTGGCAGACGGGCGTACTTACACTGCGCAGCAGGCTCTGGATAAAGGGTTAATTGATGAGATCGCATTGTATGAGGATATGGCATCCGATATGTGTGATGAGATGGGAACAGATGTCTTCTATGAATTGCAGTCGCCGTCTGATATGCTGAGTCAAATATTCGGACAGGTGAAGAAGCTGGTGCCAAAGTCAGAGGCACAGATTCTAAAGGAGACCGCAGCAGAGATGGAAAGCGGGGTGCCGATGTATTATGCAAAACCACTGCAGTAAAACAGAGGATGTAACATATGCGGGATTCTGGGTTCGTTTGTCAGCATATTTGATAGACAGCATCATTGCCGCCTTGCTTTTGCTTCTGGTAAGATTATTTTTATTAGGAGTAATGGGACTTCTGGAGGGAACGGCTCTTGGAGGGAACATTTTGTTCCATTATACATTAAAGGATATTATACTGTATGTATTCCATGTGCTGTATTTTATCTTATTTACGTATTACGCAGGGACGACTCCGGGGAAAAAGCTTTTAAATCTGCGTGTGATAAGCGCAGACGGTGAAAAGCTTACTCTGACAGATGTCCTGTACCGCGAGACTATCGGAAGATTTTTGTGTAATATTACAATAGGCATTGGGTATATCATGGCCGGTGTTGATAAAGAAAAGCAGGGATTACATGATATGCTTAGTGACACGAGGGTTATTTATGCCAAGAAAATAACTATCATTCCGGCGTATGCACAGCAGGCACCAAATGTACCGAATGTGCCGCGGCAGATAACACCGCCGATGCCGGGAGAACCAATGCAGGTGACACCGCCGATGCCGGAGGAGCCAAGACAGGCAGCGTCGCCGATGCCGGATGTGCCGCCACAGGTAACACCGCCACAGAACTATACTGGACCATATCGTATGGTAGATCCACAAAAAAGAAATGAGGAAGGGGATTCATAAGCGTGAAACGTCAGGATTTTTATTATGAATTGCCGGAAGAATTAATTGCTCAGGATCCTTTAGAGGATCGTTCCAGCTCCAGACTTCTTGTGTTAGACAAGGAGTCCGGGGCTGTTTCTCACCATGTATTTCGTGAGATTACAGAGTATCTGAAAGAAGGAGACTGCCTTGTAATCAATGATACCAAGGTATTGCCGGCAAGATTAATTGGAGCAAAAGAGGGAACAGGTGCAAAGATAGAAGTTCTTCTTCTGAAGAGAAAAGAAAATAATATATGGGAAACTCTGGTAAAACCAGGGAGAAAGGCAAGACCCGGAACCAGGATATCTTTTGGCGACGGAATTCTTACGGGTGAAGTTATAGACGTCGTTGAAGAAGGAAACCGGCTGGTACAGTTTCATTATGACGGAATCTTTGAGGAAATTTTAGATAAGCTTGGACAGATGCCTCTGCCGCCATATATTACGCATCAGCTGGAAGATAAGAACCGTTATCAGACTGTATATGCCAAACACACAGGGTCTGCGGCGGCGCCGACGGCAGGGCTGCACTTTACACCCGAGCTTCTGAAGGAAATTGAAGCGAAAGGCGTGGAGATTGCAAGGGTCACATTACATGTGGGCCTGGGTACGTTCCGTCCGGTAAAAGTAGATGAAATTACAGATCATCATATGCATTCGGAATTTTATCAGATTACAAAAGAAGCGGCAGAGAAGATTAACCGCACAAAGGAAAATGGAGGAAGAGTCATCTGTGTGGGAACAACGAGCTGCCGGACAGTGGAATCAGCTGCTGATGAGGATGGATATTTGAAGGAATCAAGTGGCTGGACAGATATCTTTATCTACCCGGGATATCAGTTCAAAGTGCTGGACTGCCTGATTACGAATTTCCATTTGCCGGAATCCACACTGATTATGCTGGTTTCAGCGCTTGCCGGAAGAGAGCATGTACTGGCTGCATATGAAGAGGCAGTAAAAGAGCGATACAGATTTTTCTCCTTTGGGGATGCGATGCTTATCGTTTAACATCCATTTCTTACATTTGTAAACATGAATAGGATGAAAAAGGTTTCTGGTTGTAATTCTTGTTGAATCATGATAGAATTTTTTTGGGTGCTACCAGGAAACGGTAGGCGGTTGGCCTTCTACGGAGGGACTGTGACCCTCCGATTACATAGAAATCCCGAAAGGGAAATCTTGGAAAGGAGGGCTGAGCCAAATGGATATTTTAGGATTGATAGCAGTGCTGAGCTTTGGCTTAACCTGCTTTGGAATAGGATATTCTATCGGTAAGGATAGTAATAAGACACAGAAATAGCCGCCCCGGTCTGCTAAACTGAGCGACTATTCTAGTCAAACATTTATTGGGCCAACCGTCTATCGGTAGCACCTTTTTATTACTTATATTCTAACATATCATTTCAGAAATTTCAATAGCAGTGTTTTTTGCAATTTCCGAGTAACAAGTGAAGGGAAAGAAAAATATGGTAACAGCTGATTTTTGTTGATTTTTTGCTGGATCGAGTATAATATAAGTAGGAACAGAAATGTTTTCGATGTAAGAGCATCGTTAAAAGTTGGGCTGCAGATGGAGCAGGATAAACTTCCCTCTCATAAGATGTCTTAACTGGGCATCGAGCCTGGTAGCTTGGATAAAGCTGTAGTCCACGTGGGGGACTTAATGATTTCCACGTCGTTATGGGTATCTTAACTGGATACCGAGGCTGACAACCAGCAGAAAACTCTTTTTAAAAGAAATTCTTAGAGGAGTGTTTTTATAATGATATAAATGAATAAATACATACAGTAGTTATGAATCACATTTTTCATATTGCAGCATACACTGCATATGAGGAGTGTGATTTTTTATGTTTACAACGATTCATCAAAAACCGTCAGCAACAGCAGAAATTAAAGGCCGGAACGATTATGAAACGATTCGCGGAAAAGTGGACTTTTATGATACTTATGGGGGAACGATATTGATTGTGGAAATCTATGGGATTCCTCTGGAGCTGGAAAGAGAAAGCAATGGATTTTATGGGTTTCATATTCATAGTGGCTCATCTTGTACGGGGAATGCAGAAGATGCATTTGCAGATACCGGGCAGCATTATGACAGGTACGGACGTAGCCATCCGGGCCATTCGGGGGATCTTCCGCCGATTTTCAGCAATAACGGAGTATCCTGGGCCGCAATCTATACTTCCAGATTTTATCCGGAGGAGGTTATTGGAAAAACGGTCATTATGCATGACAGACCAGATGATTTCCGGACGCAGCCATCTGGAAATTCTGGTGAAAAAATAGCTTGTGGAGAAATTAAAGTTTGGGATATTGATATGCGTGGTATTGTTACGCGGTGAGAACTACAGAACAAACCTGGTTGCCTGTTTCGGGAAAACATATTATAATGATGTTGGTGTTAAAATGCCGTGGGAAAACTATAAGATACCGGCAGATTTGAAATCGGGAGGAAAACATTTGATATGCCATATAAAAAATTAGCATCGGGTTACACGACAGGAACCTGCGCCCAGGCTGCGACAAAGGCGGCAATGCAGATGTTGTTTTCCGGGGCAGTGGTTCAGCGTGTGCAGGTGAAGCTTCCGAAAGGAGCGCTGTATACATTAGAGGTGCTGGAACAGAAAATTTCATATGCCGAAGAAAAGAGCCACTTGCCTGTACGTGTTTCCTGTGCAGTCAGAAAAGACAGTGGCGACGACCCGGATATCACAAATGGAATTCTTGTATATAGTACCGTAGAACGGATAGAGAAGCGGGGGATTTTCCTGGAAGGCGGCGAAGGAATCGGACGGGTAACCAAGCCGGGCCTGGACCAGCCGGTAGGACGTGCGGCGATTAACCGCGTCCCCAGGCAGATGATTCAAAAAGAAATAGAGGAGATCTGTGAAGATACCGGGTATGCCGGAGGTATCCGTGTAACAATTTCCATTCCGGGAGGAAGGGAGCTTGCGCAAAAGACATTTAATCCAAGGCTGGGAGTGGAAGGAGGCCTGTCCATACTTGGTACGAGTGGAATCGTAGAGCCTATGAGTGAACAGGCGCTTCTGGATACGATCCGTGTGGAACTCCGTATGAAGCGTGCCCAGGGAAGAGAGTATCTTGTGACAGCTCCCGGTAATTATGGCCGGGAGTTTTTGGAGAGCGAGTATGGAATCCGGGAAGAAGAAATCATAACATGCAGTAACTATGTCGGACAGACAATCGATATGGCAGCAGAGTTTGGCTTCCGGGGAATGGTGCTTGCCGGGCATATCGGAAAGCTTATCAAGGTGTCGGGCGGTATTATGAATACACATTCCAAATGGGCTGATTGCCGTATGGAGCTTCTGGCTGCAGCGGCGCTTCGTGCAGGGATTTCCGGTGAGCGTGCGTGTGCGCTTCTTAACTGCGTGACAACGGATGAAGCGCTTGACCGATTTTCAGAAGAGGAGCGGCAAAGAGTTATGAGCTGTATAATGGAGAAAATTGAAAAATATCTTACATACCGTGCGCCGGAGGAAATGAAAATCGGGGCGCTCGTGTATTCGAACCAGTATGGAATTTTAGGAAAAACAGAGCAGGCAGATAAACTCATGAAAGCCTGTGTAAGAAAAAGTGAAAAAGAATAGAACGAGAGGCAGATATGGCAGGAAAAATATACGGAGTGGGAGTAGGGCCGGGAGATCCGGAGCTTCTCACGATAAAAGCAGTAAGGCTGATAGAAAGATGTGATGTGATTGCAGTTCCGGGGAAAATACCGGAAAGGACGGCGGCATACCGGATTGCCAGACAGGCATGTCCGCAGATTGAAGAGAAGGAATTGCTTGGAATCGATATGCCTATGACAAAGAATCAGGATATATTGAAAGCAAGTCATGATAAGGGTGCAGAAAAATTAAAAGAAATATTAGAAGCAGGGAAAAATATTGCTTTTCTTACGCTTGGAGATCCGTGTGTTTATTCCACCTATTTGTATTTGCATGAGAGACTGATACAAGAGGGGATGGAAGCAGAACTTGTAAGTGGAATTCCATCTTTTTGTGCTGCCGCAGCGAGACTGAATGAAGGAATTGCAAAAAAAGCAGAGCAGATACACATTCTTCCGGCATCTTATCAGATTGAGGAAGCACTGAAGCTTCCCGGTACGAAGATTCTTATGAAAGCAGGGAAGAAGCTTCCGGAAGTGAAAGCACAGCTTGAGGACGGCGGGCAGCAGGTAGTTATGGTAGAAAACTGCGGGATGGAAGGAGAGCATATTTATTATAATATACAGGAAATACCAGACCAGGCAGGGTACTATACACTATTATTTGTAAAGGAAGAAGGAGAAGAAGCATGATACATTTTGTTGGTGCGGGACCGGGAGCGGAGGACCTGATCACGGTTCGTGGAAAGAGGCTTTTGCAGGAAGCGGATGTAGTCATTTATGCGGGCTCTCTTGTAAATCCCGGACTATTAAAAGATACAAAAAAAGAATGCCGGATATATAACAGTGCACTTCTGACACTGGAAGAAGTGTTTGCGCTTATGAAAGATGCAGAAAAGCAAGGGCTTATGACGGTCCGTCTGCATACCGGGGATGCGAGTATCTATGGCGCAGTCAGAGAACAGATGGACCTGCTGGACGAGGCAGGAATTGCGTATGAATCTTGTCCCGGAGTCAGTTCCTTCTGCGGCGCTGCGTCTGCACTGAATCTGGAATATACTCTTCCGGGCATCTCCCAGAGTGTGGTCATTACACGGGCAGCAGGCAGGACACCGGTACCGGATCGTGAAAGTATTGCGTCCTTTGCAGCGCACCAGGCAACGATGGTGTTATTTTTGAGTGCAAGGTTACTGAGAGAATTGACGGGACAGTTGCTTGCAGGCGGTTATTCTCCTCAGACACCGGCGGCAATTGTATATAAGGCAACCTGGCCGGAGGAAGAGACTTATATTTGTACGGTTGACACTTTATATG